>JBJXFY010000370.1:0-2683 GCA_046155815.1 Limisphaerales bacterium | reverse complement strand
GAGGCGAGGGTCGGAATCGAACCGACGAATGGGGCTTTTGCAGAGCCCTGCCTTACCACTTGGCTACCCCGCCGTCCGCAGAAGCGGCACGAAGGTTCGTTTCGACGTCGACCGTTGCAAGGCAAAGTTTCCCAGCGTCACGCGGCCGGGCCATGCAATTCGCGCCGTCGCCGCCACAGCTCGCGCGGTCCAAACAGGCCGGCGGGCGTCAGGATGCCGGTGATCAGTTCCGACGGCGTCACGTCAAACGCGGGGTTGCGCGCGGGGCTGCCCGGATTCGCGATGCTCACATGGACGCGCCTGCCGGCGGACGTGCGGCCCCAGGCTCCTACCAGCTCCGCGGGATCGCGTTCCTCGATGGGAATGTCCGTTCCCGTCCGCGTCGTCCAGTCGAGGGTGGAGAAGGGCGCGGCCACGTAGAAGGGGATGCGGTGGCGCGCAGCAAGCACGGCCTTGGTGTAGGTGCCGATCTTGTTGGCGATCTCACCCGTGCGGCCGAGCACGCGATCGGCGCCGACGATCACGAGGTCCACCTCGCCGCGCTGCATGAAATGGCCGGCGGCGTTGTCAGCAATGACGGCGTGGGGAATCCCCGCGCGCGCAAGTTCCCACGCCGTGAGCGAGGCACCCTGGCAGCGGGGGCGCGTCTCATCGCACCAGACATGGAAGGTCCGGCCGGCGGCGTGCGCGGCGTACAGCGGCGCGGTGGCGGTGCCGTGGTCCACGCAGGCGAGCCAGCCAGCGTTGCAGTGCGTCAGGACGCGCGCTCCTTCACGGATCAAGGGCAGTCCGTGCCGGCCGATCGCGGCGCATTCGGCCGCGCTCTCGGCGGCGAAGATCTCCGCGGCGGCAAGGGCAAGCGACTGCTTCTCCGGAACATCACTCCCCTGCCCCATCGCGGCGCGGACGAGGCGCAGCGCGTTCACCGGATCCACGGCCGTGGGCCGGGCGGCGGCGAGCGTGTGGAAAACCTCGTCGGCGAGGCGGTCGAAGGCCGTCAGCGACCGGCCGCGGAGGGTGCGCACACCCTGGGCGAGGCCATAGCCCGCCGCCGCCGCGATGGCCGGCGCGCCACGGACGACCATGTCGCGAATCGCGCGGGCGGTAGCGCGGAAGTCGTGAGCGACCGCGAATTCCAGCCGGTGAGGCAGAAGGCGCTGATCGATGAGGAGGACAGCATTGCGCCGCGCGTCGAAGGCTACCGCCCGAACCTCGCGGAGGCGGCCGTGGAGACGAAGCTTCACGGCGTACGAGCGACGCCCAGCCAGCCCGGTTGCGGCAGGACCTCGGCGAGGCGCGCGGGCAGTTCGGCCGCCAGCTCCGCATCAAACGCCAACGCCGACTCACCGTCCAGGCCGAGCGCGGCCGCGCCGGCGCGCGCGAGGCCGCCGTGGGCCGCCTGCGCATAGTGCGCCAGCCCGGAGCGCAGCGGCAGCGAGAAGGTCGCAAGCAGCAGGCCGTACACCGTGACATGCAGACCGGGGCTGGCCCCGGAGTCCAAGGCTTGGAGGCAGCGTCGCACCACCCGCACGTCGCGCAGGGGGCGGAGCCGTTCGAGCTGGACGCGGCCGACGGCGCGGCTTGCCTCGCGGAAAGGTCCGGCAGGGAAACGCGCCTCCGTCTCGCGGTCAAGGGCGGTGAGTTCGCGGCTGAATCCCGCGGCGGCGTGGGCGGCAGCCTGAGCGATGACGGGCAGTTCCAACGGGAAGAGAAGCTGCCCCCGATACGCGGCAAGCAGCGCCAACAGCTCCTCAGGGTTGCGGACGGCGGCGGCCCCCAGCAGCGCCGCGGCGGCAGCGAAGTCCGGCAGCGCTCCGGCCGGGCCAAGCCGCGCGAGCAGCGGGGAAGCCGAACCGGCAAGTTCGGCGACCGGCGGCGGGGATGATTGGACAGCCGTCACGGGCATCACGTCCGCCTGCCGGCGAACACGCGCAGAGCTTAGAAACAGCTGTCAAAGCAGCAAAAGAAAAGGGCGAAGTGGCCCGTCGTGGCGTACGACGCCTTGACAGCCGGGCTTGGCACGGGTTGACGCGGGCACCTATTCTGCCGGGCAGTGATTTCCTTCGTGCGGATCGTCGCGCTGGTGAACGCCGCCGTCTGGCTCGGGGCCACGGCGTTGCATGGCCTGTCCGTCGCCGGGGCCTTTTCCTCGTCGCAGATGACGGCGCTGCTCGGGCCGCTGCACGCCGGGGCAGCAGGTGACGTGGTCGCGGGACGCTTTCACCTGCTCGTGTGGATCTGCCTCGCGGTGTCGGCCATGGCGGTGCTGGCGGAGTGGCTTTACACCGGCCGCCCGCCGGAGCGGTGGCTGGCGTGGCTGCTGTGCGGCGTGCTCGTGGCGCACGCGGCCGATGCCTGGCTGGTGCAGCCACGCGCCGAGCGGCTGCTGCGGCAGGCCTACCTTGGCCCGGGCCGCGCGGTGCAGCGGCAGGCCTGGACGCCGGCACAGATCAGCGCCGCCAACAGCCTGCGATGGTGCCGTGGCACGAGCCGCTCGCTGCAGGCCGGCTCGGCCCTCGTGCTCGGTGTGTACGTCTGGCAGGCGGCGCTGGCGCTGAACGCCACGCGCTTCACGCCACGCGTACGGATGCGGATTTGACTTCCCGCCAATCCGAAACTGCCCAGCCCGGTGGTTCGGTCCAGGCACCACCGGGATCTTGATTCCCCATGACCGCCACGGAAC
>JBJXFY010000362.1:0-18942 GCA_046155815.1 Limisphaerales bacterium | reverse complement strand
GAAGGCGAATTCGGTGTTCGACGCGGCGGGGAAGCCGACCTCGATCTCCTTGAACCCGCAGCGGACGAGAGCCTGAAACAGCTCGAGCTTCTGCGCCACGTTCATGGGCACGGCGAGGGCCTGGTTGCCGTCGCGCAGGTCCACGCTGCACCAGACCGGGGCGTGGGTGAGCACGCGGCCGGGCCAGCGGCGGTCGGGCAAATCCACCGGCGGGAACGGGCGGTACTTCGTGGCGGGGTTCTTGAGCATCATGGCGGTTCTGCGTTGGGCCGGGCCGGGGCGGGAAACGAAAAACCCCACCGCCGGCGCGCGGCGATGGGGTTTCGTAAATCGTCCTGTGTTCAGCAAACCCCGACCGCCGCCGCGTCCGTAAGGAGCAGCGCCAGCAGAGCGAGGCGAAGGTTGCCGTTGCGAATCACGTGGCTGGCATAAGGGAACGACGCGCCGGGGGCAAGCCCGTTCACGACCGCGGCCGGTCGCCGCGCCCCTTGGCATGCCCTGTCCTGAAGCGCGGGCCGGCTGCCGGCGTCGTCCGCCGAACACCGCTCAGGCCACCAGCCGGTCGCATTGTGCCGCCAGGGCGAAATCCTTCGCCGTCAGCCCGCCGGCATCGTGGGTGGTGAGCGCGAGCGTCACGCGGTTCCAATTGATGGAGATGTCGGGGTGATGGTTCGCCCTTTCAGCGGCGCGGGCCACCGCGTTCACGAACTTCATCGCGGCCACGAAGTCCGCGAACTCGAAGGTCCGACGGATGACGGATCCCTTCCTCGTCCACGCGGGCAGGGCGGCGAGGGCGGCCTTGAGGGCAGGGCGGGCAGGTGTCGGCATGGCCGGAGCATGGCGCGGATCCGGGCGCTGTCAGGCACGATAAGGGATCGGCGCGGCGCGCCTCGTGTCGGATTGCCGGCCGCGGTGTTCCGCCGCTATCCTGCCGCCTCATGCTTCCGCCTGCACCGTGGCGACTCGAGCCGCTGGTCCTTGTCCTCGCCCTCCTGCTGCTTTCGGTGGGCGCGCTCGGCACCGGTCTGGCCGTGGCGGCCAAGCAGGCCGGGGTGGCGGCGGAGAACCCGCCCTTCTGGCTCGTGGCCGGCGGCACGGTGGCGTTTCACGTCCCGCTGGCCGTGATGCTCGGCGTCCTCGTGCGGACGCATGGCATCGGCTGGCGGGCGGCATTTGTGCTGGCGACGCCCGGCTGGCGGCGGGCGCTGGCGTGGGGTGCGGCGTCGGGCCTGGTGGTCATTCCGGGCGCGCTGGCCCTGCAGGCCCTCTCCGTGCTGCTGCTGTCGCGTTTCGGCGTGGAGGTGAACGAGCAGGTGGCCGTGACCGCTTTACGGATGCATGACGCGCCGTGGCAGCTCGCGATCCTTGGGGTCGGCGCCGCGCTGCTGGCACCGGTGACGGAGGAGCACTTCTTCCGTGGCGTGCTGTACCGCGCCGGGCTGCTCCGCGCGCCGCGCGTCCTCGCGGCCCTGCTCACCAGCGGCCTTTTTGCCCTGAGCCATGGCAACCTTCCGGCCCTGCTGCCGCTCGTGGCCCTGGGCCTTGTCTGGACCTGGCTGTACGAACACACCGGTGACCTGCTGGCGCCGGTCGTGAGCCACGCGCTGTTCAACGCGGTGAACCTCGCCATGATCGTCTCCGGCGCGAACGCGCCCCCGGCATGAACGAATTCGAGCTCATCCGCGCCCTCACGCGCGGCCTGCCACCTCATCCCGCGGTGGTCGCCGGGCCGGGCGACGACTGCGCCGTGCTGGACCTCGGCGTGCCGGGGCGCGTGATCCTCTTCAAGACCGACGCCGTCGTGGAGGGCGTCCATTTCTTCAGGGACGCGGCGCCGGAGAAGGTCGGCCACAAGGCCCTTGGCCGCGTGCTCAGCGACCTTGCGGCCATGGCCGGCACGCCCGTGGCCGCTTTGGTGACGCTCGCGCTGCCGGCGGGATTCAACCCCGCGTGGCCGCAGGCGGTCTATGCCGGCCTGCGCGCCCTTGCCGACCGGACCGGCACGGCGGTCGCCGGCGGCGAAACCACCACCTCGCCCGCCCCGCACGCCTGGCTGAGCGTGGCCGCGCTCGGCACGGCGGCCGCGGACCGGCGGCTCGGCCGCGGCGGCTCGAAGCCGGGCGACGCCCTCTTCGTCACCGGCGAGCTGGGCGGCTCGATCCTTGGGCGTCACCTTGACTTCGAGCCGCGGCTCGTCGAGGGCCGCTGGCTGGCGGAGCAGTTTCCCGTGACCGCCATGATGGACGTGAGCGACGGCCTGGCCGGCGACCTCGGCCACCTGCTCGAGGCCTCGCGCGCGGGCGCGGAACTGCTGCGGGACGCCATTCCCGTGAGCCGGGCCGCGAAGCTCCGCGCCCGCGAGGTGGCCGGCGCGCCGCCCGCCCTCGAGGCAGCCCTGCGCGACGGCGAGGATTTTGAGCTGCTCTTCACCGTGCCTGCGGCGCGGGCGGTGCCGCTGCAGGACGCGTGGCGGCGCCAGTTCCCCGGCGTACGCCTGAGCTGCATCGGCCGCATCACGGAGCAGCCTGGCCTGCGCCTGCTCTCCCGCGACGCCATCCGCGCGCTGTCCCCCCATGCCTACGCTCATTTCGCGCAGCCCGTCGGAGACTGAGGCGCTCGGTGCGGCGCTCGCCCGCACGGCCGCCCCGGGCATGGTGTTCGGCCTCGTCGGGCCGCTGGGCGCGGGCAAGACGCAGTTCGCGCGCGGCGTCGCCCGCGGGCTGGGCATCGCGGGCCGCATCCCGTCGCCGACCTTCGCGCTCGTGCAGACGCACGCCGGCGGCCGGCTGCCGCTGCATCACCTCGACCTCTATCGCCTGGAACGGGCGGAAGAAATCCACGCCGCCGGCCTCGACGAGTTCGTGCCGGACGCGGCGGCGGTGACGGTGGTGGAGTGGTTCGACCGGTGGCCCGGCGCGCCGCCGCCACGGCTGGTGCGGGTGACCTTCGAACCGGCTGGCGACGCCGAGCGCCGCATCACACATGACGACCCTCGCGCTTGAGTTTTCAACCTGGACGCGATCCGCCGCCGTGCGCGCTTCGGACGGCCGCGCCGGTTCGGCCGTCTGGGGCGACGGCCGCGCGACGCCGGCGTTCAGCCTGATCGACGAGGCGCTGCGCGCGGCGGGGGCGGCCCGCGATGAAGTGCGTCGGCTGGTCATCGGTCTCGGTCCCGGCAGCTATACGGGCATCCGCGCCGCGCTCGCGGTGGCGCAGGGCTGGCGGCTGGCCACCGGCGTTGAGGTGGTCGGCGTCAGCTCAAGCGCCGCCATCGCCTGGGAGGCGCGCCAGGACGGGCGGCGCGGGGCGGCGCGCGTGGTGGTGGACGCGCAGCGCGGGGAGTTTTACGTGGCCGACTTCAGGCTGACCGAGGCGTGCCTCGAAGACGTCGCGCCGCTTCGGCTTGTGCCGGCCTACGCGATGATGCAGGGCACGCCGGCGGACACTTGGTTCCTGGGGCCGGGGTTGAGCACGGAAATCCCGAACCTGCCTGGCTGGCCGACCGCCACGGCGCTGCTCGCGCTCGCTGACGACCCGGCGCGGGTTGTCCGCGCCGAGCCGCTGGAGCCGATTTATCTTCGCGCGCCGACGTTTGTGAAGGCCCCGCCCGCCGCGCTGCGCTGGGCGGCCGAGGCGAGCCGCGCGATGGCGAGCGCTCCGGGCGAGTCCGCGTGAACGCACAGCGTGTCGGCCCGCAGCGGCACTTTGGCGCCGTCCGCCGACGTGACGAAGCCGAGGGAGATTTGCCCGAGGCGCGGTGGCACGTCGCGGGCAACGAGCAGCGCGCCGGGTTCGCCGCGCGGCACGAGGCTGCCATCCCGCCGGTAGGCCCGGTCCAGAAACACCTCCTCCTGCACGGCGAGGCCGAGCTCCCGCGCGCGGAGGGCGGTCGCGCCGCCGGAACGGGCGAAGACCGCCAGCCGCGGCCACCAGCGGCGCACGGCGCCCAGGTAGGCCTCGGCCAGCGCGGGGTCACGGTCGGTGGCGTGGTAGAGTGCGCCGTGGAGCTTCAGGTGCCGCACCGAGCCGCCGAGCGCGCGCGCCACGGTGTCGAGCGCCGACACCTGCTGGAGCAGCAGCGTGACCAGCCCTGCCGGTGAGGGCGTCACCTCCGCGCGGCCGTGGCCGGCGCGGTCCGGCCAGCCTGGATGCGCGCCCACCGCGACGCCGAGGCGGAGGGCGTGGCGGGCCGCGCGCTCCATGGTCTCCGGGTCACCGGCGTGGCCACCGCAGGCGACGTTGGCCGAGGTGACGAGGCGCAGCAGCGCCAACGTGCGGGGCGGGGACTCGCCTTCGCCGAGGTCGCAGTTGAGGTCGAAGCCGGGCACGGGCGGAACCTCGAGGGGTCAGGGCGCAATGCTCAAGGGAGTTCCGGGCCCTCCGCGGTGTTCGGGGTGAAGCGCACCTCGCGGCCGGCGGGCACCTGCACAAGCCAAGGAAGATCTTCCGGTTCGATGAGGCCGAGCTTGGCATAGCCGCCCACGGTCGGGCCGTCGTGCAGCGTTACAATGGGCTGGCCGCCGGGCGGCACCTGGATGGAGCCGACGAGGACCGGCTCGCTGACGATGCCCGGCGGCCCCTCGAGGGCCGGGCCTTCCAGCCGGTAGCCGGCCCGGCTGCTGCGCGCGCTGACGCGCCACGCAGCGGCGAAGAGCCCTTGGCGCGACGCGGAGGAGAAGTCCTCCCACTGCGGCCCCGGCCACAAGCGCAGCACCGGCGGCCGGGTGTAGTCGCGGCATGCGGCGTCGGCGAGCCAGCGCCCGCCGATGTGCCGGGGCGGCGGACCGGCCGCGCCCGCAGCCAGCCGGTCGCCGGAACGCAGCAAGGATCCCACGCCTGCCGCGGGCAGCGGACTGACGCCGCCGAACCGGAGGGGTGCCGCGAAACCGCCGCGCACCCCGAGGCAGCTCCACACGCCGGCCGCCGGGCGGGGCCAGGCGAGTTCCGCGCCGGCGTCGAGTTCCAGGACGCGCCAGCGCGGCAGCGGTCCGCCGCCGTCCGCGCCGCCGGTCACGAAAGCCGCGCGCCGCAGCACGCGCAGCCGGACGCCCAGCGGCAGCAGCTCCAGCACCGGGGCATCCGGCGGGTTGCCGAGGAGCGTGTTGACGGTGTGGCGCGCGTGGGCGTCGAGCGCGCCGCCGGGTGGGACGCCGAACCGCCGCCAGCCGCGCCGGCCGGCGTCCTGCAGCGACGCGTGCGGTCCCGGTACCAGCACTTCGAGGACGGGCTCAGGCATCGTCGGCGGGGAATGCATCCACCGGGACGAAGCGAACGCGGTCGCCAGGCGCAAACAGGAAACAGTCCTTGGGCGCGTTGGCCGGCGCGCTCCTGACGAGCGTGAGGCTGGTCCGCCCGATCAGGTTCCAGCCGCCCGGCAGCCGCGCCGGATAGATGCCGGTGTGTGCGCCGCCAATGGCCACTGAGCCGGCGGGCACGACGGGTCGGGGCGTGTCGAGTCGCGGCGTGTGCAGCGCCGGATCGAGGCCGAGCAGGTAGGGAAAGCCCGGCGCGAAGCCAAGCAGCGCCACGATGTAGCGTCCTGCGGCGTGGCGCCGAATGACCTCTTCACGCGCCAGGCCGGCGTGCGTCGCGACGCCCGCGAGGTCCGGGCCGTCGTACACGACGGGGACGGCCACCGCGCGAGAGTCGTCCGCGGCGGTTTCGCCGAATTCCTGAAGGCCGGCCAGAAGGTCCGTCAGCGCCGCGGCGGCGGGCGGTTCATCGGCAAACTCGAGCAGCAGCGAGGTGAAACCCGGCGTGACCTCGAGCAGGCCGGCAGGCGGCCGCCGCGCGAGCGCCCTTTCCAAGGCCAGCCGCCATCGGAGCGTTGACTCGTCCACGCCATCCGGGAGCCGCAGCAGCCACGCGTGCGGGCCGTAGCGCAGGAACCGGATGGCCGCGGCGTCGACCATGGGCAGGGCCCGCCTCAGGTGCGGGCGGCGCGAAGGCGGCGGCGTTCCCGCCAGAATTCGAACACGGCCGGCAGGATGGAGAGGACGATGATGGCGAGGATGACGGCGGTGAAGTTCTCCTTCACCCAGGGCAGGTTGCCGAAGAAGTAGCCGGCGAGCGTGCAGAGCACGACCCAGAGGATGCCGCCCACGACGTTGTAGGTCATGAAGCGTCCGTAGCTCATCTTGCCCGCGCCGGCGACGAACGGCGCGAAGGTGCGCACGATGGGCACGAAGCGGGCGATGATGATGGTCTTGCCGCCGTAGCGCTCGAAGAAGGCGTGCGTCCGGTCCAGGTGTTCGCGCTTGATGAGGCGCGGGAAGCGGCGCTGGAGCTTTTCCCCGGCGAGCCGGCCGATCCAGTAGTTCACCGTGTCACCGAGGATGGCGGCGACGATGAGGAGGCCCATGAGGAAGACGACGTTCATTCGGCCGTTGGCGGCGATGGCCCCGGCGGCGAAGAGCAGGGAGTCGCCCGGCAGGAAGGGCGTGATCACCAGTCCGGTCTCACAGAAAACGATGAGGAAAAGGATGGCGTACACCCATAAGCCATATTCACCGACGAGGTGGTCGAGGTGCCGGTTCAGGTGCAGCACCACGTCCAAAAGATGCTTCAGCGCGTCCATTCGGGGGAATCCTCGCCGCACGGGGTGCGGGCGGACGAGAAAAAAGGCCCTCCCGCGGGCATTGCGACGTTCCGGCAACGCCTGCGAGCTTGACTGCGCGGTGCCTGAGCCTATTCCTTTCCCGGCACCTGATCGGAAGAATCTGTCCCGCCCCGAAGGGTTTATCGTCAGCGGTCGCCTGTTACGACCGCGGCCAGGCGGACGCTGGGCAGCGCATTCCGGTTACACATTTGTGACTTATGGCTAGCGGCAAAGTGAAGTGGTTCGACAACAAGAAGGGCTTCGGCTTCATCTCCGAGGACACTGGCACCGGAGGCGACATCTTCGTCCACCATACCGCGATCAGCGGCGCGGGCTTCAAGACGCTCAACCAGGGCGAGCCGGTGACTTTCGACGTGATCCAGAGTGACAAGGGCCTGAAGGCCCAGAACGTCCACCGCGACGCCCCGATGGCCTGAACGGCCGTCTACCGACGCTCCCGACGGCCGCCGCGGGCCTGCCTGGCCGGGCGGCCGTCGTGTTCTCGGGCGGCCCCCGTCACGTGTTCCCGCCCTCGCTCTATGTCCACGTTCCGTTCTGCGCGCAGAAGTGTGGGTACTGCGCCTTTTACTCCGCGCCGGCGGAGGGCGAGCTGGTCGGAAGGTACGTCGCGGCGCTGACCCGCGAGCTGCAGCTCATCGCCCCGCACTTCGGACGCCTGGCGCCGGCCACGATCTTCTTTGGCGGCGGCACGCCCTCGCTGCTGAACCTCTCACACTGGCGGACCATCTTCCGCGCGCTGGAACTCCACGGCCTGCTCGGCGCGGCGGAGTTCACCGTCGAATGCAACCCCGCGACCGTCTCTGCGGACAAGGCCCGCCTCTTCCGCGACCACGGCGTGAACCGCGTTTCGATGGGCGTGCAGTCGCTCGATGACGCGCTGCTGGACCGGCTGGGGCGGGTGCATTCGCGCGACATGGTGTTCCGTTCGTACGACACGCTGCGCGCCGCCGGTTTCACCAGCGTGAACCTTGACCTCATGTTCGCCATCCCCACGCAGACGCTCGATGTGTGGCGCGCGACGTTGCGCGAGGCCCTCGCCTTCAATGCCGAGCACCTGTCCAGCTACGAGGTCATCTACGAGGATGACACCCCGCTGTACGAGCAGCTCAAGGCGGGCCGCTTCGCCGTGGATGAAGACCTGGCCTGCGACATGTACGACGTGCTCCTCGAGGAAGCCTCCGCCGCAGGCCTGCGGCAGTACGAGGTCGCCAACTTCGCCCGGCACGATGGTGCCGCCAATGACGAGCTGCCATCCTTCGCCTGCCGTCACAACGTCGGCTACTGGCGCGGCCGACCGTCCGTCGCCTGCGGGCCGAGCGCCACCGGTTTCCGGCCGCCGCTCCGCACGAAGAACCTCGCCAACACGCGCGTCTATTGCGATCGGCTGGAACGCGGCGAACGCGCGGTCGAGTGGCGCGAGGAACTGGAGCCGCTTGCCTGCGCCGGCGAGATGGCGGCCTTCGGCCTGCGCATGAACGCCGGCTGGCCCTGGGAGGAGTTCCGGCAGAACACCGGCTTCGACCTGCGCGCCGGCTGGGCGGCGGAGATCGAAGCCCTGGTCGCCCGCGGCTGGGGTGAGGCGGACTCGCACGGCTTCCGCCTCACCGCGACCGGCCTGCGCTTTGCGGACGCCGCGGGGATGGATTTCCTGAGGCCCGGCGGTCCGCGGCGCCGCCGCCCAGCGCCGGCGGCCGTTCCGGCCTAAACCGGCCGCCGCGCCGATGCTGTTCCTCGCCCGGACCCTGCCTACGCCCGCCGAGAACCTGGCGTTGGACGAGGCGTTGCTGGACCACGCCGAAGCCGCGCCCGGCTTCGCTGCCCTGCGCGTGTACGAGGCGCCGGCACCCTTCGTTGTCGTCGGCTACGGCAACGCCATCCGCGCCGAGGTCAACGTGGCCGCGTGTGGCGCTTCCGGCATCCCGGTCCTGCGCCGGTGCAGCGGCGGCGGCACGGTGGTGCTCGGTCCCGGCTGCCTCGGCTACGCCCTCGTGCTGCCGCTGGCCGGAAGGCCGGAACTGGCCACGATCACCGACGCGAACCGCTGGATCATGCGGCGTCACGCCGACGCCCTTTCCCGCCTGCTGGGCCGGCCGGTGGAGGTCGAGGGGCATACCGACCTCGTGGCGGAAGGCCGGAAGTTCTCCGGCAACGCGCAGCGGCGGCGGCGCGGCGCGCTGCTGTTTCACGGCACCCTGCTGTGCCGCTTCGACCTCGGCCTGGTCACACGCCTGCTGCGGCATCCGACGGTCGAACCGGCCTACCGCGAGGGCCGGCCGCATGAGTCCTTTGTGGCCAACTTGGAGGTGCCGCCTGCACTCCTGGCCGCCGCGCTGGCCACCGAATGGGGTGCCACGCCCTCGGCCGGGCCCGACCTGTCGGTGGGAACCGCCGCGCTGGTTGCGGCGCAGTACGGCTCGGAGGCGTGGGTTTGGCGGGGGACAAGGGACTGACGCACACCGCCGTGCCGGCCGCCGCCCCCGCGGGCGGCGGCCGGCCGTACGGGAGGGATCAGGGCCGGCGCAGCCGGAAGAACTGCGGCGCGGCGCCGGGCGTCAACGTCACCTTCTTCCGGCCGTTCTCGACGACCGGCGCATCACCGGCCGGTTGCCAGGCCGCGGGAGCGAGCGTCGGGCTGCCTTCGAGGGCGAAGCCCGCTGCGTCCGCGGGCCACGAGATGACCACGCTGCCGCCGGTGCGCGCGATGGCCAGCGACGGGGGTTCCGCGGGGGGGAGGTGCGAGGAGGTGACTTCCAGCGCGGCGAGGTAGGTTACGCCCGGCGTGCTATTGTACACGGCGAGGAAGCTCCCGCTGGCCGACGAGTAGGTCACGGTGTGGAAGTTGGCCGAATTGCCCAGCCCGCCGGGCGATTCTGCCAGCAGGTACGGCACGTCGAGCTGGCCGGGCAGGCGCTGACCATCCGGGCCGAACACGCTGAAGGCGTACGCCGCGGGCAGGCCCACGGTGCTGCCCGTCGCGTTGTGGCCCACCACGATGACGCCCCGGACCGGGTCCGCCGCGAGCTGTGGATGCTGATGGTTGAAGGGGTTGCCGGCGGTGCCGCGGAGGTACGGCACCTCGGGCTGCGCCGCGGTGAACGCGTACGCCGGGCCGGCCCCGACGGCGGTGAAGGAGACGTCGCCGTTGGCCGTGTTGTTGCCCCAGTCGTAGGCGGTCACAACTTGCCCGGTGAAGGGGCTCTCGATCGCTGCCGGGTGGCCCTCCGGCGTCCCGGCCGGGCTGCCGTCGCCGAGCGTCTGCTCGACCGTGCGCGTGAGCGCGCCGCCGGCGCCGGGCGTGGTCTGCACGACCGCGCCGACAATGCGGTTGCCCAGCGTGCCGGTGGATCCGTTCGAGTTGTCCGTGTTGCTGAGGTACAGGAACACGTCGCGCTGGGGCAGATAGATGACGTCCGGATCATCCTCGTCGCCGATGGACTGGAGCTGGTCGAGGCGGTGCTGGCCGGTCGTAAGTTCCGTCGCGTCGCCGTCGAAGAGGATGCCGACGACGCCCTCGCCTTCGCCGGGGAAGCTGTATTCCGAGACGACGAGGAAATTGCCGTTCTTCGGGCTCACGGCGACGGCGACGTCGTCGTAGTTGTTTTCCGAGGCCTCGTTGTACACGAAGGACCGGACCACGCGAGAACCGGCCGCGGAATCGGAGGCGGGTCGGACGAGCGCGAGGGTGGGCACGTTGCGTCCGTTGCTGCCGCGGGCGCGGGTGTTGGCAACGACGACGTACACGTTGCTGACGGCGTTGAACTTCACGTCATGCCGGATGATGTCGCCGGCGGGGTTGCCGACGATGACGAAAGGGTCGCCGAGCGGCGCGAGCGTGGCGGGGTCGTAGTAGCGGCCCACCAGCGCATCGAGCGCGGGCTGCTGCGTGATGGGGTCCAGATGCCCGCCGACGTTGCCGTCGTCCACGGTGGTGACGAGTATCTCGGACGCGGCCGGATGCGCCGCCACGCCGGCCTCGCGGGCGGTCACGCCGTCCCCGTTGACCGCCACGGGGGGCAGGCTGCGGAGGCGGGGGCCGGCCGGGGCGGCGAGCGGCTCGGTGAAGTCCACCCACGCGACGTAGAAGTTCGCGTCCGCCAGCTCCGCGGCGGTGTCCGAAGTGGTCTTGCGGGATTCGACAACGAACCGGCCGCCGGTGAACTCGTGCGAGAGGAAGGCTCGCGTGGCGAGCGGCCCGGAGGTGCCCGGCTCGAGGTCGGCCGCCTGCAGCAGGAGGGTCCCGCTGGTGCCGGTCTTGCCGGGGATCGTGACCTCGTAGCGGCCCGTGGCGGTGCGGGTGACGGTGAAGTCGCCGGCGGATTTCCGCTTGGCGCCGGTCGCACCCACGACGTGACCGCCGACCAGCCGCGGGGCGTTGAAGGGCAGGTACACGAACTGGAACTCGGACTGGTTCGGGGCTGCCAGAAGCTCGGCGTTGGTTTCCGAATCCTCGCGGATCGTGACCAGCCACGCCGCGCCGTCATCCGTCGGGGCGACGCCCACGAGGTTCACGTCGCTGCCGCCATCGGATGAGGTGGTGAAGAGCATGCCGTCCTCGAGGGAGTTCACGCCGGGCAGCCGGAGCTCGGCGTGGCCGCCGTATTGGCCGCTGCCGGCGGGAAACTCCGGCCAGCGGAGCAGGTTGGCCGTGAGCCCCGCGGCGTGCGCCTCCGGCCGCGTCCACGCCGCCGAGCCGTCGGGGACGTTGGGGTCGGCGTTGCCGGTGACCGGCCCGCCAAACTCGCCGGCCAGCCAGCCCTGGTCGTAGGGGAACCAGACGGCGGCGAAGCTGAAGTTCGCCTCGGGGCTTGAACCGTGCGTGCCGGCGCGGCCGGTGTTGAGGTCGAGGTCGCCGTTGGCGAAGGCGCCGTTGAGCATGCCGTAGCCGGGTCCGGACGAGGCCCACGAGACCGCAACGGTCGGGAAGAACGGCCCTTCGCCGTCGTTCCAGTCAATCGGTCCGTTCTGCCGCGCCACGGGCAGCACGACGCCGCGCGCGACGGTCGGCCGCCAGGCCTGGCTGGCGGCGATCGTGGGCGAGTTGTTGCCGAACTCGATGAAGCCGAGGCCGAGGTTGGTGAGCGCCGCCACCGGGTTGCCCGGCGCGAGGCGCAGGGCGAAGTCGCCGCGGTTGTAGCGGTTCACCGACCACGGGATCGGCCCCTGCCCGTCGAGTCCCGGCACGTCCACGCTGCTGTTGAAGACCGTGGAGCCGCGCGCGATGACGTTCACCGCGCTGACGGAGGTGTTGGGGTACGCGCCCGGCGGGCCGCCTTCGGCGGGCACCTGCGGCGTGGGGCCGGCCGGCGCGCCGGCGGCGGTGGGACCAAGCGCGAGGGTGACGAAGAGGAGCAGGGCCGGACAAGCCGGGTGCCGGGGGAGACGGAGGTGATGGTTCATCTTCGGAAGCGGTGATAATTCACGGGAAAGCCTCCGTGCCAATAGCCGGGGCATCACGATTGGGCAACGATTCGGCCTCCCCGCGCGTCGGCCGCCGGCCAACCGTGGCGTCCAGGGTCGTGCGCGGGAACAGAGCGAGACTCATCCTCGAACAGCCTGCCCGCGTGAGGCCGGTGAAGTGGAAAGGGGGGTTGGTTGCCTCGGCCTCGACGCGGACGGGAGCTACTTCGCGGCACTGGACGACGACACGCCCTGCTTCAAGGCCAGCGACGGGAACCGCGAAAACGACGTGCGTCGCGACATACGGCCCTTTCGGCCGCTGGGGTCGGACACGAAGCCGATGGCCAATCCCGGGCTGCCGGGCGAAGTCCACGAACCCACGGCGCAACTCGCAGTCCGGAGGGAGCGGTCGCACCCTGCGTGCGCAGCCGGCACACCGGGGGCGCTGAAGCCTGTTCCCGGCCCAGTGGGGGATCAGCCCACGCTACGCCACCCGGCATCCGCCCGAGCCCTTGACCACCTCGCCGATGATCCACGCGGGATGCCTCGCGGCGCGGATGAAGCGGAGCACCGCGTCGGCCGCGTCTGCGGCGACCGTGACGGTCAGGCCGACGCCCATGTTGAAGACCTGATACAGTTCGGCCTCCGGCACGCCGCCCCGTTCCGCGAGGAGCTGAAAAAGGGGCGGCATTTCCCACGAATCCTTGCGGATCACCACGTCGCAGTTCGGCGGCAGCGTGCGCGGGATGTTGTCCACGAAGCCGCCGCCGGTGATGTGGGCGAGGGCCCTGATGGGGAGCTTCGAGCTTCGGGTCTCGGGTTTCGAGTTGAACCGCCGAAGCAGCGCCTGCACGAGCGGGCCGTAGGTGACGTGGACCTTGAGCAGCTCCTCGCCCACCGTGCCGGCCAACCCGGTGACGCGGCTGGAGGGCTTCAGCTTGAGCTGTTCGAAGAGGATTTTCCGCGCGAGGGAGTAGCCGTTGGTGTGCAGGCCGCTGGAGGCGATGCCGATCACCGCGTCGCCGCGCTTCACGGATTTCTGCCCGTTCAGCATCCGCGCCTTCTCGACCACGCCGACGATGGTGCCGCTCACGTCGTACTCGCCGGGCTGGTAGAAGCCGGGCATTTGCGCCGTCTCGCCGCCGATGAGGGCGCAGCCGTTGGCGGCGCAGCCGCGGGCGAAGCCGCGGAGGATCTCGGTGAAGACGTGCGGCTCGAGCTTCCCGGTGCCGAGGTAGTCGAGGAAGAAGAGCGGCTCCGCGCCGAGCACGGCGATGTCGTTGACGCAGTGGTTGACCAGATCCTCGCCGATGGTGTCGTGGCGGTTCAGGGCGAAGGCGACCTTCAGCTTCGTGCCCACGCCGTCCACCGAGCTGACCAGGATCGGCTGGCGGTACTTCCTGACGTCGAGCGCGAAGAGGCCGCCGAAGCCGCCGACCTTGCCGAGCACCTCGCGGCGGTGCGTGGAGGCGAGGAGCTGGGGCAGGGTGGCCTTGAGCCGATTGCCCAAGTCAATGTCCACGCCCGCGGCGGCGTAAGCTTTCGGCTTCATTTCGGGACGCGGAGTGAAGCATGGGCGGCGGGCCGGGGGAAAGGGCCGTTCCCACGCTGGCCGCGGCCTGCCAAAGAAAAAGGCCGGGCAGGACGCCCGGCCTTCAGGCGGGCTGGAGATTCCTACTTCCGCCGACGCAGGAGCAGCGCGACCCCGCCCAGCGCCAGCAGCGAGAGCGCCCCCGGCTCCGGCACCGTGACGGTGAAGGCCTGGATGCCCTGGTTGGCGCTCATGGCGTAGAGCGTGGCGGTGTCGCCCGTCGTGGGCCCCCACGCCACGGCGCCGACGCCGTTGCCATTGGACGCGAGCGTGCCGCTGGTGGTGGTGCCGGAAGTGAGCAGCACGGGAGCGGCGGGGTTGGCCGCGTCATAGATGCGGACGAGCGAGCTGACCGTGTCCACCGTGGCGAGCAGCGGCATGCCGGCGACGAGGTTGTAGCCGATCAGCCGCTCGCTGGCGCTCAAGGTGGCCGGGCTGCCGACGAGGGTGCCGTCCGTGTCGGCCACGCGGAAGGTGACGCCCTGAGTGCCGATCACGGTGTCGGAGTCCACGTAGGTGAGGCCGAGCCGGAAATCGCCGGTGGCCGTGCCGGCGGGTGCGACGACGGAGGAAGTGCCGGCCGTCGGGTCCACCACGACGAAGCCGGTATTGCCCGAGCCGCCGCCGGCGGCGATCCGGGTGCCCGCGCCGCTGCCCGTGACGGCCAGGGAATCACCGGTCCGGGTGAGGCCGGTCAGGTTGTCATACGCCACCGTGGGCGCCGCGCCCTCGCTGGCCCAGCGGTATACCTTGAAGTTGGTGGCGACGGCCGTGGAGAGGTTGCCCATGTAGATGGCACCGTCACCACCGACGCCGATCATGTTCCCCGCAAACGTGCCGCCGAAGATGTTGGTGCTGCCGGCCAGCGTGCCGAGTTCGGAACCGGTCAAGGCATCAAGAATGCGCACGCTCACCCCGCCCGTGCGGCTCATGAGGTAGAGGTGGCCGTTGCCAAAGGCGAGGCCGCGCTCGTTGCCGGCCGTGCCGAGGAAGCCGTAGCCGTCCTCGCCCGGCGCGAACCAGCCGTCGCCGCGGAAGGAGGTGAGGGGGGCCATCGTGACGTCCGCCGCGGAGGCGGCGGCGCCCGCCGTGAGCAGGCCGAGGGCGAGCGCGGGAAGAGGACGGGAGGTTTTCATGGAATTTGCCGGCCCTGTTTTTGTCCGAGGCGGACGGGGCCGGTCAACCGGTTTCCTGCGCTTTTCGCCTGCCCTTTCGGCCCGCCCCGCGCAGGCTGCCGCCATGTTCCGCCTCGACGGCCGGACCGCCCTCGTCACCGGCGCCGCCACGGGCATCGGCGCGGCCATCGCGCGCACGCTCGCGCAGGCCGGCGCCGCCGTGATCCTCACCGACCGCCATGCGGAGGCCGGCGCCGCGGGGGCGGCGGAGCTGGGGGCGGAGTTCCTCCCGCTGGACGTCACGGACGAGGCCGCCGCGGCGCGCGTGGCGGAGGCGGTGCTCGCGCGCCACGGCCGACTGGACATCCTCGTGAACAACGCCGGCATCGGCCACGTGGGCACTTTGCTCCAGACCACCGCCGCGGACCTCGCGCGGCTCTGGAGCGTGAACGTGGCGGGCGTCTTCCACGTCACGCGCGCGTTCCTTCCGGCCATGCTCGCGCGCCGCGCGGGCAACATTATCAACCTCGCCTCGATCGCCGGCGTGGTGGGCCTGCGCGACCGGCTGGCGTACAGCACCACGAAGTTTGCCGTGGTCGGCTTCACCAAGTCCCTCGCGCTTGACCACGCCCGCGACGGCCTCCGGTGCAACTGCCTCTGCCCGGGCCGCGTCGAGACGGAGTTCGTGGCGGGCCTGCTGCGGCAGTACCCCGACCCGGCGCGGGCCCGTGCGGAAATGGCCGCCACGCAGGCCCTCGGCCGCATGGGCACGCCGGAGGAGATCGCGGCGGCGGCGCTGTACCTGGCCAGCGACGAGTCGGCCTTCGTCACCGGGACGGCCTTCGTCATTGACGGCGGGTGGAGCGCGGGGAAGTGACCGGTCCGTCCCGCGAACCTGCCCGGGCCGGTAAACGGCCTTTGCCACTTCACCCGACCGGTGCCACAGTCGCGGCACTTGTGATGAAGCGCTCACTGATCCCTCTCCTGGCGCTGGCCGCGATCCTCACTCCTTTCGCCCGCGAGGCCGCGTCGCCGGCTGGCCAGCGTCCGCCCAAGCAGGCCGCCGCGGACACGCCCGACGGCACCGTGCGCGACCCCAAGCACCTCCTCGAGTCGGCCCCGGCCGGTGCGGGTGAGGCCGCCCGCGCCGAGCCGAAGCTCACCCCCGCCCAGGCCGGCCGCGTGGCGCAGGTCACCGGCACGCTGCTCGCGCAGGCCCATTACAAGCAGGAGCCGCTGGATGACGGGGTGTCGCGCCAGTTCTTCACGAACTACCTCACCTCGCTCGACTACATGCACATGGTCTTCACGCAGGCGGACGTGGACGAGTTCGGCGAACGCTTCGCCGCCAAGCTTGACGACTTCACGCGCCGCGGCGACGCCGGGCCGGCCTATGAGATTTTCCAGCGCTTCCTCACGCGCCTCGAGGAGCGTGTCACCTATGCACAGTCGCTGCTCGGAGAGACCCCCGACTTCGCGTTGGACGAGTCGTTCACGATCCAGCGCGACAAGCTTCCCTGGCCCGCGGACCGCGCCGCGGCCGAAGAACTTTGGCGCAAGCGCGTCAAGTACGACCTGCTCCAGGGCAGGCTCGCCAAGGACAAGCCCGAGGACGTGGTGAAGTCCCTCGGCCGCCGTTACCAGCGCCTGCTCAAGACCACCCGTGAGTTCGACGAGGAGGAGGTGCTCTCCATCTACCTCACGGCCCTCACCCACTCCTACGACCCGCACTCGGACTACATGAGCCCCACCGAGGCGAGCAACTTCGAGATCAGCTCCGTGAAGCTCCAGCTCAGCGGCATCGGCGCGCTGCTCGAATGGGACGACGGCTATACGCGCATCAAGAGCCTCGTGCCCGGCGGACCCGCCGAGCGCAGCAAGCAGCTCAAGGCGAAGGACCGCGTTGTCGCCGTCGCGCAGGGCGGCGAGGAGCCGGTGGACGTCGTCGAGATGCGGCTCAACAAGGTCGTCGAGCTCATCCGCGGCAAGAAGGGCAGCGAGGTCCGCCTCACCGTCGTCCCGGCCAGCACGGAGGATGGCTCCCGCCGCGTCATCAGCATGTTGCGCGATGACATCAAGCTCTCCGAGCAGTTCGCCAAGGCCCGCATCGTGGACCTGCCCGCGGCGGACGGGAAGGTGCAGCGCCTCGGCGTCATCACGCTGCCGCAGTTCTACGAGAACTGCGCCCGCGACGTCCGCAAGCTCATCGAGGCGCTCAAGAAGGAGCACATCGAGGGGCTCGTGCTCGACCTGCGTCGCAACGGTGGCGGCATCCTCGACGAGGCCATCGAGCTCACCGGCCTCTTCATCGGCGAGGGCCCCGTCACGCAGGTCAAGGACGCCCGCGGGCGCAACACCGTGCTCAAGGACGAGGACGATGGCGTCGCCTGGTCCGGCCCGCTGGTCGTGGCCGTGGGCCACCTCAGCGCCTCCGCCTCCGAGATCGTCGCGGCCGCCCTGCAGGACTACGGCCGCGCGCTCGTCGTCGGCGACTCCGCGACCCACGGCAAAGGCACGGTGCAGACCCTGGTGTCCCTCCAGCAGTTCATCCGCAGCGGCGTGGTCGAGAATCCGGGCAAACTCAAGTTCACCGTCTCCAAGTTCTACCGCGTTGAGGGCGGTACCACGCAAAAGCACGGCGTCACCCCCGATCTCGCCCTTCCTTCCGTGCTCGACTACCTCGACCTCGGCGAGTCCCACCTGCCCAACGCCCTGGCCGCCGACCGCACAGCGCCCGCCGAGCACGAGCGGCTGGACCTGGCCGCCCCCTACCTCAGCGGCCTGCGCGAGCGGTCCGAGGCGCGCGTCGGCGCCAGCCGCGATTTCGCGTACGTCCGCGAGGACATTGAGCTTCTCAAGAAGCGCCGGGAGGACAAGAGCGTCTCGCTGAACGAGGCGAAGCGGCTCGCCGAACGGGACGAGGTCAAGGCCCGCAGCAAGGTCCGCCGCGAGGAGCGCAAGGCCCGCACCACGGCCGCGCCGAACGTCTTCGAGCTCACGCTGGAGAACCTCGACGCCGGCAGGCCGCCCGTACCCTTTGCCGAGGCCCGCGCCGCAGAGAACAAGGAACTCGCCGCCGCCGATCCCGACGACGCGGAGGAGGAGTCCGACGGCAGCGAGGAGAGCGCCGAACGCCCGCTCGACATCCATATTGAGGAGACGGTCCGCATCCTGGGCGATTACATCGGCCTGCTTGGACCCCGCGGCGAGCGGCTGCTCACGCAGAAGCCAGGCGCACGGGATTGACGGCATTGACCGGCTTCGCGGCCGGCTCAGGACGGCTTCTTCGCCGCCGGCTTCATTTGCGTCACCCTGTGCTTCCGGCCCTCGCGGTCGTAGGTGATCCACTCGCCCACCTGCCGCCCCTGCTCGAAGTGGCCCGAGCGCATCTTCGTGCCATCCCTGCGAAACCATTCCCAGTAACCCGTGGGGACGCCCTCGGCCATCCGGCCGCGCGCCCACACGCTGCCGTCCATGTGACGCACGACGTGCTCCTCTTGGGCTCCTTGGCTGGCCATGGACGTTGTCCGCGATTGAAGCGGCTTTCGTGTTTCGGCAACAAGGGCCAAGCAGCCGGCGGACCGGTTGGGAACTGTCCTGTGCGCTGGCGCGGCAGGCCACGGTTGACGGGCGCACGGTGTTGCGGCAGCAAGGGGTTGTGCCCGCCCAGTCCCTCTTCCTCCGCCGACTGGCCCGCGCGCGCGCGGCCGGCGTGCTGGCGCTGGCCTTGGCCGGGGTGTTCGTCGCCGGGCGGGCCGAGGCGCGGCCGGGGCAGTCCTTCGAGGAGGCGCGGCAACACTGGGCTTACCAGCCGGTGACCCGGCCTGCGCCGCCGGCGGTGCAGGCCACGGACCGTGCGCAGACAGCGGTGGATGCCTTCCTGCTCGCGCGGCTGGAAGCAGCCGGACTCGGCTACGCGCCGCCGGCCGATCCGCGCACGCTGCTGCGCCGGATTCACTACGCCCTCATTGGCCTGCCGCCGACCGCGGAGGAGGTCGAGGCCTTTGAGCAATCCGCCATCCGCCATCCGCAGTCCGCAATCGCCGACGTGGTTGACCGTCTGCTGGCGGACCCGCGGTATGGTGAGCGCTGGGGCCGTCACTGGCTCGACGTGGCGCGCTACGCGGACACGAAGGACCTGGTGCTGCTCTACGGCAAGGACGCGCTGCGCCCCTACGCCTACACCTACCGCGACTATGTCATCCGCGCGTTCAACGAGG
>JBJXFY010000361.1:0-5611 GCA_046155815.1 Limisphaerales bacterium | reverse complement strand
TCAGGCGCGCTCCATGTACTTCCCGGTGCGGGTGTCCACCTTGATCTTTTCGCCGTTCTTGATGAACAGCGGGGCCTGCACGGTGATGCCCGTCTCAAGGATCACGGCCTTCATCACGTTGTTGGCGGAATCGCCCTTGATGCCTCCTGGCGCGTCCGTGACGGTCAGCACCACGCTGGGCGGAATCTCGACGATCACGGGCTTGTCAGCCACGAAGGTGATGGTGACCGGCGCGTTCTCGATCAGGTAGTTCTTCCCGTCGCCGACCACCTCGGGGAGGACGCTGACCGTCTCGAAGGTCTGCGGGTCAGAGAAGACGAAGTCCTCGCCATCCTTGTAGCTGAACTCCATCTTGGTGGTGATCATGGGCACGACGTCCACCTTCTCGGTCGAGCTGAAACGGACGTCGGAAGCCTTTCCGGTGCGGATGCTCCGGAGAGTGGCCTGCACGAAGGCGCGGAGATTGCCCGGCGTGCGGTGCTGCGTGTCGAGCACGATGCACACGTCGCTGTTGTAGCTGATCGCCATCCCCTTGCGGAGATCGTTTGCAGAAATGGCCATGGCTGACGAAATACGTTGGTTGATCGGGGACGGTCCGGCCGCCGCGAGCCGCCAAGCTAGGCAGCAAGCCTGCCTTGGCAAGGCTGGACCTCCGGCCGGCTGGCTGGCCGGGCTGGCCGCGCTGTTCCTCGCGTTCGCCGCGCCCGGCGCGCCGCCGAACCTCGTCCTCATCCTGGCCGATGACCTGGGATGGGCCGACCTCGGCGCGATGGGGTCGCGCTTCCACGAGACGCCGGTGCTGGACCGCCTGGCGGCGGAGGGCACGCGCTTCAACGCCTTCTACACCTACCCCTCGACCGTCAGCGCTCAGGCCGGCGTCCTCACCGGCCAGGCGCCGCCGCGCCACGGCATGTACGCGGACGGCTCGCTGGCCCCCGGCCGGGAGGACGACCGCCGCCTGATCCCGCCGGCCAACGTCACCGCGCTCCCTGCCGGCCGCCGCACGCTGGCCGAGGTGCTGCGGGACGCCGGCTACGAGACGGGCTTCTTCGGCCACTGGGCGCTGGGCACGGAGGCGGCGCGGCATCCGGCGCAGCGCGGATTTGACGCGGCCCTGGTGGCGGGCGGGCGGCACTTCAACTTCCAGACCAGCCCGCCGTTCAAGGTGGCCAAGGGCTACTACCTCGCGGACTTCCTCACCGACCAGGCGATGCGCTTCGTCGAGCTCAACGCCGAACGGCCGTTCTTCCTCTGCGTCTCGCACTTCGCCCTGCACCCGCCGCATGAGGCCAAGGAAGCCCTCTACCGCAAGTACCAGGCGCGGCCCCACGCCGGCGGCCAGCACAGCGCGGTGTACGCGGCCATGATCGAAAGCGTGGACCAGAACGTGGGCCGCCTGCTGGCCCACCTCGACCGCTTCGGCCTGCGGGAGAACACGCTCGTCGTCTTCGCCTCGGACAACGGAGGCAGCGGCGGCTACCGCAGCAGCGAGCCGGAGGCGCGCCGCAACGGCATCACGGACAACGCCCCGCTTCGCGGCGGCCAGGGCCAGCTCTACGAGGGCGGCCTGCGCGCGCCGCTCCTCGTGCGCTGGCCCGGCGTCGTTTCCGCCGGCCGGGCAGTGGAGACGCCCGTGACCATCACGGACCTTTTCCCGACGCTGCTGGAGGCCGCCGGCGCCGCGCCCCCGCCAGACCAGCCGCTGGACGGCCTCAGCCTGCTGCCCCTGCTGCGCGGCGAGACGGACACGCTGCCGCGCGAGTTCCTGGCGTGGCATTTCCCCGGCTATGCCGAGAGCCTCGTGCGCGACCGAGGCTGGCGCGCCACGCCGGCCGGCGCCATCCGGCAGGGGGGGTGGAAGCTCATCGAATTCTTTGAGGACGGCCGGCTCGAGCTTTACGACCTCGCCGCAGACCTCTCGGAAACCAACAACCTCGCCCCGACAAAACCGGAGGTGGCGGCGGAACTGAAGGCCCGCCTCGCGGCCTGGCGGAAGTCGCTGCAGGCCGTCGAGGCGCAGCGCCGATCGGTCCGCTGAGACTGGCTTTGCCCTTGGCGGCCCGGTGCCCCCGCCCAACCTTGCCGTTCGCATGAAGGGCATCCTCCTGGCGGGCGGGGCGGGGTCGCGGCTGTACCCGCTGACGCTGGTGGCGAGCAAGCAGCTCCAGCCGGTGTACGACAAGCCGATGGTCTATTACCCGCTCACCACGCTGCTCGAGGGGGGCGTGCGCGAGCTGTGCCTCATCTCGACGCCGCAGGATTTGCCGCGCTACCGCCAGCTCCTCGGGGACGGCAGCCGCTTCGGCGCGACGATTGACTACCGCGAGCAGGCCCGGCCCGAGGGCATCGCGCAGGCCTTCCGCATCGCGGACACGTTCATCGGCGGGGACGCGGTGGCGCTCATTCTCGGCGACAACATCTTCTCCGGCGGGGACGTGTTCCAGCGGGCGTTCGGCGGCTTCACGGGCGGGGCGGTGATCTTCGGCTACCACGTCCACGACCCGGAGCGGTACGGGGTGGTGGAGTTCGACGCCGCGGGGCGGGCCGTCTCGATCGAGGAGAAGCCGAAGCAGCCGCGGAGCAGCTACGCGGTGCCGGGGCTCTACCTGTACGACAACGACGTGGTGCGGATCGCGCGCGAGCTGCAGCCGAGCGCGCGCGGGGAGCTCGAGATCACGGCGGTGAACGTCGAGTACCTGCGGCGGGGGACGCTGCGGGTGCAGCGGCTGGAGCGGGGCTTCGCATGGCTGGACGCGGGCACCAGCTCGAGCCTGCACGAGGCCAGCGCCTATGTGCAGACCATCGAGAAGCGCACCGGGGTGAAGCTGGGCTGCCCGGAGGAGGCGGCCTGGCGCGCGGGGCTGATCCCGCCGGCGCGCCTGGCGGAGCTGGCCGCCGCCATGCCGAACTGCGAGTACCGCGCCTACCTCGAGGCCGTCGTGGCCGAGGCCGCCCGCGGGTGAGCGGGACATTCGCCCTTCGTCATTCTGCATTCGCCACTTTCCATGATCCTCCTCCTCGGCGGCAGCGGCTACGTCGGCGGCGCGTTCCAGCGGGAGCTCGCCCGGCGCGGGCTGGAGTTTGTGAACGTGCGGCGGGCGGAGCTGGACTACGGCCGCTTCGCGCCCCTGCTGGCCTGGCTGCGGGAGCGCCGGCCGGCGTTCGTCATCAACTGCGCCGGCTACACCGGCAAGCCCAACGTGGACGCCTGCGAGGACCAGAAGGCCGACACCCTGCTCGGCAACGCGCTGCTGCCGCAGACCCTGGCGCATGCCTGCGCCGCGGCGGGCGTGCCGTGGGGCCATGTGAGTTCCGGCTGCATCTACGCCGGGGCGAAGGTCCGCCAGCCCGACGGTTCGCTCCGCCCGGAGAAGGACCTCACGCGGCCGGACCTTCGCGGGCTGGTGGCGGAGGAGCCCGGCCGCCTCGCGGGCTTCACCGAGGACGACCCGCCCAACTTCAGCTTCCGCGACGGCCCGTGCAGCTTCTACAGCGGCAGCAAGGCGCTGGGCGAGGAGGCCCTCGCCGGCCTGGGTGACCGCTACGTCTGGCGGCTGCGCATCCCCTTCGACGAGCGCGACGGCGCGCGCAACTACCTCTCGAAGGTCCAGCGCTACGCCAAGGTCTATGACAACGTGAACAGCATCTCGCACCTGGGCGACTTCGCCTGGGCCTGCGTCGAGCTGTGGGCGCGCCGCGCGCCCTTCGGCACCTACAACGTCACGAATCCCGGCTGGGTCACCACGCGCCAGGTGGTGAAGCAAATCGAAGAACGTCTGCGGCCCGCGCGGAAGTTCGAGTTCTGGGCCAGCGACGAGGAGTTCTACCGCGTGGCCGCGAAGACGCCCCGCAGCAACTGCGTGATGGATGCCTCCAAGCTGCTCGCCGCCGGCGTGAACCTCCGCCCCGTGGAGGCCGCCCTCGACGACGCCCTCAGCCGCTGGGCGCCTGAGGGGAAATGAAGGACGAGGGGGCGAACATTCAACGCATTCTCCGGACTCCTTGATTCTGACTTCCAGCTTCTGACTTCCCTGCATGAACCTACTCGTCACCGGCGGCTGCGGCTTCATCGGCTCGAACCTCGTCCGCCACATCCTCGACCGGCCGGAAGTCGCCCGCCTCGTCAACCTCGACGCCCTCACCTACGCCGGCCACCGCGAGAACCTCGCCGGCGTCGAGACCCACCCGAAGTACGCCTTCGAGCAGGTGGACCTGCGCGACAAGGCCGCCGTCCGCCGCGTCGTGACGCAGCACGCCGTCACCCACGTCCTCCACCTCGCCGCCGAGAGCCATGTGGACCGCTCCATCGAGGGCCCCGGTGACTTCATCCACACGAACATCGTCGGCACCTTCCACCTGCTCGAGGCCTGCCGCGAGGCCTGGCTGGACGCCCCCTTCAAGCTCAAGCCCGGACTCATTCCACGCTTCCACCATGTCAGCACGGACGAGGTGTACGGCAGCCTCGGTCCGGAAGGACACTTTACCGAGAGCACCCCCTACGCGCCCAACTCACCCTACTCCGCCAGCAAGGCGTCGAGCGACCTGCTCGTCCGCGCCTACCACCACACCTACGGCCTGCCGGCGGTGATCACCAACTGCTCGAACAACTACGGGCCGTACCAGTTTCCCGAGAAGCTCATCCCGGTGGTGATCCAGAGCGTGCTCGCCCGGAAGCCCGTCCCCGTGTACGGCGACGGGATGAACGTCCGCGACTGGCTGTACGTGACCGACCACGCCGAGGCGCTGTGGCAGGTGCTCACCCGCGGCCGCGACGGCGAGACCTACAACATCGGCGGGTGGAACGAGTGGCCCAACCTGCGCATCGTGGAGGTGATCTGCGACCTGGTGGACGAGCTGCGGCCGGAGCTGGGCGGCGGGTCGCGGCGGCTCATCGCCTTCGTGAAGGACCGGCCCGGGCACGACCGGCGCTACGCCATTGACGCGACCAAGCTGGCGGCGGAGCTGGGCTGGAAGCCCGCCCACACCTTCGAGACCGGCATCCGCGAGACCGTGCGCTGGTACCTCGACCACCAGCCCTGGGTGGCGGCGGTGAAGGGGAAGCAGAGCTGAACCTCCATCGCCTCCGTTCGCGGGGACGAGTCCTGGCTGCAGGTGTGGCGCGGCTGGGCGGCGACGAAGCAAGCCGTCATCTGACGTGATCCACCAGCCGCCCTCCCCTGGCCTTGAGGCCGGCGGGCGGCTCGTATAACCCGTCGCTCCGAAGCGGGGGCTCGTATAACTCGCCCCTCCGAAACTCGCCCCCCCGAGGCCCGCCCTCCCCGTCGCGCGTTCGCTGTTCCCTTTTCACCCACCGCCACTCTCCGCCTTCACAATCTCCACGCCCACGCCGGCCAGCGTCTTCACCACCGAATCATCCCCGAAATACGCGTGCGGCACGTACACATCCGACCCGAAGTCCACGCAGCGCAGCCCCGGCCGCATCAGCTTGAGCGTGAAGAGCGCCGTCGTGCAGGTGCCCACGACCGTGGCCGCGTCGAGCTTGCCGGCCAGCTCCTCCACGCTGCCACGCTCCGTCACCAGTTCGTAGGGTTCGAGCAGCTTCCGCTGGTACTCGCTGGGCGGATAGTTCGGGTGCGGCTTGATGAGGAAG
>JBJXFY010000354.1:0-12244 GCA_046155815.1 Limisphaerales bacterium | reverse complement strand
GGTCTATTCGCCCGTCGTCTCCAACCTCCACGCCGTGACCTTCGACCGCGAACGCCGCGCCGCGCTGGCGCTGCCGTCCGTCACCATGTCCAACGTCTGGATGGGCGTGGGCGGGCTGCTGGCCGTCCTCGTGGACGGACGCAACACCGAGGAGGCCGGACCTCCGGAGCCGCGCTCGCTTGTCGGATGGTCGGCCGACGGCCGCCACCTGTACCTGGTGGCGATGGACGGCCGGCAGCCCGGCTACAGCGAGGGGGCCACGCCGGCCGAGGCGGCAGGGTTTCTCCAGCAGCTGGGCGCGCACAACGCGCTCAACCTCGATGGCGGCGGCTCGACCACGCTCGTCCTTGCCCGCCGCGGCCGGGGCACTCGGGTCGTGAACCGCCCCTCAGACCATGCCTTCGGGCTGCTTCAGCGTCCGGTGGGCACGAGCCTGGGCGTCCGCTTCCGGGTGAAGGACTGAGCCCACGAGGCGTCGAGGGCAGAGACGAAACCGCCGGCGGAGCGCCGGCAGCAGCGGGGCGCGAACCGAAAGGAGCCTCAGCGGCCCTCGGTCATGCCCGTGGGGAAGCCGGTTTCCCAGCCCTTGGGCGAGTTCCACGGCCGCTCGGAGAGGTTGTCCTCCCGCTTGCTCGAGGCGCAGCCGGCGAACAGCACGGCGAGGGACAGCAGCAACAGCCTACTTGCGAACAAGTGCTTCATAGCTGGTCATGAACTGGTCGCCGGCGTTGACGGTGACGGTCTGCCATTCGGGCAGGAAGTTGGCGATGGCGCGGCCCGGTTCGAGCCGGACGATGCGGGCCTTGGCGATCAGCTCGTTGTTGCGCGAGATGATGATCTTGCCGTTTTCCTTGAGGCCGGCGTCGGCGCCCCGGTCGATCACCACGAAGCCGTACTGCTCGCTGCCGGCCAGCACGCTGCCCTTCACGTCGGGCATGGGCACCTCGGTGAGCTCGCCGCGGAAGACCTTGATGTCCTCGGTCAGCCGGGCGATCTCGCGGCCCATGACCTTCTTCTCCTCGCCGAAGGCGTCGCGCTCGGCCTTGAAACGCTCGGCGCTCTGGCGGACGGCCTCGATGCGGTCGGGGGTGAGGCCGGTGGCCTTCCAGGCAGCCAGCTCACGCTGGGCGGTGTTGCGTTCGCCGGTGGTCTTCTCCAGCTCGGTGCTGAGCCGTCCGGCATTCTGCTCGGCGGCGGCGGCGGTGCGGGTCGCGTCGGCGAGCTGCTCCTCGGTGATGACGAGCTTTTCCTGAGCCGCCTTGGCCTCCTCGGTGGCCTTCTTGGCGGTCTGGCGCTCGCGCGCGGCCTCGGCCTGGGCCGTCTCCATGTCGGTCTTGAACTGGTCGCGCTGGCCGGAGAGCTGGCCGACCTTGTCTTGGAGCATGTAGGTCACGCCAACGCCGGCGAGGCCGGCCACGAGGGCGACGATGAGCAGTACGCGCAGGAGCATGGGCTCGTTTGGATGAAGCGGGCGCAAGCTAGTTGCGCCGGGCCGCAAGTGTCAACGGCCCAACCGGCCGCAGTTTCAAAGTCCCGCCGGCTCCCAGCCGGGGCGGTACTCGCGGGTCCAGAGCGCGGCGACCTCGCGGTCCGTGCCGGCGACGCGGCGTTCCTTGGGGTTCAGCGTCAGGTTGCGGCCGAGACGCTGCGCGATGTTGCCGAGGTGGCACATCAGCGTGCTGAGTTGGGCCTGCTCGGCATCGGCCGTGAGGGTCCGGGCACGGTTGCGCACGGCGTCGAGGAAGTTCGCCAGGTGGGGCGCGGTGGCGACCTGGCCCTCGCCGCGGGCGACCTCCTTGCCGTCGAGGTCGCGGATGCGCCAGCCCGTGTCGTCCAGCAGCAGCGAGGCGCGGGTGCCGAGGAACTGGACGCCGTGCGTCGCGCCGTCCAGCGGTGTGGGCTGGGAGCTGCGGTGCTCCCACTGGATGAGCTTCTCGCCGCCGAAGTCGAAGGTGACGGCCTGCGAGTCGGGCGTCTCCTGGTCGTCGTCGAAGAAGTAGCGGCCGCCGCCGGAGGCGACGCGGGAGGGGCACTCGACCCCGAGACCCCAGCGGGCGAGGTCGAGGAGGTGGACGCCGTTGTTGCCGAGCTCGCCGGTGCCCCAGTGCCAGAACCAGTGCCAGTTGTAGTGGATGAGGTTGTCCTTGAACGGACGGTCCGGTGCCGGGCCCTGCCAGAGCGCGTAGTCCAGCCCGTCGGGCACGAGCCCGAGCTGGCCGAACCCGATGGTGTCGCGGCGGTTCACGTACCAGGCGCGGGCCACGTAGACCTCGCCCAGTTCGCCGCCACGCACTTTCTGGATGGCCTCGGCCACCCAGGGCAGGCTGCGGCGCTGCACGCCCATCTGGAGCACGCCGCGGGTGCGCTTCACGGCGGCGGCGAGCAGCTCGCCCTCGCGCGGGTTGTGGCTGAGCGGTTTCTCGACATAAACCGCCTTGCCGGCCGCCAGCGCGAGCAGCGAGGCCGGCGCGTGCCAGTGGTCCGGCGCGGCGATGACCAGCGCCTCCGTGCGGCGGTCCTCGAGGATGCGGCGGAAATCCTTGTCCGTCCTGGGCGGGCGGGGCTGCTTGCCGGCCAGCGCCTGCTGGCCCTTTTCGAGCGCGCGCACGTCCGGATCCACGAGCCAGGTCACCTGCACGCGGCCCGTGGCGGCCAGTTCCGTCACCAGCTCCGTTCCGCGGCCGTTCAGGCCCATGACGCCCACGGTCACCGGCTCACCCTCGGCGGCGGCGTGCAGGCGGGGGCCGGCGGCGAGCGCCGTGGCGGCGGCGGACGCCCGGAGGAAACGGCGGCGGCTGAGCGGCGGGTTCATGGCGCAAAACCACCATACCGCGGCGGGGAAGTAAACCGTGCGCCGGCCCGCACCGGGGAGTTTCTCCGCGGCTTTCGGCGCGGGCCTTTCGCGGCAACGGTTGCGTCCGGAGCGGCAACCGTGCTAGACGCCGCGCCACTTCCGTCATGGGCAAGCCCTTGATCATCGCCGAAAAGCCGTCCGTCGCCGCCGACATCGCGAAGGCGCTGGGCGGCTTCGCCAAGGACAAGTCCGGAGAGTTCTACGAGAACGAGCAGTACGTCGTCTCGTCGGCCGTGGGCCATCTGCTCGAGCTGACCGTGCCGGAGGAGCACGATGTGAAGCGCGGCAAGTGGACCTTCGCCGCGCTGCCGCACCTCCCGCCGCGGTTCGCGCTCCAGCCCATCGAGCGCAGCGAGAACCGGCTCAAGGTCCTCCTGAAGCTCATCAAGCGGAAGGACGTGGACGGCCTGATCAACGCCTGCGACGCCGGGCGCGAGGGCGAGCTGATCTTCCGCCGCATCGTCGGGTACAGCGGAGCGAAGCAGCCGGTGCGGCGGCTCTGGCTCCAGTCCATGACGCCGACGGCCATCCGCGACGGCTTCGCCCAGCTCCGCTCGGACGCGGAGATGCAGCCGCTGGCCGCCGCCGCGGAGTCGCGCGCCGAGGCCGACTGGCTGGTGGGCATCAACGGCACCCGCGCCATGACCGCCTTCAACAGCAAGGCGGGCGGCTTCTACAAGACCACCGTGGGCCGCGTGCAGACCCCCACGCTCGCCATCGTGGTCGAGCGCGAGGCGCGCATCAAAAGGTTCGTCCCGCGTGACTACTGGGAGGTCGTCGGCACGTTTGGCGCGCAGGCCGGCGACTACCCGGGCCGGTGGTTCGACGAGCAGTTTCAGCGTCCGGCCGGCAAGGACGCCGACGCCGAGCTGCGTGCCGAGCGCCTCTGGGACCGTGCCCGCGCCGAGGCCCTCCGCGCGAAGTGCCTCGGCCGCCCCGGTGTCGTCACCGAGGAAAGCAGGCCGACGACCCAGCTTTCCCCGCAGCTCTACGACCTCACCACGCTGCAGCGCGAGGCCAACGGCCGCTTCGGCTTCAGCGCCAAGAACACGCTGGGTCTCGCCCAGGCGCTCTACGAGAAGCACAAGGCCCTCACCTACCCCCGCACCGACTCGCGGGCGTTGCCGGAGGACTACGTCGGCACGGTGCGCCAGACGCTCGAGGCGCTCGGCGGGACGAACTACGCGCCTTTTGCCGGCAGGATCCTCGGCGAGGGCTGGGTCCGGCCGAACAAGCGGATCTTCAACAACGCGAAGGTCAGCGACCACTTCGCCATCATCCCCACGGGCCAGCTGCCGAAGGGCCTGAGCGAGCCGGAGCAGAAGCTGTTCGACCTCGTGACGAAGCGGTTCCTCGCCGTGTTCTACCCGGCGGCGGAATTCCTCGAGTCGGTCCGCATCACGCGTGTCGAGGGCGAGCCCTTCAAGAGCACGGGCAAGGTGCTGGTCAAGCCCGGCTGGCTCGAGGTGTACGGCAAGGAGGCGCAGTCGGCCGACGACGCCCCGAGCCTTGCGCCCGTCCAGCAGGGCGAGACCGTCGCCACGCGCGACGTTGAGGTGAAGGCGAGCCAGACCAAGCCCCCGCCGCGCTACACCGAGGCCACGCTGCTCAGCGCCATGGAGGGCGCGGGCAAGCTCGTGGACGACGAGGAGCTGCGCGAGGCCATGAGCGAGCGCGGCCTCGGCACGCCCGCCACGCGAGCGGCGACCATCGAGGGCCTGATCGAGGAGGACTACCTCCACCGTGCCGGCCGCGAGCTGGTCGCCACGGCCAAGGCCTTCTCGCTCGTGCAGCTCCTCGACGGCCTCGGCGTGAACGAGCTGACGAGGCCGGAAATGACCGGCGACTGGGAGTTTTCCCTCAAGAAGATGGAGCGCGGCCAGATGCCGCGGGACCAGTTCATGGGCGAGATCCGGCGCTTCACCGAGGAGATCGTCCGCAAGGCCAAGCTCTACGACAAGGACACCATCCCCGGCGACTTCGGCATCCTGCAGGCGCCCTGCCCAAAATGCGGCGGCCAGATCCACGAGAAGTTCCGCGAGTTCAAGTGCCAGCGCTGTGACTTCTACGTCCGCAAGGTGATGTCCGGCCGGATGTTCGAGCCGGCGGAGGTCGAGGCGCTCATCCGCGACCGGCAGGTCGGCCCGCTGCAGGGCTTCCGCAGCCTGAAGGGCTTCCCCTTCGCCGCGGTGATCAAGCTCGGCGCGGAGAACAAGGCCGAGTTCGACTTCGGCAACGAGCCCAAGGAGGGCGAAGCCGCCGCGGAGGTGGACTTCACCGGCAAGGAACCGCTCGGCCAGTGCCCCAAGTGCCGCGCGCGCGTCTTTGAGAACGGGATGAACTTCGTCTGCGAGAAGGCCGTCGGCGCCGCGCGCACCTGCGACTTCAAGACCGGCGCGGTGATCCTCCAGCAGCCCGTCGAGCCCGCGCAGATCACGAAGCTGCTGGCCACCGGGAAGACCGACCTGCTCAAAGGCTTCATCTCAAAGAAGACGGGCCGGAAGTTTGAGGCCTTCCTCAAGCTGGACGGCGGCAAGGTCGGCTTCGAGTTCGCCCCGCGCGCGCCGCGCAAGGCGGCCGCGAAGAAGTCCGGCGAGCCGGCCGCGCCCGCGGTGAAGCTCGACTTCACCGGCCAGACGCCGTTGGGCCCGTGCCCGCTCTGCAAGGGGCGCGTGTTTGAGTCGGAGGCGGACTACCTCTGCGAGCACACGCAGCGCGACCAGCGCGCCTGCAAGTTCAAGTCCGGCAAGGTCATCCTCGAGCAGACCGTGGACCGCGACCAGATGCAGAAGCTCCTCGCTGACGGCCGGACGGACCTGCTCCCCAAGTTCGTCTCGCGCAAGAGCGGCAAGCCCTTCGCCGCCCACCTCAAGCTGAACGAAAAGAGCCGGGTGGAATTCGAGTTTCCCGACCGCGAGGCGTGACGGCCGGCGGCGGAGCGCGGGCGGCCTGCCCGCGCATGGGTTTGCTTTCCCGGCTCTCGGCTTCGCCGCCCCGTCCCGGCCAGCCCCGGCTTCTTTTTCTGTCCGCGCCGGCGAGGCCGCCTGCGCTCCGCACGCTCAAAACGCAAATCCGACCGTGAGTCCAAACCACTGCACGTCCACCGTGACCGAGCTGCCGGAATACTCGCCGGCCAGAAGGTCGCTGGTGCCGACGCGGCGGTTGGCCGGCAGATCCCACTGCCACGCGGCGTCCACCTGCCAGCGCCGCCACCGGTAGCCCGCGCCCGCGCCCACGGTGTGCTCCATGATCGCGGCGGTGAGCGGGGTCAGCGTGCCGTCCGGCACCGGGCTGTCGCCGAAGCTGTAGCCGGCGCGGAAGGCCCAGTGCCGGCCGGGCGCGTACTCCACGCCCGCGCGATAGACGAGGCGGTCCTGCCAGCGGAGCGGGATGCTGTCGTCAAGCGCGTCGGAGCCGAGGATGGCGTTGAGGCCGGCGTTGGTGCCGTTCCGCAGGCGCAGCGGCAGGTCGTCGAAGGCGTCGCTCCAGTGGACCCAGTCCACCTGCGCCAGCAGCCGCCATTCCGGGGCCGCCTGCCACGCCACGCCGGCGGTGACCTGCTGCGGAAACGTCGTCTCCACCTCGGCGTCGTAGGCAAAGGAGGGCGGCAGCGTGGAGAAGGGCGGTCCCAGGGCTGTCAGTTCCGCGCCCGCGTTGCCCGTGAGGGTGCCTTCGGCCTCGACGCGCGACGGGGTCTTGTAGGTGACCGCGAGCTTCAGCCGGTCGCTGGCGGTGAGCAGCACGCCGAACTCGCCGTCCACCCCGAGTCCGTCGGTGTCGAGGTCCACGAGCGTCTTGAAGCCGCGCAGTACGGGATGCGACTGGAAGACATAGGCCGTCTCGAGCTCGTTGCGGTTGTAGAGCAGGCCGATGCTGCCGCCCACGGCGAGCCATTCGTTCACCGCGAAGCCTGCCGCCAGCGCGGAGCGCGCGCTGAGGATCTCCGAGCGGTGGATGAGGTCGCCGTAACTGGTGCCGCCGCTCAGCCCGCCCGGCGCGTCGGCGTAGTGCCAGCGGGCGGCCAGCAGCGCGTCCGGCGTGAAGGACACGCCGAGGCCGAGCCGGGGGACGCCCGCGGGAAACGCCACGGCGAACTCGGGGAGCGCGCCGAGCGAGCGCGACAGCGGGGCGTCCACGTTGGCCGCGTTGCTGAAGTCGCCGCCGGGCACGCCGCCGACGAGGCCCAGTTCGAGCCTGGTCCCGTCCTGCCCCCCGAGGCCGGCTGGATTGGCCGCAAGGGCGCTGAGCGGCGTGTCCGCCAGCGCGGCGTCCGCGCCGGCCAAGGCCATGGCGCGGGCGCCGCTGCCGTTGCGGTCCACGCCGTTGGCGAGGCCGGTGAAGCAGGTACCGCCGGCCAGTCCGGCGGACAGGATCGCCCGGCCGGACAGGGGGCGCGGCGGCAGGAAGCGGATCGGAGGCATGCTGCCCGGAGTGTGGCGGAATCCGCGACGGGGTCGAGCCTGTTGCCCGCCCCTGTCCACCAAGTCGAGTCAGCCCCGGCTCCGCCGCAAGGACGGTCGCCCGGATGGTTCGCCGCCGGTTGCGGTCACGGTTTGCCGCCGCGGCCGGGACCGCCCACCCTCGCCGCCGCGTGCTCCCTGACTTCTCCCCGGCCCAGTGGTCGCTCGCGCTGGTGGCCGCGCTGGGCATCGGCGTCTCCAAGAGCGGGCTGCCGGGCCTCAGCCTGCTGCACGTCGTCCTCTTCGCGCAGCTCTTCCCCGGCCTCGCCTCCACGGGCGTCGTGCTGCCGATGCTCATCGCCGGGGACGTGGGCGCGGTGCTGCTCTTTCGCCGGCACGCGGCCTGGAAGCATGTCGCGCGCACGCTGCCGCCGGCGGCCGCCGGCGTCGCGCTTGGCTGGTGGCTCATGGGCCGCCTGCGCGGGATGGACTTCAATCCCGTCATCGGCGGCATCGTGCTGGCGCTGGCGCTGGTCCAACTGCTGCGGAACTGGAAGCCGGGGCTCTTCGCGGACGTGCCGCACACGCGCGGCTTCGCGTGGACGATGGGGCTGGCCGCCGGCGTGACCACCATGCTGGCCAACGCCGCCGGCCCGGTGATGGCGCTGTACCTGCTGGCGGTGGCGCTGCCGAAGGAGGCGTTCGTCGGCACCAGCGCGTGGTTCTTCCTGCTGATCAACCTGATCAAGACGCCCTTCAGCGCTCAGCTCGGGCTGATCACGGCGGACACGCTGGCATTCAACGCGGCGCTGGTCCCGGTGATCGTGGCGGGCCTGTTCCTCGGCCGCGCCGCGGTGGCGCGGATGCCGCAGCGGTGGTTCGACCTCCTGGTGCTGGCCTTCGCGCTGCTCGCCGCCGCGCGGCTGCTCCTGCCGTAGCCCCGCCCGGTGCCGGGTGGCTCAGCGCAGCTCCGCGTCCAGCCGGTAGAAGCCCGCGGCCGCGCCGTCCAGGCGCTGCCGAACGATCACCGGCTCGTCCTGCCCCGTGTGCTCGCCGATGCGCGTCCAGCCGTTCGTGCCCAGGCCGGTGCTCCGCTCCAGGAAGTACACGCGCTTGGTCTTGCCGGGGACGGCGTCCGTGAGCCGGCGGCCGGGGAAGCGGATTTCCAGCTCGCGGTGCCGACGTTCCACGGTGAGTCCCGGCGCGTCGCGGCGGTCAACGGGATTCGTGCCGTGCATGAACTCGGCGAAGTCCGTGGCCAGGTCCCCGTCATAATCCCCGCCCCCCGCCGCGGTGCCGCCGAAGCGTTCCTGCTCCCAGATGTCGGGCAGCCCGTCGCCGTCGCCGTCGCCCGTCGGGCCGGGGTCGCGCCAGGTCACGCGCACGGTGCGGGCCGCCCCGCCGTCGAGCTCGGCGCCGGCGAACGTGGCGTCGTCGGCCAGGCCCTCCGGGTCCACGACCTTGGCGCGGAGCTTGAAGTCCTCGAAGACCGGCGTCAGCGCGTTCGCGTCGGCGAACCGGTGCTGCGCGCCGAAGGTGCCGCCGGCCGTGACGCTGCCGGTCGTCACTTCGCCGTCGCCCCACTCGATCCGCACGGCCACGTCGCCGGGGTTCCCCGGATCCCTCACGCTGACCTGGGCCGCGACGAGGCCGGGGGCGGTCTGTTCCGCGGTGAACTGCGTGATCTCCGGCGGCGCGTTCACGGCGCGGACGGCGGCGGCCACGCTGTGCTGCCCCCCGGTGAGGCCGACGAGGCGCGCCACCACCAGCACCCGGCCCGCCTTCGTGAGGGTCAGCCGGGCCTGCCCGCTGGCGAGCGGCGTGATGGTGCCGGCCCCGTCCGGCGCGGGGATGACGCTCCAGGTGACGATCATCTGCTTCAGCGGGTCGGGGGTCTCGCCCTCGTCCGGCGGGAGGAAGCGGATCGAGGTCAGGCGCGTCTCCCCGGAGCCGAACTGGGGGCCGTTGTCGAACTTCCACGGCTCGTCGCTGAGGTTGGCGATGGCCCCGACGGCGCCGGTGCCGGGCAGCGTGAGGGTCGCGTCGTCCGTGCCGAAGTTGTCGGAATCGTACAGCTTCACCTGCCAGCCGATCGGCGCCCACCAGCGGAGCGCGCTTGTGCGGTCGTTGAAGCCGTCGCCGCTGCCGTCAATCTTGCCCAGATCCTGATAGTCCTCCCGGTTCTCGTCGGCGCGGTCAATCGTGAGGCGCTGGCCGCGGAAGTCGTCGTCGTCGTAGAGCTGGATCCACGGGCGCAGGCCGTGGAGGGCCACGTTGGTGAGCGCGACGGTGTGCGTGCCGAGCGGCAGGAACGCCGGCACGGGCAGCTCCGCCTGCGGGCCGTAGCGCGGGCCGTCGGGCCGCGCGATGTCGGCGTGGCGGAACTCGACCAGCCGGACGCTGCCGCCCGCGCCCCAGTCGTAGTGCTCGATGGCGTACAGCAGCAGCTCGCCCGCGGGCGTGACGTGCGTGCAGGCGCCGGCGAGGAAGTTCGCGTTGTACACGTCGCGCGTGATGCCGACGTCGCCGTAGGGGGCGTTGCAGTCGAAGCGCCGCGGCGAGGCGATCTGGCGGACCGTGACCTTCGTCGAGCCGGCCTCCCAGCCCGTGATGCGGAAGGGCGTGGCCTCGTCGTGGCCGGGCTCGAACGGCGTCAGCTCGCTCGTGTTGCGGGTGCCCACGAGGTACACCTCGGCCTGCGACGTGTGCAGCGCGAGGCCCTGGAACGAGGTCTTGCCGGTGGGCCACTTGTCATCCGCCTTCTCGCTCACGAGGTCGCCGGACTCCCAGGTGCTGATCCGTTCCCAGCGGCAGGCGGTGTCCAGCAGCGAGTCATGCGTCGAGCGGTAGAACTTCACCTGCTTGCCCTCGCCCCAGGTCACCGCGAGCAGGAAATGCCGGTCGGGCAGCCGCGTGAGCCCCGCCACGCCGGCCTTGTGCGTCTCGTACTCCACGTTCAGGTGGCGGAGCCGGCGCGGCGCGGTGGGCTCGGCCACGTCGTAGAACCACACCGCCCCCTCCAGCCCGCCCTGGCTGCCGACGGGATCCTCGAGCGGCACGGCAAGCACATCCCCCACCAGCGCGAGGCCGCCGACGTGCTTCCAGCCGGGCTTCCACTGGTGGACCACGCGGTCGAGGTCCGGCGGCTCCGTGTCCCAGCTCTTCTGGTCCTTGCGGAGCCGGTTCGAGCGCAGCCGCTCCCCGTCGCTGGAGCGGCTGCCCATGCGCACCACCAGGATGCCGCCCTGGTCCCCGTCGCCCATGCCGGCGCGGGCCACGAAGAAGATGGGCACGCCGCGCCCCGGCCGGCGCACGATGCCCTGATAGTGCGTCGCCGTGTCGGCCAGCGAGCCGGAGGCGCCGGGAAAGCCGTTGAGGTGGAAGCCCAGCAGCTCGGCGCGGTTGTCGAGCGCCATGAACTGGGAGCGGAAGTCCGGCAGGGCTTCGGGGTTCTCGCGCGTGACCGCCGCCTCCAGAGGGGTGGCGAGCGCGGCGAGCAGCAGCAGGAAGGGCAGGCGGTTTTTCATGACGGCAGGTGTCGTTCAGCCCGTTCTTCCGGGACACCGCCCCGTTCCTTTCGCGGGCCGGGAAGAAAATTTCCCGCCGCCCGCCGGCGGGCTCAGGGCCGTGCCGCGCCCGCCGTCTCCGGGGGCCGGCGCAGCCAGCGGGCCTGGAGCGCGGCCAGCGGCGCGTTGGTCTCCGCTTCCAGCGCGTCGGCCAGCGCCCGGAGCAGGGCCGCGTCGTCCGGCCGCAGGCGCCGGGCCCCCAGGAGCGGCGCGGCACCCGGCTCCAGCCGGCGGCGCGCCACGTAGTCTCCCACCGTCAGCGCCGCGCCCGGCGCCAGCGCCCGCGTTTCGCGGTCCGCGAAGAACCACCGCGCCCAGTCCCGCCAGAAGGCGTCGCCCGGCAGCGCGTCCGCGCGGTCGCGCAGCGCGAGCAGCTCCGCCGGATCCACCGGCTCGAGCGCGCCGGCCTCGGTCACGCGCGTCCCCGCCACGCCCTCGGCCAGGCCCGGCAGCCAGCCGGGGATGGGCGTGGTGACGGCGGGGCAGCCTAGGATCACCGCCGCGCCGTCGGCCGCCGGCAGCACCAGCCGAGCGCCGTCCGGCGCGAACCGGGCCGTGGTCGAGGGCGGCAAGTGCGGGTTGGCCGGGCACGGATGCGGCCCCAGCGGTTCGCCGAGCGGCAGCCCCGTGGCCGCGTCCCACAGGCGCCAGAAGCCCTCCGCCGTGCCGGTGAGCACGCGCGCCCCGTCGGGGCTCCATTGCGCGGTCCACACGTCGTCGGCATGCGCCAGCGGCTCGCCCACGGCGCGGCCGGAGGCGGCGTCCCAGACGCGGGCGGTGCGGTCCCGCGCCGCGGTGAGCAGCCGCCGGCCGTCCGGGCTCCACTTGGCGACGGTGACGCCCCCATTGTGCTGGAGCGGGGGGCCGCCCGGCCGTCCGTCCGGCAGCGTGAACACCTGCGCCCGCGCGCCCGGCAGCGAGGCCAGCAGCCGGCCGCCGTCGGGGCTGAACTCGAGCGTATCCTCCGTGCCCAGCAACGGCACCGTGAAGGCCGGCGCCGCCGCGCCGCCCCGCCGGAACTCGAGCCGCGCGTGGCCGGACTCCGGCACATGCACCGCCGCCCACGAACGCCCGTCGGGATGCAGCCGCGCCATGCGGACCGCCGAGCCGGCCACCATCTCCTCGGCCTGCGGCGGGCCGGACGCCAGTTCCCACACCTGCACGCCGTGCGAGCCGGCCAGCAGCAGCCGGCGGCCGTCCGCGCCGAACTCCACCCACGCCGTGACGCCCGGCGTCGGCAGCGGTCCGCCCAGCGCCCGGCCATCCGCCGCGGACCACAGGCGGAGGCTCCGGTCCATCGCGACCGTGGCGAGGCGCGCGGAGTCGGGCGAGAAGTGGACGCTCCGCACCGCCGCCGCGTGCGCCAGCGGCGGGCCGGCCGGCGCGCCCGTGGCGGCGTCCCAGAGCCGGGCCGTGCCGTTGGC
>JBJXFY010000345.1:0-24412 GCA_046155815.1 Limisphaerales bacterium | reverse complement strand
TTCGGCCGCGTCATCACGATTGACTACGACCGCGCGATCCCCGACCGCGCGCTGACGCTGGCCGGCGGCGCGGTGAAGCCGTGGCAGACCGGCCAGAGCGCCGAGTGCCAGGGCGACCTCGCGAAGTTCGCGAAGAAGCGCCGCGTACCGCTGGACGTGCCGTTCCAGGAACTCGTTCCCGAGCAGCAGCGCTGGGTGATCGAGGGCGATGAAGGCTACGGCACGGACAAGGCCCATGAATGGCCGAACTCGTGGTACGGCGTGAAGGGCTATTTCCGCTGGCTCGAAAGCAAGGCCTACAAGATGCACGTCCGCGTGCTGCTCGCGCGCTACCGCGCCTACGGCCAATGCCCCGCCTGCCAGGGCCGCCGCCTCCAGCCCGAGGCGCTGCTCTGGCGGTTCCCAATTTCAAACTTCAAGTTTCAAATTTCAAATTCCCCGGCGGCCCTCTCCCTCGCCGACTTCTACGCCCTCCCCATCCGCGACGCGCTGGCCGTCGTGACCGCGCTGCTCGCGCGCTTCGCCGATGATCCGCACGGCCCGCTCGCCCACGCGCTCACGGAGGTTCGCGCGCGGCTGGCGTTCCTCGACGAGGTCGGCCTCGGCTACCTCACGCTGGACCGGCCCACGCGCACGCTCTCCGGCGGCGAGACGCAGCGCGTGAACCTCGCCACCTCGCTCGGCAGCCGGCTCACGAACACGCTCTTCGTCCTCGACGAACCCAGCGTCGGCCTGCACGCCCGCGACACCGCCCGGCTCGTCTGCATCCTCCTGCGCCTCCGCGACGCCGGGAACACCGTGCTGGTCGTCGAGCACGAGGCCGCCGTGATGCGCGCCGCGGACCAGCTCGTGGACCTCGGCCCGGGCCACGGCTCGACGGGCGGCGAGGTTGTGTTTCAGGGAAGCTTCGCGGAACTGATCCGCTCCCCGAACTCACTCACCGGCCAGTACCTCGCCGGCACGCGCCGCGTCGACGAAAGCCGGCGGCGGCCGGTGGTGGGGCAGGCTTCCCGCCTGTCTCCCGGGCTTCCAGCCCGAGGAGCCGCCGGACGGATGTCGGACCTGCCCGACCACGAACTGGCCTTCTCCGCCGAGGCCGTCACGCCCTACCGCCTCCCGGCCACGCCGGTCCTCGAATTGCGCGGCGTCACGCGCCACAACCTGCGCGGGCTGGACGTGGACCTGCCGCTCGGCCGGCTCGTCGTGCTCAGCGGCGTGAGCGGTTCCGGCAAGACCACGCTCGTGGGCGAGCTGCTCCGCCTCCTGCGCGGCCGGATCACCGTGGCCGGCGGCGCGCTCGACGTGAAGCAGGACGAGGACCGCGACGGTGAAAGCGACGGCGATGACGAGGCCGGCTTCACCACCGCCACCCTCGCCGGCCACGGGGCGTTGGGCCGTGTGCTGCTCGTGGACCAGTCGCCCGTCGGCCGCACGCCCCGGTCGAACCCCGCCGTGTACACCGGCGCATTTGACCACGTCCGCGAGCTGTTCGCGCAGACGGAGGCGGCGAAGGAGCGCGGGATCAACGCGAGCGGGTTCAGCTTCAACTCCGGCCAGGGCCAGTGCGGGCGGTGCCGCGGCGCGGGCTTCGAGAAGATCGAGATGCAGTTCCTCAGCGACATCTTCATCCGCTGCCCGGACTGCCAGGGCCGCCGCTACCGGGCGCACATCCTCGACATCCAGGTCACGCCGGGGGCGGCCAAGGGAGAAGGCAGAAGGCAGAAGGCAGGAGTTGAACACCCGTCGCCAACGACGCGCCCGGCCAAGGCCCCAGACGCCAGACCCCAGACGCCAGACGCCTTGTCCATCGCCGACGTGCTGGAGCTTTCCGTGGACGACGCGCTGGCGTGGCTCGCGGGCTTCGGCGAGTCCAGGCACGCGGCGCGCGCGCGGGAGCGGCTGCAGGCGCTGGCGGACGTGGGGCTGGGCTACGTCGCGCTCGGGCAGCCGGTGAACACGCTGTCCGGCGGCGAGAGCCAGCGGCTGAAGCTCGCCGGACACCTGGCCGAGGCGGCGGCCGGAGACAGCCGGGCCGGGAAGCCCACACTTTTCATCTTCGACGAGCCGACGACCGGGCTGCATTTCGACGATGTCCGCGTCCTGCTGCGCGCGCTGCAACGCCTGGTGGACGCCAGGCATTCCGTGCTCGTCATCGAGCACAACCTCGACGTGATCCGCGCGGCGGACTGGGTGATTGACCTCGGCCCGGAGTCTGGCGCGGAGGGCGGACGCGTCGTGGCCGCGGGAACGCCAGAAGCCATCGCCGCCTGCCAGGCGAGCCACACCGGGCGGGCGCTGTGCGACGAATCGTCCGGCGGTCGGCCACGGGCAGCGTGCTCGGAAGGCATCCGTGCCTAGTTGGCTTCGGCAGCGGGAAGGGCAAACTCCGGGTGCTTAAGCCACCAGCTCTTCCACCCACCGCGGCACGGTGACGGTCGCCGGGCCGGTACGGTGTTCGGCGAAGGCGGCGGAGGTCTCCGTCGCCTGCACGTTGAACTCGACCATGTGTGCGCCGGCCGCCTGCGCCAGCGCCACCAGGCCGGCCGCCGGATACACCACGCCCGAGGTGCCGATGGCGGCGAACAGGTCGCAGTCCGCCATCGCGGCGAAGATTTCCTCGAGCCGCTGCGGCGTCTCGCCGAACCAGGTGATGTCCGGCCGCAGCCCGCCGGCGCGTCCGCAGTCCGGGCAGCGCGTGGCGGTCGAGAGATCGTCCGCCCATGTGCGGCCGGCCCCGCAGCGTTCGCAGCGGATGCGGGTGAGTTCGCCGTGCATGGGAATGGGCCGGCTGCCGGCGCGGTCGTGCAGGTCGTCCACATTCTGCGTGACGAGCGTGACGCGGTCCGGCCACGCGGCCCCGAGGCGGGCGAGGGCGAGGTGCGCGGCGTTGGGCGCGACGGTGCGCAGGGCCGCGCGGCGGAGGTTGTAGAAGCGGTGGACCAGCGCCGGATTGGCCGCGAACGCCTCCGGCGTGGCGACCTCCCCGACGTGGTGGCGCTCCCACAGGCCGTCCGCGTCGCGGAAGGTCTTCAGCCCGCTCTCGGCCGAGATGCCGGCGCCGGTGAGGATGACGAGGCGGACGGGGAGGAGAGGCACGGGGCCAAGGTGGCGGGGCGGGCCGCCGCTACAAGCGGGCCGCAAATCCACGGTTGTCGGCCGCGCCCGGCATGGTATGAATCCTCCACGCGCGGCCCAGGCCGGCGGCCAGTTTCCCTGAACCAACGAGTTATGTCCCAGCACCGCAGCCTCCGCGCCGCCGCGTCCACCGGCGGAAAACGCAGCGTCCTCAAGCGTTTCGAGCGCGTCGCCCTCCTCAAGCAGCGCGGCCAGTGGAAGGATGGCGATCGCGTCAGCGGCCTCCGCAAGACCAAGCCGCCCGAGTAAGCCGGCGCCGCCCCGCGCCCGTGCCCGTCCTCCGCCTCCACAAATTCCTCGCCGATGCCGGCGTCGCTTCCCGGCGCGCCGCCGAGCAGTGGATGCGCGATGGCCGCGTCACGGTGAACGGCACGCCCGCACTCGAGCCGGGCTGCAAGGTGGACCCGCTCCACGACCGCGTGCTTGTGGACGGCCAGCCCGTCCGCGCTGCCCGCCGGCTCTACGTTGCGCTCCACAAACCGCGAGGCTACCTGTGCACCCGCAAGGATCCGGAGGAACGCCAGATTGTCGGCGATCTGCTCCCGTCAGAGTGGTCGTCGCTCTATCCCGTCGGCCGGCTGGACCGCGACAGCGAGGGCCTGCTGTTCCTCACGAACGACGGCGAATTCTGCCTGCACCTCACGCACCCTCGTTACGGCGTCCACAAGCGCTACCTCGCCGTTGTCGAGGGCAAGCTGGATCCCGCCCTGTTGCCACGCCTCACTGCGGGCATCCCGGACGGCGGTGAAACCCTGCGCGCCGAAGGTGCCGCGTTGCTCGCCGCGACGAAGTCCGCCAGCACCGTCGAGCTCGTGCTGCGCGAGGGCCGCTACCGCGAGGTGCGCCGCATGTTTGCCGCGCTCGGCCACCGCGTCATCCGGCTCCAGCGCGTGCAGATCGGGCCGATCCGCCTCGGCGAGCTGCGCCCCGGCCGGTGGCGGACGTTGACACCCGCGGAGGTGAAAACCTTGCTCACCACACGATGAAGAAGGCCCTGCCGGCCCTGCTCCTGGCCGCTTGCGCCGCCGCCGCGCAGGACAGCACCCACCGCCCCGCGCGGGCGCTGCGCGACGCCGTGAACATCCGCGCCCGCGCCACGCTCGAGGGCGAGGTCATCGGCCAGCTCCGCCGCGGTGACGAGGTCCGCGCCCGCGGCGAGGTCGCCGTCACCAATGCGCCGCCCGGCGAGCCGGCGCTGTGGTACATCATCGAGCTGCCGGACTCCGTGAAGCTCTGGGTCCACGGCGGCTTTCTTGACCCCGCCACCGGCTCCTTGAAGGTGAGGCGGCTCAACGTCCGCGCCGGCCCCGGCGAGGAGTTCAGCGTCGTTGGCCGGATCGAGCAGGGCACGGAAGTCCGGGAGGTGGCCCGGCAGGAGGAGTGGATCCAGATCGCGCCACCCCCAGGCATCCTCGGCTTTGTCGCCGGCCCGTACCTCGAGGTGGAGGTCCCCACGGAGAAGCAGCCGCCCGCCGCCACCGCCCCGCCGGAAACTTCCGCTCCCGCGTCAGCCGCGGCCCTGCCGGCCGGGACGGCCACCCCGGCCGCGCCGCAGGTCACGCCGGCTCCGCCGCCCCAGGAATCCGTCTCTTCGGCACCGGCCCCGGCGGCCGCAACCCACGTGCCGGACGCCACGCACGCCGCCGCGCCCGGGATCCTGATGGCGGGCACGCCGTCCGTGCCCGTCGCGGAGCCCGCACCGATGTCCTCCGGGTCGTCGCTCAAGGCCCTGCTCGACGCCGCCGGCGAGCCCCGCGTGGTGCGTCGCGAGGGCCGGCTGGCGCGCTCATGGAACATCCAGGCGCCGGGCTCCTATGCGATCCGCGACCTGCAGACCGGCCGGGTAATGAACTACCTGCACGGCGAGCGCTTCGCCGACCGGCGCTGGTCGGACGCGGTGGGCCGAACCGTGGTCATCACCGGCCGCGAGTTCCTCGACGCCCGCTGGCCCAGCCTGCCCGTGCTCGAGGCCGAGCACGTCGAGATTGTCCGCTAGGCATGGACAACCTGATTGACGGCCGCGCGCACGCCGCGGACCTGAACCGCGAGACCGCCGTCCGCGTCGCCGGCCTTGCCGCCCAGGGGGTGCAGCCCCACATCGTCTTCATCCGTGTCGGCGAGGATCCGGCATCGCGCGTCTATGTCGGGATGAAGGACAAGACGGCGCGCGAGCTCGGCCTGCGCGCCACCACGCGGGTGCTTGACGCCGCCGCGCCCGAGGCGGAACTGCTGGCGCTCCTCATCCGGTGCAACGCCGCACCGGACGTACACGGCATCCTCGTGCAGGCGCCGCTGCCGCCGCACATCTCCACCCCTCGCGTCTTCGCCGCCGTGGACCCGGCCAAGGACGTGGACGGCTTCCATCCCGTGAACTTCGGCAAGCTGATGCTGGGCGACGACACCGGCTTCATGCCCTGCACGCCCGCGGGCATCCATGAGCTGCTGCTCCGCACCAAGACGCGCACCGCCGGCGCGGAGGTCGTGGTGCTGGGCCGCGGCAACATAGTCGGCAAGCCGATGGCCGCGATCCTGATGCAGAAGGGGCGCGGCGCCGACGCCACCGTGACGGTGGTGCATTCGCGCTCGCGCCACGTCGCGGAGCACTGCCGCCGCGCGGACATTCTCATCGCCGCGATGGGCGTCCCGAACTTCGTGAAGGCGGACATGGTGAAGCCCGGGGCCGTGGTCCTGGACGTGGGCGTGAACCGCATCGCCGACCCCGCGGCGAAGAACGGCTCCCGCCTCGTGGGCGACGTGGATTTCACCGCCGTGCAGCCGTTGGCCGGGCGCATCACTCCGAACCCGGGCGGCGTCGGTCCGATGACCATCGCGGTGCTGATGCGCAACACCGTGCTCGCGGCCGAACGCCTTGCGCGCGGTGCACAGTCGGCGGGCTGAGGCCTCCGCGGCGCCTGCCGCGCTTGAGCCGATTCCCGGTCCCTGCCACGCTCGGCCGTGCTCAAGCACCAGCTCATCCATCCGCGGATCAACGAGATCCTCGGCCGCGCCGGGCATCACGCGAAGGTGCTCGTCGCCGACGGCAACTACCCGGCCTCGACCAAGAAGGGGCCGCACGCGGAGATGGTGTGCCTGAACCTCGCGCCCGGCATCGTGACCGTGGCGCAGGCGCTGCGGGCGATCCTCAGCGCGGTGCCGGTGGACCAGGTGAACACGATGGGCATCCCCCCGGACGACCCGTACGCGCAGCTCGGCGAGCCGCCAGCGTGGGCGGAGTTCCGCCGCCTCGCCGCCGAAGCCGGCGTCGCATCGCCGCTGACACCGATCTCAAAGTGGGCCTTCTACCAGGCCGTCGAGTCGCCCGACCATGTCCTCACCGTGCAGACCGGCGACCAGGCGCTCTGGGCGAACGTGCTGCTCACGCTGGGGTGCCGGACGGCCTGAGCGGGGGCGGCGTGGACTGCATCAACCCCTGCCTGCAGCCGCCTTCCGCCGCATCCTGGCATGAGCATCCTCGCCGAACCCGTCGCGGCGGCCTTCTTGGCCGGTGGACCTGATGCTCGTCCAACCACCAACCGTTGCGACGCGGCGCCCCTCCGCCGCCAAGGACGCCCGACACGCTCGACCGGCTGAGCCGCCAGTTTCCGCCCGCGGTCACGCGCCGGCCGCCGATGCCTGTCTTCGAGCGTTGAGCCGGGGCCGGAGGGCCTGACCTCCGCCGTCATTGCCGCCGGACGCGCGCTTGGCCAACCTCGTCCCATGAAGTGGGCTGGATTCACGGCTGCCATCCCCGCGGCGATGGGACTCGCCGGGTTTGCCGACGGCGCGACCGTCGAGGGCTGCGTGGAGCTGCCGCGTCCCGCCGCGACGGCCGCGCTGCCACCGCGCTACGAGAACGTCCCCGCCGCGCTGATCGGCCGACCGCCGCCGCCCGTGGCGGTGGTGTTCCTTGAAGGCGATTTCCCGGCCGCGCCGCCCGCCACGAACGCGGTGCTGGCGCAGCATCACCTCCAGTTCGCGGAGAGCGTCCTGCCCGTGCAGGCCGGGACCGCGGTCGAGTTTCCCAACCACGACCGGCTTTTCCACAACGTCTTCTCGTACTCGAAGCCGAGACGCTTCGACCTCGGCCGCTACACGCTGGGCGACCGGCCGCCGCCACAGCTCTTCGACCAGCCCGGCATCGTGCGGCTGAACTGCGAAATCCACCCGCACATGCGCGCCACGATCCTCGTGCTGGCCACACCGTATTTCACCCGCACGGACACCAATGGCGCGTTCCGCCTCACCGGCCTGCCGGCGGGCCGCTGGACGCTCCGGGCGTGGGTCGAGGAAAAGGACGTGCGCGAGCAGGCGGTCGAACTCACCGGGGGCGCCACGCTGAAGGTGAGCTTCCCCGCCCCGTGACATGCTGCGCCCCGGCTTCCGCCTGAAGCTCGTCTCCGCGATGATGGCGGTCGTCGCGGTGGCGACGGGCGCGGCGCTCCTGGTCGCCCAGGCGCGGCTGGGCGAGGCGCAGCGGCGGATGTCCGAGCAGCGCGTGCGCGCGCAGTTCGATCACTTCGCCCAGCTTCAAGCCTCGCGCCTGGCCGTGGTCGAGGAACGCTGCCTGAACCTCGTGAGCGGCAACGTCCGCCTGCGCGCCGCGATCGAGGAGAAGGATGCCGAACTGCTCCGGTCCGTGTCCGCGGACGAACTGCGCGCCTTGAACGTCGAGGGTCCCGGACGGACGCGGCCGACCCTGGTGCAGTTCTTCAGCGCCGACGGGGAATGGATCGCCGAACCGGACGGCCGGCCACCGGACGCGGGAACCCGGGCGCTGGTCGCGGAGGTGCTCCAGGGCGGCCCGGCCCAGCGGCTCGGGCTGGCCTCGCTGCCGGGTCCGGGTGGCGTGGCGCGTCTCCATGAAATGGTGGCCACCCGCGCCGCCCTCGGGGACGGCCGGCAGGTCTTCGGCGCGCTGCTCGTGGCCTTTCCCGCCGAGCTTCCCGCTCCGGCGGCCCGGGCGGATCATCGTTTCGCCGTCTGGGCGGGCGGGCTGCTCCACAGCCCGGCGGGCAGCTTTTCTCCGGCTGCCGAGGCCACCCTGTCCGGGGCGCTTGGCGGCCGGCCGGCGGGGAACCATGACTTTCTCCTGCCCCTCGACGGCGTGCCGCACCGGGTGCTGACGGAGCCGCTGGACGGGGCGGGCCGCGGCGGGGACCGGCCGCTCCAGGTGGGCGTGTACAGCCTCGCGGAATCCCTCCGCCAGCAGGCGCACCTGCGATGGCAGATCCTCAGCCTCGGAGCGGCGGCCATGTCGCTTGCGCTCGGGCTCAGTCTGGTGCTTTCGCACGGCCTCTCGGTGCCGATCCGCGAGCTCGTCGCCGGCACGCGCGCTGTGCAGGGCGGCCTGTTCGATACGCGGGTGCTCGTGCGCTCGCGCGACGAGCTGGGCCAGCTCGCCGGCGCGTTCAACGAGATGTCCGCCGGCCTCGCGCTCAAGGAACGCTACCGCACCATCCTCAACACCGTGGCCGACGAGCAGGTTGCCCGGCAGCTCCTCGAGGGCGGCCTCGCGCTGGGTGGCGAGGTGCGCCGCGTAACCGTGCTCTTCTGCGATATCCGCGGCTTCACCGGGCACACGGAAAACATGGCGCCGCCGGACGTGATCGAGCTGCTGAACGAGCACATGACCGCGCTTACCGCCGTGGTGAAGCGCCGCGGCGGCGTGCTCGACAAGTTCGTCGGCGACCTGCTCATGGCCCTCTTCGGTGCGCCGGTCACCGGGCCGGACGACGCGCTGCGCGCCGCGCGCTGCGCCCTCGGCATCCTCGCCGAGCGCCGCCGGCTGAGCGAAACTTCGCGCCACTCACTCGAAGTCGGCATCGGCCTCGCCACGGGCGACGTGGTCGCGGGCTGCATGGGCTCCGCGGATCGGCTGAACTACACAGTGCTCGGCGAGCGCGTGAACCTCGGCTCGCGCCTGTGCAGCATCGCGGGCCCGGGACAGGTCGTGATGGATGAGACCACCCGCGCCGCCCTCGGCGACCGCGCGGAGGTCCGCGCCCTCGAACCGGTGAAGCTGAAGGGCTTCACCGCGCCGACGCCGGCGTTCCAGCTCCTCGCCCTGCGCGGAGAACCGGCCGAATGAAGCCCCGGCGTCACGAGGCCAGATGGGGACCGCGCCCGCTGAACCCGCATCCTCCACCATTCACGATTCACCGCCCCCTCCCCGTGAAGGCCACGCTCGCCACGCTCGCCCTCGGCCTCGCCGCCGCGTCCCACGGACAGCCCTCGCTCGACTGGCTGGGCGACCAGCTCGCCTTTGCCACGCCGGACGGCCGGCTGCGCGTGCAGTTCTCCGGCCTCGCGGACGCCGAGCTGTACGCCTTTGACGAGCCGGCACCGGGGCTGGTCTTTGGCGAGTCGGCGCTTTTCGCGCCGCGCCTCGCGCTGTTTGGCGAGCTGGCCGCGGGCCGGCAGTGGTTTTTCTTCACCCAGTTCCGCGTGGACAACGGCTTCGACCCCGGCGCGGTGCCCGCGGGCGAGGCGCGTTTCGACGAGTACTTCGCGCGGTGGACGCCGCGCGAAGACGGCGTGGTGAGCGTGCAGGCCGGCAAGTTCGCCGCGAGCTTCGGCGGCTGGGTCCGGCGGCATGACACCTGGACGAACCCGCTCATCACCGCGCCGTCGCTCTACGAGGAGGTCACCACGGTGGGCGACCGCGCCGCGCCGCCCGGCCCGGCCGCCTTCGTCGCGCGCCGCGGCCAGCCCGTGCAGAAGGCGAAGTGGCTGCCGGCGGTGTGGGGGCCGTCGTACACGACGGGCGCGGCGGTCACGGGCACGCTGGGCGAGTTCGACTACGCGTTCGAGGTCAAGAACGCCGCGCTCTCCTCGCGCCCCTACGCCTGGGATGCGTGGAACCACGATTTCGACCATCCCACCTTCACCGGCCGCACGGGCTGGCGGCCGTCCGCGCGGTGGGGCTTCGGCCTGTCCGGCAGCGGCGGGGCATACCTGCTCCCGGACGCGGCGCCGACGCTGCCGGCCGGCACGGGCTTGGGCGACTTCCCGCAGGTCACGCTCGGCGCGGATGCCGCGTGGGCGCACGGCCGCTGGCAGGTCTGGGGCGAGTGGATGGCCGGCCGCTTCGACGTGCCGCGCGTGGGCGACGCGGACTTCACCGGCGGCCACGTCGAGGCGAAGTACAAGGCCACGGCCCACCTGTTCCTCGCCGCGCGGGCGAACGTGCTCCTGTTCGGCGAGGTGCCGGACGGCGCGGGCGACGAGACCGCGTGGGACAACAACCTCCTCCGCCTCGACCTCGGCGCGGGCTGGCGCTTCAACCGGCACTGGCAGGCGAAGGTGCAGTACAGCAACGTCCAGCGCAGCGACCCGAGCGTGGCCGGGGAGAACCTCGTCGCGGCGCAGTTCACGGTGAAGTTTTGAGCCTCGCAGCGGGTCGAAAGTTCGCCGCCCGCTCCCCTCTCGCCACTCCTCCCCCGCCCCGCTAGCTTGCCGCCCGATGTCCGCGTCCACGTACCATGTCTGGGGCCTCGACCGCGCCGCGTACGGCCCCGTGCCGCCCGATATCCTCGCCGACTGGGTGACGGACGGCCGCGTCTTCCCGCACACCTGGCTCTACGCCGAACCGCCCGGCGAATGGCGTCCCGCCTCCGATTGGCCGGAGATCGCCGCGAAGTTTCCCAAGGCCGAATCCGCCACCCCGGCCGCCCCGGCAAAGCCCGCCGCCGCGCCGGCCGCCGCCCCCGGCACGCCGGTGGCCGCGAAGGGCGTGCGGCCCGCGATCCTGCGGCGGATGCGGATGTTTGCCGCGATGTCCGACGAGCAGATCGCCACGTTGGCGAAGTACCTCGAGGAGGTGACCATCGCGCCCTTCAAGCACGCCGTGCGGCAGGGCGACCCGGCGGACGCGATGTTCCTCGTGGCCGCCGGCGAGGTGCGCGCGCGCATCGTGATTGACGGCGCGGAGACGACGCTGGCCACGATGAAGGTGGGCGAGGCGTTCGGCGAGGTGGCCATCTTCGACGACGGCCCGCGCTCGGCCGACGTGATCGCCAACGTCGAGTCCGTGCTGCTGCGCATCTCGAAGGACACGGTGGCGAAGCTCATGGCCGAGGCGCCGGGCCTGGCCACGCCGCTGCTGGCCGCCATCTGCCACCTGCTCACCACGCGCATCCGCGCGGACAACAAGCGCCTAGACGCCGCTGTCCGCATGGCGCGGGCGGGCAAGGAGGCGATGTGACGGGAAGCTCAGGCCGCAAAGGTCAAAGCCCAGGAAGGACATCGGGGACCAGGCTCGAGATGAGGTTTCCCGTCCGCGCTTTGGAAGTTGGGGCTTCTTTTGAGCTTTGAGCTTTGCGATTCCGCATGTCCCTCCCTGAAGCCCTCGGCCTCTCCGTCGCGCTGCTTGTCATGCTCGTCGGTCTGGCCGGCTGCGTACTGCCTGCGGTGCCGGGCACGCCGCTGATCCTCGCCTCTGCCGTCGGGCACCGGCTGTGGTTCGGTCCCGCGGGCGCGCCGTGGTGGGTGCTGGGCGTCATGCTGTTCCTGATGCTGCTCTCCATCGCCGCGGAGCAGCTCGCGGGCCTGTTCGGCGCGAAGGCGCTGGGCGCGACGCGGCGCGGGATGATCGGCGCGATCGTGGGCGGCCTGATCGGAATCTTCTTCGGTCCCGCGGGCATCCTGCTTGGCCCGTTCCTCGGGGCGGTGGCCGGCGAACTGACGGGCGGGCGGGAGCTGCGCGACTCGGCGCGGGCCGGCTTCGGCGCGGCGGTGGGCGTGCTCGCCGGCACCGTGGGCAAGCTGGCCTGCGGGCTGGCGATGACGGGCCTGTTCCTCGGCGACCTGCTCTGGCAGGCGTGGCGATCCACCGCGTGAGCGGGATGGCGGGCGGCGTTGCGGGCGGCCGGCGTCCTGACTAGCTTCGCTGCATGAGTTGCGGGGCCGCGGTACGCCGCGGATTTTTTTTGGCGCTGCTGGGCGCGGCGCTGCTCACCGGCTGTGATCCGTCCGGGCGCATGGGTTCCCGGGATGAAACCCGCGAGCCGCACTACCGCCGCGCCGTCACCCTGCGCGACGAGCGGCAGTACACCCGCGCCGCCGAGTCCTTCGACCTCGCGCTCGAGGCCAACCCCCGCTCCGCCGCGGCCCACCTGGACTACGCCCGGCTCTGCCACGAACAGATGGCGCGGCCCGACCAGGCGATCTTCCACTATCAGCGCTACCTCGCGCTGCGCCCGGACGACCCGCACACGGACATCATCCGCAACCGCATCGAGGATTGCCGCCGCCAGCTCGCCGGCCCTGTGGCCGTGCCGGTCGTGAACCAGCAGCTCGTGACGCGCGTCCAGGCATTGCAGGCGGAGAACACCAACCTCCTGCGTGAACTCGAGAAACTCCGCTTCCTTCACGCCCAGGCGACCAACGACGTCCACCGCCTCAGCCTGCTGCTCGCCCGCATGCAGCCGGGCGCAACGCCGGACGCCGCGCCGGAGGTGCCCGTCGCCGAGACGCCAGGCACCTCCGGCGCCGCCCGGGCCGGGGTGACCTCCGCCCCGCCGGCGGAAGCCGCCCGCCCCGCCCCACCCCGCCCGGCCAATCCCCCGCCCGCCTCCCCGGTGCTCATCCATTACGTCCGGAGCGGCGACACCATCTCCGCCCTGGCCAAGCGGCACCGCACCACCACCGCCGCCATCCTGAAGGCGAACCCCGGCCTGAACCCGAACCGCCTCCGCGCCGGCCAGCCGGTGCGCATTCCGCGCTGAACCATGGGCCTCCGTCTCGCCCTGCTGCTGGCGCTGCTCTTCTTCGGCACCATGAACGTGCTGCTGTGGCGCGCCGAGTACGGCGGCGCCCGTCATGCCGGCGGCGGGGTGCCCGTCGCACGTGTCGTGGGCCTGATCCTGAACGCCCCGGACGACTCGCCGCTCGCCCTCTTCCGCCGTGGCGAACGCCTCGGCTCCATCCGCTGGTTTCCGCAGGTGCTCGAGGAGCCGGCCGCCGCCGGGGAATTCGAGCCCGAGGGCATCGTGCGCGGCCGGCAGGGCTACAAGCTGAACCTCGACGGCAACCTCTTCGGCGACGAGGCCGCGCTGCGCCTGCGCTTCAACGGACACGTCACCCTGGACCGCGATCGGAGCTGGCGCGAGCTGCGCGTGCGCACCGGCTTCCGCCCGCTGTACTTCGAGGTCGAGGCCGACGCGGCGAGCCGGCAGTTCCAGGTGACGCGGGAAGACGCCGGCGAGCGCGCGGTGTTCAGCTATCCCTTTGCGCAGCTCGCGCAGCCGCAGCGCATCCTTGCGGACCTGGGCGGCCTGGGGTGGCTGGCCCTGATGGGCACCAGCCTGCGCCTGCCGGACGCGAAGTCCCTCGCCGACTCGATCCAGGCCGAGGCCGGCCTCGACTGGCTGCGCGTGGGCCAGGCCCGGCTGCGCGTGTACCGCCTCGAAGTCCGCGGCCCCGACCGGCAGCAGGCGGTGATCTACGTGAGCCGCGCCGGGGAAATCCTCAAGGCCCAGCTCCCCGGCCAGGTGAGCCTGATCCATGACTCACTGGTGCCGTGAAGAAATCGCCGGAATGACGGGTTCGAAGCGAACCCAGTCTGGCCGTTGGGGACCGCAGCCGCCCCGGCTGCCGGTCGGCACGCCCTCGTGCCGAACCTCGGCGCGCCCCACCTCCCCGCACCGTGCGGGCCTTCGCCCGGCCCAGGCCGGCCGCGAGGCCGCGGCCCGCGGCGCCCGGGGTGATTTCGGCCCACCCGCGTCCGCGTCCATCCGCCGCCCTCTGCGGTTCCCGCACCCGACCGCGCTGCGCCACGCCCCGGCATGATCTCCCTCCGCAACCTGGTGAAGCGCTTCGGCGACGTGACCGCGGTGGACGAGGTCTCCCTCGAGGTCGCCCCCGGCGAATTCTTCGCCGTGCTCGGGCCGAACGCCGCCGGCAAGACCACCACCATCAAGATGCTGGTCGGCCTCATGCGGCCCACGGGCGGCAGCGTCGTCGTCGCGGGCTACGACATCCAGCAGGAGCCGCTCGAGGCGCGCCGCCGGCTGGCCTACGTGCCGGACTTCCCGTTCCTCTACGACAAGCTCACGCCCGCCGAGTTCCTGCGCTTCACGGCCGACATCTTCCGCCTGCCGCCGGAAAGCGTGCGCCCCGCGCTCGACGAGCTGGTGCCGCGCTTCGACCTCGGCCCGTACCTCGACCGTCCCATCGAGTCCCTCTCGCACGGCACGCGCCAGCGCGTGGCCATCGTCTCCGCGCTGCTGCACGCCCCGGAGGTCTTCGTGCTGGATGAACCGATGGTCGGCCTCGATCCCCAGCACACGCGGGTGCTGAAGGACGTGCTGAAGGAACGGTCGCGGCGCGGCATGACGGTCTTCCTCTCGACCCACCAGCTCGGCATCGCGGAGGAGATGGCCGACCGCATCGGCATCATGCACCGCGGCCGGCTGGTGGCCGTGGGCACGCGCGAAGAACTGCGCGCGCGCAGCGGCGGGCATGAGGCGCTCGAACGCGTCTTCCTCGCGATCACTTCCGAGGATCAGGCCGCGCCGGCCGGGAGCGTGAAATCCGCAGATGGACGTGTCACGACGCCGATCGTTGAAGGCGGCTAGGACTGTCGCCCGGCAGCTCCCCGTCCCTGGCGGAGGCAAGCCCGTCCTGGGCCGCAGGGTCCTGGAATCGGCGTTGATCCGCGTCCATCTGCGGATCAACCGCGCTGCCCCGGCAGTGGCAGCAACCGTTTACCGAGGATCGCCACGGCCTGCATCCGGCCCGCCTTGGCCAGCAGGGGCGACAGCGGCGGCCCGTCGCCCACGGTCACGCCGGCCGCCCAGTCCGAGAAGGCCGGCAGCACCACGAGCCGTTCGCCGACGAGGAAGGCCGGCGCCTTCACGCTCGTCGCCACGCCATCGCCCAGCCGCACCGCCGGATGCTCGTGGCCCATGAAAACCATTCCGCCGTCGCCCAGCCGCGCGGACAGCCCGGCCCACGTCGCGACATCGCCGTGCGTGCCGACGTGCGCTCCGAAAGCCTGCGCCTCGACCAGCGGGAGCGGACCGCCGCGCCAGGCCGGCAGGCGGCCGTGGCCGCGGTCGTGGTTGCCGGCGATCCAGACCAGCTCCGCCGCGTCCGGCACGGCGGCGAGCACGGCGTCCAGCTCCCCGCGCACGGCGTCGAGCCCGACCCGCGCGTGCAGCACGTCGCCGAGCAGCGCGACGACGGCCGGCCGGTAGTCCGCCACCAGCGACGCCAGCCGCGCCGCCACGTCATCGCGGATCAGCGGGAAGAGCCGTCCGCGCCGGCGCTCGACCCACGCGTAGCCGAGGTGCAGGTCGGCCAGCAGCAGCGCGCGTTCGCGCTCGATCCACGCCGCCCGCCGTGCGTCGAGCCAGAGGCCGGGAAGGATTTCGAGACGTTCCGCCGTCATCGTGCCGCGATCCTGCGGCGGTGAGGACCGGACGGCCAGCGGGGGCGGAAGGCGCGGCGGCCTCCGGCCCGGCCAGAACCCGCCCCTCAATGAAAAGTTCCGGTAAGATGCCGGCAGCGCGCTCGCCGGACCGGAGCTCGGCACCCCGCTCCCTCCGCCCTGGGCGGACAAGTGGCGACGTGGATGTTGCGGATTCGCCATCCGGCCGTCACGCGGGCCGGGTGTGATCCCGGGGATGCATTCACGCCTGCTGCTGATGGCCGCCGCCCTTGCCGCGGCGACCACGCTCACCCCGGCCCGCGCCCAGTTCGCCGGCTTCGTCAATCATGGCCTCGTCGGCGTTGGCCGTCTGGACGGCGGCGCCTTCGATCAGCTCGGCGCCGGCGTGGACACGCTCGGCGGGATCTTTTCCTCGATGGCCGTGCTGCCCGGCTCGGTGCAGCGCGCGGGGGCACCGGGGAGCTACTCCTGGTCAGGCACGCTGTACGGCCTGCCGGACCGCGGGTTTGGCGACGGCGCCACGGATTTCCATCCGCGTATCCAGACGCTGGACTTCTCGCTCACGCCGGAGTTCGGGCCGGGCGTCTTCACGCAGACGCAGATCACGATGGCGAACACCGCGACCACGCTCCTGCGGGACGGCTCGGGCCGGCTCTTCACGGGCTTCAACCCGGACATCACCGGAACCAGCGTGCCACAGACCTCGGCGGGCGGCCTGGGCGGCGGCAAGCGCAGCCTCGACCCCGAGGGGCTGGTGAAGCTCAAGAACGGCGACTTCTTCCTCAGCGATGAGTACGGCCCGCTGCTGGGCCGCTACAGCGCCGCGGGCGAGCTGCTGTCCGAGTTCACCGTACCGGACGCGCTGCTGCCCAAGGACCAGCCGCCCGTGCCCGGCGACCTCAATTTCAGCGCGACCAATGCCAACGAGTCCGGCCGCCGCGGCAACCGCGGCCTCGAGGGCCTCTCGGTCTCGCCGGACGAAACGCGCCTCTTCGTCATGCTCCAAAGCCCGACCGTCCAGGACGGCGGCGGCGGCAACCCCACCCGCAACACGCGCCTGCTCGTGTACGATCTCGAGGCCGGTTCGCCCACGCAGAATCAGATCATCGGCGAGTACGTGTACCAGCTCACGCTCAACGGCAACGCCGCCGGCAACCGCCACACGCCGGTGAGCGAGATCCTTGCCCTAAACGACCGGCAGCTCCTCATCCTCGAGCGCGACGGCCTCTGGGGCGCGGCCGGCTACAAGAACGTCAACCTCGCCGACCTCTCCGCGGCCACCAACCTGCGCGACCTCGCCGGCCTGCCCTACAGCCTGGAGAACGGCGTCCCCGGCCAGCTCGACCTGCCGGCCGGCGGTGCCCTGCCCGCCGGCATCACGCCCATCGCCCGGCAGGACTTCATCAGCCTCCTGGGCGCGGCCGACCTCGCGAAGTTCGGCCTGAACAACAGCGCCACGCCCGACGGCAGCACGATCTACGAGAAATGGGAGGCGCTCGCGCTGATCCCGTGGGATCCGCTCAGCTACGACAACACCGACTACCTCCTGCTTGTGGGCAATGACAACGACTTCCGCGCCTCGGAAGTCTTCCACAACGGCCAGTCCGTCGGCACCAACCCCCTCGAGGTGGACAACATGCTGCTGGCCTACCACGTCACGCTGCCGGGCGCGCAGGTGCAGTTCGTGCCGGAGCCTTCGACGTGGCTGAGCCTCGCCGGCCTCGGTGCCGCGCTCGGCGGGATCATCCGGCACAGGCTCGCGCGGCGTTAGGCGCCCGCCGCACCGTTGGGCCGCGGCGCGAAAGCCCGGCTGCCGGTTTCCCGCCGCGGACTCAAACGCCCCGCCACACAGCGCTCCGATCTTCATCAGACTCTTCACCTTCATCCCTCGCCTGAGGACGATGAAGATGAAGGGCAGGGTCAAGAAGCCCGCGCCTCTTGACACCCCGGCACGCCCGTCCAGTCTCCGCGCCCCTGATGAACCGGAATCCGCATGTGGCCGTGGTCGGCGCGACGGGCGCCGTCGGCATGGAAATGCTGAAGGTGCTCGAGCGCCGCAGCTTTCCCGTCGGCAAACTGACGCTGCTCGCCTCCGCGCGCTCCGCCGGCAAGACCCAGGCCTTCCGCGGCCAGCCCGTGCCGGTGACCGAGCTGCGCCGCGATTCCTTCGCCGGCGTGGACCTCGCACTCTTCAGCGCCGGCGGCGGCATCTCCCGTGAGTTCGCCCCCCTCGCCGCGCTGGCGGGCTGCGTGGTGGTGGACAACTCCAGCGCCTTCCGGATGGACGACGCCGTCCCGCTCGTCATTCCCGAGATCAACCCGGCGGACGCGCACACCCACCGCGGCATCCTCGCCAACCCGAACTGCACCACCGCCGTCACGCTCATGGCGCTGTACCCGCTGCACGTCGCCTTCGGCGTCCGGCGCATCTTCGCCTCCAGCTACCAGGCCGTGTCGGGCACGGGCGCGAAGGCCATCGAGGAGCTGGACCGCCAGGTGAAGCAGATCGCCGCCGGCCAGCCCGTCACGCGCGAGGTGTACCCGCACCAGATCGCCTTCAACGTGTTGCCGCAGGTGGACTCCTTCCTCACCGACGGCCCCTACACCGGCTACACGAAGGAGGAGATGAAGATGCAGCAGGAGGGCCGGAAGATCATGCATCACCCGGCGTTCTGCGCCTCCGTCACCTGCGTCCGAGTGCCCGTGTACCGCGCACACTCGGTCGCCGTCAGTGCGGAGTTCGAGCGGCCGGTCACCGTCGCCGCCGCGCTCGAGGTGCTCCACCGGGCGCCCGGCCTCGACGTGGTGGACAGCCCCGCCAAGTCCGAATACCCCCTGCCCCTCTACGCCTCCGAGCGCGACCACTGCCAGGTGGGCCGGCTGCGGATGGACTGCGCGCTGGAGAACGGCCTCTGCTTCTGGGTCAGCGGCGACCAGCTCCTCAAGGGCGCCGCCCTCAACGCCGTGCAGATCGCGGAACTGCTGGTGAAATAGCCGTTACAACTGCAACAACCCTGCCTTGGAAAGGAGGGGATGCGAGGCAGGTGCCTCAAGAGTAGGTTGGGCAGCTCCAAGCCTGTTATGAAGCATTGTCTCAATGCCATCGAATAGATGATCCGGAAGCTGTTGATGATACTCTACGAGCAGGCTACATTGCCCGCTTATTGGGCAATCGCGTTCTTCCTCAAAAGGGATAAAGTCATTCTTGATGTGCCCAACGGCTTAAACGTCAAAGTCGTCCCGTTTAAATACGGCGGCATAGATTCAACTGCGGCACGGGAAGAAATGTCAAAGGCTCTTGGATTGCTTAAAAATGCGTGCCCTATTCAGGCTGCCCGCATCAAAAAGCACATCAACGTCATACTTGTGGCCGACATCGTGCGTGGTGGTGTCTATTGTTCTCATGGCAAGATATGCATCATCAATTCTCACGCGAGAATTTCTTCAGCCTGGTCGGCTAGTGAGCGCGTGATCGCAATTGCGGGCCTTCTCGTCTATGAGGCCGTGCATGGAGTTTTCTGCAAACAAAGGATTCCGCCTTTTGGCAGATCCCGCCGCCGAATTGAAAAGGCGTGTACTGCAGCTCAATATCGAACGATTGAGCAAATGTCTGAATCCTCCTCGATGCTTTTGAGCGAAGATTTGAGATCTGGAAAATCAGTTGAGGAGCGATCCACCATACTTCAGAGAGCGGCCCGAAGCTCTCAACTTGGCCACGCATTTCTACCGGAGTGCAACGGCAGTTGGTATAACTCACGTCAGAACATCTCTGGAGCAGTACCGCCGTTGCACTCCTGTCCCACACGCCACTACCCTGCCCCGCATGAAGGACGCCTACATCGCCGCGAAGGAGCGCTGGGCCGCCAAGATGGCCGGCCGCGCCCGACCTGCCGTATGCTCCACGGACCGCCTCCCGCCCGGCCAGCGGCTGGTCACGAACTTCCCCGTCCTCGACCTCGGCATCCATCCCGATGTGCCCGCGGGAGAGTGGCGGCTGAAGATTCACGGGCACGTCGAGAACCCGGTCACGCTCACCTGGGACCAGTTCATGTCCCTGCCGCAGTTCCGGGACACGAGCGACCTGCACTGCGTGACCACCTGGAGCCAGTACGACATGGCTTGGGAGGGCGTGGCCTTCTTCACGCTCGCCGAGCTGGTCCGGCCCAAACCGGAGGCCACGCACGTCTTCTTCAAGGGCTGCGACGGTTACACGACCAACAGCCCGCTCGACGCGCCCAGGGCCTGGATCCGTCCATGGCGCTGGCGCCCGGTGCGAAGACGACGCCCAAGGTCTTCTTGGTCTGTCCCGCTGCCCGAAGGCCAGCGTTAGCTCCCGCCGCAGGCGCCGGTTCTCCGCCTCCAGCGCCTCGACCGTGCGCCTGGCCCCGGCCTGCGGCGCGGCCCCGTGCTGGGGCCGCGACTTCCTGAGGCTCCGGACGTTGACGCCCAGCTCGCCGGGCACCCGCGCGGCGGACTTCCCACCCCGCCGCCACAGTTCCACCGCCGGGCGCTCAACGCCCTGTCGTCACGCCTCCGTCCGTCGTCCTGCTTCCCGTCATTCAGGTGGGCCAGCTCCTGGCTCACACGTCCGCCGCGGGTGTCCACCGGACCGATGGATGGGCACTGCCCTCCGGCAGCCCGCCGTGCAGCGCAGCCGCGAGGCGCGGGTCGGCGGCCAGGAGTTCCGCCGGCACCCGCTCCCCGGCCACGGCCGCACCGGCACCGACGAGGAGGGCCACGACTTCAAGGGGCCGGCCGCCGCCGACCTCAAGGGGCGGACTGGCCCGGCCGTAGAGCGCCCAGCCCAGGGGGGTGTTGCCGAAGCGCTCGTCCGGGAGGTCCACCGCCGGGCCGGCCGCGAGGAGCCGCCTCACGATCTCCGCGTGCCCGCCATAGGCGGCCCAGTGCAGGCCGGTCTGCCCGCGGTGCATTTCATCGGCCCGGGCGCCCCGGCCGAGCAGGAACCCCACGACCTCGGTCCGGCCGTACTGGCACGCCCACTGGAAGCCCGACTTCATCTGGTCCGGCGTCGCCCCGCCCTGCAGGCCGCTGTCCGCGGCAAAGAAGCCGCGCACCGCCTCCAGCCGGCCCACGCCCGCCGCCCCCTCGAGGTCCAGCCGCGCGCCGCGCGCCGCGAGCAGCTCCGCGGCCCCGGGCCGGCCGGTGGCGAGGCAGTCGTTGACAATGCTCCGCCCGCCGCCCGCCGCCCGCGGAGGTTCCACCGCTGCGCCGTGGCCGAGCAGCAGGTTCAGCAGGTCGTCCTGCACGCCGATCCGCACGGGATGGAGGCTGGTCGCCACCAGGCCCAGCGTGGTCGCGCCGCCGTACAGGTCGGCCAGCGCGTCCACTTCGGCCCCGGCGCGGAGCAGCGCCCCGGCGATCGCGACGGCGTTGGCGGCCGTCCGCTGCCGCCAACTCTCGACACCGTTGGCGCCGATGTAGTGCAGGAGCGTCGCCCGGTGCGTGCGCGACGAGCGCGCGTCCACCAGCGCGGGGCTGCGGCGGAGCGAGTCTTCCAAGGCCGCCAGGTCGCCGGCCACGACCGCGTCCACCGCCGCCTCGAAAGCGGCGGCGGGCGAACCGCCCTGCCCCACCTCCACGCGATGCCGCTCCAGTTCCTCAAAGCACCGGAAGTGATGCCCGCGCGCGACGATCGCCCCCGCATCGGTCGCGGAGAAGTCCGGGGCCTGACCGCCGCACCAGGCGGAGTGCCGCAGCCGCCGGCGCAGGAACGGGCCGTGCTCCGCCAGCAGGCGCCCGAGCGCCGCGGCATCGCCGGCGGCCACGGCCGCCTCGGCCGCCCGCCAGACGGATTCGGGACTGCCTGTGGCGGGACTGGGCGGCTCTTGAGCCGGGGTTTCAGGTGGGATCATCGGCCGCCTGTGGGACTCCATCACCGGACGCGCAGGGCCACCAGCTCCTCCGGGGCGCGAAGGAAAAGCAGCCCATCGGCGAAAGCCAGCGGCGATTCCATCCGCGTCGGCTTGAGGACGGGCTGACGGTGCACGGCCTCGCAACCCTGGGGTGTGACCACGAGCACTTCCAGCGTCCCGGCCCGGTCGTTCACAAACACCAGCCACTTTCCGAGCACGAGCAGTTGCCCGTCGGTCTCCGCCGGACGCTGCCAGAGCTGCCTTCCTGCGGTCGCGTCCAGCGCGGTCAGGCGGCGTTCATGGTGGCCGATGAGCATTCCGTCCAGTTCGACGACCGGCCCCATGACGCCCTCGAACACCGGGCTGTTCCAGATTTCCCGCGCGGCGTCACCCGCGGGCTCCAGCAGGCGCGTCACCTGCGCGGTGGGAAAAAAGACCCTTCCACCAGTCAGCGTGGAGGGCGTCCAAAGTCCGCCCGCCACGCCGTCGAGTGCCCAGAGGAGACGGCCGTCCTCCGGCGCAAGCCCGGCCAGCCTGGTGCCCAAGGCCGCGATGATCTGCCCGCCTCCCCTGCCCGGCTGCGGCAGCCATGCCGCCGAGGCGTACTCCGTGGCCGTCCCCAGCGATGCCTTCCAACGGACTTCGCCGGTGCGCCGGTCCAGCGCGACGGCGGAGTTCGCCGAAGACCCTGCGGGCAGCAGCACCACGAGGTCTGGCAGCAGCAGCGGTGAACTCGCGAAGCCATAGCCTGGCTCATAGGCTTGGAAGGCGCGCTTCAGATTCACTTCCCAGCGCAGCTGGCCGGAAGCGCGGTCAAGGCATACGAACCGTCCATCCAGCGCCTGCACATAGGCCGCCTCCGCATCAATGGCCGGCGTGGACAACGGCCCCAGCGGCACTCCCTCCGCCCGCTTGCGGGTGCGCCCCAGCGTGAAACGCCAGCGCTCGAAACCCGTCGCCGCGTCGAGCAGCACGGCCACGTCCTGCCTGCCATCCGTCATGGCGGTGATGCCGTGGCCGGCATCGACGGAAAACCCGGCAAAGCCGCTGCCCATGGGCCGGCGCCAGAACTCTGTGAACGTCGGCGGGGAATCAGTCGTGGACTGCAGAGAGGCATTGAGCGTCCGTTCCGGACCGCCGAGCCATTGGTTCCAGCCGCCACCGGCATTCGCGCCGAAAGATAAAGCCAGCGCCAGCCATGCCGCCCTCAAGGAGCCCACAGGAGCCAAGGTTCTCATTCTGGCGGCTTCACTCGCTCCTCAGCGCCACCATTGGATCCATTTTCGCCGCGCGGCGGGCGGGCAGCCAGCAGGCCACCACCGCCGCGCCGGCCAGCAGGACGATGACGGAACCGAAGGTGAGCGGATCGAGCGGCTGGATCTCGAACAGAAAGCTCCGCAACAACTGCGTCACACCCACCGCGCCCGCGAGGCCGAGCCCCAGGCCAATCAACACCATGCCCAGTCCCTGCCGCATGACCATCGTCAAGACGTCCGACAACTGCGCCCCCAGCGCCATGCGGACGCCAATCTCTCGCGTGCGCCGGCTCACCGAGTAAGCCAGCACGCCGTAGATGCCGAGTGCCGCCAGCAACAACGCGAGCACACCGAAGCCCGTGAGCAGCGAGGCCGCCATGCGCTGCATCGCCAGCGAACCATTTTTCTGCTGGGCGAGAGTACGGACATCGAAGACCGGCATAGTGGCGTCGAGGGACTTCACCACGCCGCGCAGCTGAGCGATGGTCGCGCCGGCGTCCACCCCCGTGCGCACGGTCAACGTCAGCGCGAGGTCGGGTTTCTGGGCGACCGGGAAGAACATCGCGGGCCGGGGCGCATCCGCGAGCTGGCCGCTCCTGGTGGTTGGCACCACGCCGACGACTTCGGTCGGCAGCCCGCCGGTTGGCCCGCCTTCGCCCACGTGCTGGTAAACGTGTTTGCCGACGGGGTCCTGGCCGCCAAAGTAACGCTTCACAAAGGCTTCGTTGACCATCACGACCGGTGGACCGCCCGGTGCGTCCGTGCTGGTGAACGTCCGCCCGCGCAACACCGGGATGCCAAGGGTGCGGAAGTAATCGGGCGAAACCAGGTTCACCTCGCCCAGCGGCGGGGGATCGTTCTCGGCCCGCTCGAATCCCTCGACACTTTCGACGCTCATGCCCCAGGAGCGTCCGCTGAGCAGCGTGTTCGCGGAAAGACTGGCGGCCTCAATCCCCGGCAGGGCGCTCACCCGTTCCAGCAAGCGATCATAAAATGCCCGGGCTTGCGGCTGTTTGTAGTCATTCAACTCGAGATCGAACGACATCAGCGCGAGTTGCGACGGCTCGAACGCCGGATCAATCGCTTGCAGCTTGTTCAGACTGCGCACGCACAGCCCGGCGCTGACCAGCACCAGCAGCGAGAGCGCGACCTGTGTCACCACCAGCGCGTGGCGGAGATTCCAACGACCGCCGCGTTCCGTCGTCGTGCCCGCGCCGCCCTTGAGTTCCGGGACCACCTGCGGCCGGCTCGCCCGCCAGGCTGGGGCGAGACCGAACAACATGCCCGTCACCACCGAGGCGCCGAAGGCGAACAGCAGCACGCGGAAATCGAGTCCGTTCGAGAGCGCGATGCTGGCGTTGGGCGGGCGGAAGCGTTCGAGGAGTTGCACCAGCCCGGCAGCGACGGCGAGTCCGGCCACACCGCCGATCAGCGAGAGCAACAGGCTTTCCGTGAGCAACTGGCGGATCAGGCGTCCGCGATGGGCGCCGAGCGCGAGGCGGATGGCGAAATCGCGGAGGCGCCCGGTGGCGCGCGCGAGCTGCAGGTTGGCGAGATTGGCGCAGGCGATCAGCAGCACCAGCGCCGATGTGCCGAGCAACAAGTTCAAGGGCAGCCGGGCCGGTTGCAGTTCGTCGGTGAAACCCAGCGCGCCCGGCAACACGCCGAGATTGGTGGAGGTGTTCGCAGGCGTCTCGGCATGCACCTGTTGCGCGAGGAGATTCATCGCGACCTGGGCCTGTTCGCGGCTGACGCCC
>JBJXFY010000334.1:0-3065 GCA_046155815.1 Limisphaerales bacterium | reverse complement strand
GGAAGTGGTCCGTGAGGGTGTGACGGGAGTACACGTAGAGCGGCGTTCCGAAGCGCCGGGCCAGTGCCTCGATGGGCGCCCGCTCGCAGTGGAGCTCGCCTTGGATGTACCGGAAGTCATGCATCGCGGGCCGGGAGTTAAGCCGCGCGCGGCGCGGCTGTCACGTCCGCGGGCCGCCCAAGATGGGCTTTGACGCCGCGGATTTCCCGTTGCATAAACAGCTGTTCCCTAACTCCAAACACAAGGCACTTCCATGATCCTTCGCGTCCACCTCACGCTGCTCGCTGCCGCGCTCGCCCTGGCCCCGCTCGCACCGCGGGCAGCCGACGACGCCAAGCCGGAGACCCAGACCTCCGCCGAAACGCCGGAGAAGGCCAAGAAGAAGGGCAACTCCGACCGCCTGCCCTTCCGCGGCAAGATCAAGTCCGTGGATGCCGCCAAGATGACCATCACCCTGGCGGGCCAGGAGAAGGACCGCGTGGTCCACGTCACCTCGCAGACGAAGATCGTGATGGCCGGCAAGCCGGCGGTCTTCGGCGACATCAAGGCGGGCGAGGAGGTCGGCGGTCAGGGGAAGAAGCGCGAGAACGGCGAACTCGAGGCCACCTCGCTCCGCGTGGGTCCGCGGCCGGAAGCCGCCGGTGCGAAAAAGAAGGCGCCGGCCGAGAAGCCCGCCGAGCCGGAGCAGTGAGCCGGGCGGGCCCTCAGCGCTTGAACCAACCGCGCACACCGGCCGCCCTCGGCTCGGGGGCGGCGGGCGTCGCGGCCAAGCTGCCCCCGCTGCGCAGGCGGGCGACCAGGAGCTGGCTCCGCGCCGCCTCCAGCGTCATGGTAAACTCGTCGTAGCTCTGGAACCGCTGTGCCGGGTTCTTCGCCATCGCGCGCTCAAGCGCGTCGCTCGTCGGCTGGGTGATTTCGCGGACGACGAGGTTGGGCGGAGTGAGCGGCGTGTGAACCTGCGCCGCCACCACCTCCTCGATCGTCGGCGCCTCGAACGGGACATGGCCCGTGAGCGCGTGGTACAGGGTCGCCGCCAGCGAGTAAAGGTCGGACAGGAAGGTCTCGGACTGCCGCTGCACCTTCTCCGGCGCGACGTAGTACGGCGTGGCCCAGAGGGAGGATTCGTCCACGTCGCTCGTGTCCGAGGAGCGCGCGAGGCCAAAGTCCACCAGCTTCGGCTCGCCCTCCGCATTGTAGAGGATGTTGCCAGGCTTGATGTCGCGGTGGAGCAGGCTCTTCTTGAGCGCGGAGGCAAGCGCGCCGGCGACCTTGATGCCCGTGTCCAGCACGTCGAGTTCCGGCACGCGGCCGAGCTGCTCGATCCGCGAGTCGAGGCTGCCAGCGTCGGCCAGTTCCATCACCAGGTAGAGGCGGCCGTCGTGGTCGTCGAAGGTGTAGATGTGGATGATATTGGTGTGGTTCAGCGTGGCGCAGGCGCGGGCCTCGCGCTGGAAGCTCTCCAGCGCCTCGGGATCCTCGCGCAGCTCGCGCCGCATCAGCTTCACCGCCACCTCGCGGAGCAGCATGGTGTCAAAGGCCCGGTACACGGTGCCCATGCCTCCGGAGGCGATGGGCGAGCGCAGCTCGAACTGCCGGAGCTGCATCGGCATCATGATCGGGTGCCCACACTTGGTGCAGGCGACGGTCTCGAGCGGCGGGAGGTCGCCCGGGATGAAGGCCCGCGTGCCGCAGCCGCCGCACGCCACGAGCTTCAGCGGTTTGCGTTCCATCGGGGAGCCATCCGTCACGCGGCTACGCTATCACTGGACCCGGGCGAGACAAGAAACGGCGCGTACGGTGCGGCTCACGGCCGCGTGCCGAGGCCCAGCACCTCGCGGCAGTAGCGGAGGCTGTTCTCCAGCTCGGCCTTCTGCCGGTCGCGGCTGTTGCCATCGAACTGCGCGATGGCCCTGCCCTTCCTTGCCAGCGCAATGAAACGCGCGAAGTCCGCCGCCCGCTTCTCCGGAAAGACCTCCCAGAACGCCTGCTCCAGGTACGGGAACTCCACCGCAAAGCCGCTGATCGTCTCGATGTTCACCGCGACTTGCGGGCACAGCTCCGCATAGCGCGCGAAGTACTGCTTCAGGTTCACCACGCCGCCCTCGCCCATCGCGGTCCACTGCACCTTGGCGCCCTGGTCCGTCTCCCAGATGGCCGAGTCGCGCAGGCTGGTGGTGAGCGCGTAGGGGCCGAGGCGTTCGAGGCTGGCGAGCGGATCCTCGAGCGTCCACGCGGCGTTGCCCGAGTCCATGTTCGCGCCCACCCAGTCCTTGCCTGCGGCCTCGATCAGGCCGACCAGCTCGTCGGCAGTCAGGTCGCCGGCGTGGTTTTCCACGGCCACCTTCACGCCAAGATCGCCGGCCAGCGACTTCTGCGACTTGAGCACCTTCACCGTGTCCGCGATGCGCGCCTGGATGCCGCCGGGCGTCTTCCGGTCCTCGCGCGAGCCGAGCACGACGCGGAAGGCGGGTGAGCCCAGCGCCCTCGCCAACCGCAGTCCAAGGGCCAAGTGCTCCTCCGCGGTGCCCCAGTCCTTTCTAAACGTCTTGGAAGTCGGGCAGATGCTCCACGAGCCGAGCAGGATCTCGATGCCTTTGTCCGCGGCGTGGCGGCGCAGCTCCGCGGCGTCGGCCTCCTGGAGCGAACCGAGCGCGGGCAGGTCGGTGATGAAGAGCGTGTCGAGCCGGAGGCCCGCGGCGTAGTCCACCAGCTCGCGACCCTTCCAGCCGAAGGCGCGGACGGCGAAGTTGTCCATGCCCAGCCTGATCTTGCGCGCGGGCGCCTGCGCGGCGGCGGGAAAAGCGGCGGCCAACGAGACCCCGGTGACGGCCGCGGCCTGAAGGAACCGACGGCGGGAAAAGGATTCAACGGCGTGCATTGGCCGTGGTGTTTGCCGGGAGCCGGCAGGGAAATCCAGCGGGAAGGCGGAAAATGCTGGGCGGGTCCTTTTCGGGCAGGAAGCCCCGGCCCTTCCCATCATGCAGGAACGGCCGCCACCTCTGGCGGCCTGGCGGTGACTTCGTGTCCAAACCCGCACTTGCCCACCCGGACTGCGTGCGTAGAGT
>JBJXFY010000323.1:0-4745 GCA_046155815.1 Limisphaerales bacterium | reverse complement strand
CCGTCGGGGAGGGTGTTGGTGAGGAGGTTGCCCTGGTAGTCGTGGTCGAAGTAGGTGGTCAGGGCGAGGGCGGTGCCGTGGGCGCGGGTGACCGAGGCGGGCTGGTCGCCGCTGTCGCAGTAGGTGTAGAGGGTGACGCGGCCGAGTCCGTCCACGACGTTGGTCGCACGCCGGCGGCTGTCGTAAATCCAGGCGGTGGCGTGGCCCTCGCGGTCGCGGTGGTACGTGCGGTCGAGGAGCTTGGTGCCGGCGGCATTCGTGTAGGCGAAGAGCTCGTAGGTGCTGTCCGCGGAGTCGAGGCGGGTAACGCGATCAAGGCCATCACGCGTGTAGGTGGTGATCCAGCCCCGCGGGTCTTCATGCGTCCGCAGCCGGCCGTTGAGGCGGGAGTAGGCGTTCGTCCGGTAGGGCGTGCCGCCGAAGTAATCCACGGCCCGCCACAGGTACTTGGTCGTGCCATCGTAGAAGTGCTTGAGGTGATGCCCGGAGGGGTAGGACACGAGGTCCAGGCGGGCGCTGCCGTCGGAAAGCCAGGTGTTGGTGGTGACCTGGCCCAGGGCGTCCGTGATGGTCAGCACCTGGTGCTGGCCGTTGTAGGTGAAGGCGTTCAGCAGCTTGCCGGAGGCGCCGCCGAAGCGGTGCTCCAGCAGGTCAATCCCGTTGCCGGCATAGAGGAAGGTGTTGGTCCGGGTGTAGGTGGTGCCGCCGGCCACCCAGCTCTTGAGCGCGCTGGTGACGTGGCCGTGGCCGTTGCGGCTGTAGAGCGTGAAGGCGGACGTGCCGTCGGGCATGCGGCGGGCGACGACGCTGGGCAGATTCTGCGTGCCGTGGGCGAGCACCGAATTTGTGTCGCGGCCCGGGTAGTCGTACCAGGTCACCTGACCCGGTGTGCTGCCGTCCGGGCTGCGCTCCTGCTCGAAGGCCAGGGTGCGGGACGGGGTGTAGGCCGGATGCGGCTGGCTGTAGGCGGCGCTGAACCAGTGGCGGCGGCGGGCCTTGACGTGGTCGGCCCAGACAAAGTCCGCGGGATCGCCCGTCGTCAGGCTCGCGGCCGCCTTGGCGTTCCAGTAGAAGGAATTGAAGTAGCTCGGCGCGTCGTCCTCGAAATACGCGCCCGTGACCACCGGCGCGTTGGTGGCCGCGGGGTCGCTGCCGTTGCCGGGATAGCCGAAGGCGCCGGTGTAGAGCATGTCGCAGAAGGAATAGACCTCCACGGCGGCGTCGGGATGCGTGATCTTGGCGTAGCGGGGGTTGATGACGCTGGGGGGATCCTCCTCGTCCACGGCGAAGAGCGTGAAGGTCGTGGTGCCGTAGGGCGTGGTGAGGGTCGCCGGCCAGCCGTTGGCGTCGTAGCTCACCGAGCTGGTGATGCCCACGGCGTCCGTCAACGAGGTGAGGTGCTCGTAGCCCCCGCCGACGGTGTAGCTGAAGGTGGCGCCGTCCCCGTGGCGGTTGGTGACCGCCGTGACCAAGGTGGGGATGGTGGAATGGGAGTAGTAGAACTGCGTGGGGCTGGCCAGCCCCGTGTCGGCGGCGTCGTACACGCGCTTCAGGCGCACATACCAGTAGCCGCCGACGTCAACCTCCTCATATTGAAGCGTCAGCGCCCGTCCCTGCGGGTCCACGATCCCCGTGAGGAAGAAATGAGTGGTGAGCGTGTTGGCCGGCCGGTAGCCATACACATATTTTGAGCCGTCGGGCTTGAGGAACTCAAAGCCCTCGAGCAGATCGTCCCCGTCGAAGACCTCCAGCAACTGGCCGTAGTTGTTGTAGTCCGGGCCGGCGAGTGGATTGGACGAAAAGGTGAACTGCGCCTTGCCGCCACCGGGCAGGAAGACCTCGGCGAGGCCGGGGCCATTGTACTGGATCGGCTGCTGCGCCTTGACGTGGGAAAGCAGCGAACAGTTCCACAGGGAGCCGAAGGAGGTGAAGTCCGGCAGCGCGCCGGCGTCCTCGTCGCGCTGGCGGTAGGCCAGATGCAGCGTTACTTCCGGACCGTAGGCGGGCTCGTAGGCCAGCGGCGTGTCCTCCAGCCAGAGGTTGATGAACGGCTCGGACACGCGCCACGTCGGCATGCCGCAGCAGCCCGTGGAGAAGCCACCGGACGAGAACACGGACGTGTTGCCCGAGCCTCCCGAACCCGATCCCAGCGTCGGCTTGTTTGGGCGGCCGTTGCCACTGCCACCGTTTCCGGAACCGCCCGAGCCGTCACCACCGGTGCCCGGCGGACAGGGGCAGGTGTCGCAAGGTTGATCCTAATTGTCCGGGAAGGTGTAGGTATAACCACGGCCGACCACCTGGGCCGCCTCCGGGGCCGTGGCCGGCCGCCAGCCCGGCGGCAGGGTGTTGGCCGGTACGAGGAAGAAGCCGCTGGCCTGATCGTTGATGGCTGCGGCCTCCATCACGAGCTTCGTGCCAAACGTCGGGTCGGCCACCTCGTACAGGCCCGGCGCCAGTTCCCGCACAATCGCGGCATAGTGGCCCACCTGCCAATGCACCAAGGAAGGCACGACCAGCGCCTCCCCCTCCTCGCGCGCCACCGCCACCAGACCCAGGCGCTCCCCGCGGGCGAAGGCGTCCAGCTCGGCCAGGGTAAAGCCCCGCGCCGGCGACGGCTGCGCCGCCACGGACGGGACATTCGTGCCGCGGAGCACGCGGGCGACGTTGTTCAGCGCCGCCACGCCGCACTTGTACGACACCTCCGGATGATCCCGCATGGTGACATAGGCTTCGCGGGTCCGGAGCCACATCTGGGCCAGGGGGCCACGGTCCAGCACCCGGCCCCGCTGCTGGGCAAAGATCGCCGCCAGTTCCTCCTTTCGCCCCAGGCCCGCCAGCAGCCGCGTCCAGTGCGCCAGCACCTCGTCGCAGACCCGCTTGCCGGCACCGTCCTGAAACGCGGCGGTGGCGAGATAGGCCGCCTGCCAGTGCGCGAGCGCCCGCGAGAACCGCCCCTCCGAACGGTAATGCACGGCCAGGTCGGCACGCAGGGAAGGCGTGTAGGGCGAAGCGGGGTTCTCGGCCACGAACTGCTCCAGCGCGGCGACCTCCTCCGCGAGCGCCTCCGGCGTCGGCTCGCTGCCGGAGCGCTGCTGCTCGCGGGTCTGCCGGAAAATCTCGTCCAGCCGCGCCGTCTGGTCCGCCGACGGCATGTCGGTGCCCGTCGCCGCGATCGTCGTCCGCAGCGCGCTTGATCGCAGCACCGGGAGGTTTCGCGGTTCGGCCTCAGTTCCGTCCGCTAGGCGCGGCCCGCGCCCAGCGACTACATCGGGGGGGGGCGGCACCGACTTGGAGCAGATTGAAGGGGGCTGCGGCGAAGAACGCCGCGCAGACCACAGGGCGAAACAGAAACTCACGGCATCGCTTCATGGTGGACTCCTTACCTGAGGGTGACTTTCCCTACACACCATAGTCGCCGTCCCTTGTGCAAGAGAAAACCGCCTCGCAAGTCATTTGTAACACGAATGCGTGTCCATGGCCCGCACAAGGCCATCCATACGCCAGGCGATGCCACCGTCACATCCGGCCAGCTTCCTGCCACGCTCATCACGGCTGCCTGCACGCCAGGCGATCCTGTTGCCACGCCACGATACAGGCCTTGCAGTCTCGGCAAGCCTCTTTGCACGGCGGTCAACAGCGTTGTCAGGCCATGCAGGCTTGTTTCGATGCCTGACAAGTCTCGTTGCACGCCATGCAGAAGAGTTGTCACGTCGTGCAGAAGACTTGTCGCGCGAAGCAATGGACTTGTCAGGCCATGCAGGAGGGTTGTCACGTCGTGTAGAAGGCTTGTCTGGCGTGACAACGGCCTTGTCACTCCATGCAACGCCATCTTCTGGCAATGCAGGACGATCTTCGGGCCTCGCAATCCCGCCTCCGGCCGCCACCGCGATTCCGCAATGAGTTACAAGTCAGTGGGTTGCCGCATCGGATGGAATGCTGCCGCAGGCGAAGCACGTCCTTATGGTCGGCCGGGCTTGTCGGTTGGATTTGTCAGCCGCATCCCAGCCCAAGGACATCTCATGGCCCAGAACCAGACCCGCCGGCTCGCGCCCGGCACCCTCGACACCAACCGCCGCGCCCTCGCCGCCCTGCGGGCGCTGCCAGACTACCAGCCCGCCAACCCCGCCTGCACCGTCGCCGCCCTGACCGCGCTGGAGGGGGCCATGACGCAGGCCCGCCAGGCCGAGACGCAGGCCGAGGGCGCCCTGGCCGCGGCGCGCGACCGCGCGACGGCCGCGGAATGGGCGCTGCACAACGGCGTGCTCGACTGCGAGACGCAGGTGGCCGCGCAGTACGGCAAGGACAGCGAGCAGCTCCAGTCCCTCGGCCTGAAGCGCAAGAGCGAGTACAAGCGCCCGCCGGGGCGCAAGGCCGCGACGACAGCGAGGTAGGGGAGGGTGGGCGCGGAACGTTGGGAGACCAAGGCTCGCGGGGACGAGGCGGGGCTCGCGGGAGCTCGCCCCTCCGGGACGGAGGCCGGACCGGTTGAAACCGGTCCCACGCGTAAGCCCGACTCAGGGAAACAGCCCGCGCAACTGCTTGGCCCGCCACACGCGTTCGATGCCAAGGGCGAGCGCGGCATGGCGCATCCCGACGCGGCGTTCGCGGCTGAACTTCAGCGTCTCGACGAACGCGCCCTCGAGGATTCGATACAGCCGGTCCACCACCTCGGTCTCGGACCAGAAGAAGCTCTGCAGGTCCTGCACCCACTCGAAGTAGCTCACCACCACGCCGCCCGCGTTGCA
>JBJXFY010000311.1:0-2667 GCA_046155815.1 Limisphaerales bacterium | reverse complement strand
TGCTTCGCCACCCCGAAGTGATGCAGCACGTTCCTCAGCAGCGCGGCCCACTTCGGATCCGCGTGCAGCGCCCAGCCGGCGCCGATGCTGCCCGCGTTGAACACCACTCCGCCGTCGGACCGCTCCCACCAGATCATCTCCCCGCCCTGCTCGTCCGCCGGCTTGATCGGCCGGAAGAAGTAGTCGAACGCCGCGCCGCCGTGCTGCCACGGGATCACGCCGTTCGCCAGCCGCCGGATGCCCGGCGGGTCGTCCGGCATCACCGCGCCCGGCGGCACCGGCCCGGCCGCCAGCTTGGCGAGCGTCGAGAGCCGGATGTCGAACTCATGCCCGTTGGCCGTCGGCGTGCCGTCGGCGCGGCCCGTCCAGCCGAAGCGGTCGCCCGGCTTCAGGCCGGTTTCCTCCGGCGTATGGAAGACGGGATGGTCCACGGCCTCGGCCATCCACGGACCGAAGTTCTTCGGGTCGCCCTGGTTGTTCCAGCCGAGCGTCTCGAGGCCGATGAGCCGCCAGCCGGGCAGGCCGCATTCGCGCATCATGCCGCCGCGCCGGCCGTCGTGGCTGTGCCACGCCTCGCCGCGCTGCTCGGGCCGCATCTGGTCGCCCGGCGCGTCCACCTTGCGGCACTCCATCACCGTGCCGTCATCGGAGTAAGTCACCCGCCAGAAGAGTGAGTTGCCGGAAAGCACCACCGTGCGCCCACCGGCGCGGAGAAACTCCTCCAGGCCATGATACATTTCGGCGGACCAGTATTCACTGTGGCCGTTGATGAGTAAGACCCGGCAGCGGCGCAGCAGCCCGGGGTCGCGGTGCAGGTCAAAGTCACTCACGACCTCGTAGTCGTAGCCCTCACGTTCCAGCCAGGCCTGCGTGAAGCGGTCCGCCCGCGCGAGGTGGCTGTACTCCGTCGCATCGCCGTAGCGCAGGTACGGCCCCGCCGCCGGCCAGGGCACGAGCCGGCCCATCTGGTAGGTTCCCTGCCCCGCCGCGTGCGCCCGGTAGAAGGAGAAGGCCGGCGGGTCGCCGGGCGAGTTCGGGAAGCCGTCCGTCCCCGCGAGCTGCCGCGCGCCGGGCCGCGGCACGCCGAACGCCGCGGCGTTGTACGCCCGCCAGGTGTTCGTCGCCGCGAGCAGCACGAGGGGCGCGGGCTTCCCCCGCGCCGGCCGGCGCACGACGAACATCGCGTGCTGGAGGTGCTCCTGCCCGTCCTGCTCATGCCGCAGGCGCAGCACGTAGAAGCCCGAGCGCGCGTCCGCCGGGACGCGCCAGCGGTGCGTCGCCTCCCAGCCGCAGTCGTACAGGTCGTCCGACGACAGCCGCAGGCCGTGGCCACGTTGTGGATCGTGCGCGGGATCGTAGTCGCCGAAGCGCGTCACGTTCGGGTCGAACGACGGCCCGCCGATCATCCATGTCCCGCGGTTCACGATCTGCCCGGGCCGCCGCCCGCCGGACACGTCGGCCACCGCGTCGCCGCGTTCCTCGGAAAAATCCCAGCAGGCGAGCACGCTCCAGGCTTTGTCTGCCGGGGCTTCGGCCGGCTGCAGCCCGCGCCCGGCGAAGCGCCGGGCAATCGTCCCTTCATTCAGTGCGCCCTCGTACAGCGCCACCATCGCGAGGTCGCCGTCGAGGAACCGGACCGCGCGGCCCTCGTCGCCCATCGCGCCGAGGCGGATGGGATGCGTGCCCGGCCGCAGCGGCCCGGCGAACGGCCACTCGGCCACGAGGCGGCCGTCCACGAAGAGCGCCTTCGTCGCCCCGTCCCAGCGGCCCACGAGGTGATGCCAGCACCCCTTCTGTACCAGCCCGGCGGGCGCGCGATGCACGAGCGCCTCGTCCGGCGACACGCCGTCGCCGAGGTAGAAGCCCACGTAGCCGTCCTGGCCCACGCCCAGCGCCCAGCCGCGCGAGTCCTGCTTGTCCTCCTGGCTCACGACCCCTTGCAGGCGGTCCACCCGCCACGGCCGCAGCCACGCCTCGACCGTGAAGGCCCGCAGCTCGCCGCGCAGCCCGCGCGGGACGTGGACGTAGGAGCCGGGATGAATCGGCTGCCCGCGCGGCGCGACCGGAGCGAACCGCCGCAGCACCGCGTCCCCGGCCGGGTCGTCCACGTCGGGGCCCAGCCGGCACAGCTCCGCCGTGTACGGCGCATCCGCGCTGACGTGGAAGCGGATCACCTCCCCCGGCCGCACGCTCTCCGCATCGGCGTACACATGGACGCCCGGGACGGACAACGGCGTGTGCGGCGGGAAGCGCCCGCCGCGCCGAAAGGTTGCCGCCACGGTCGAAGGCGCGGCGGCCGCAACCGCGGCGGCCACGGCGGATTGCTTGAGGAATTCGCGTCGCGTGGGCGGCATGGCGGTAGGCAAGCGCAAGCCGCCGCGGCTTTCAATGGCGGCCGGCTTCGCTGGGCGGAAAGGGACCGCGCGCGCCGGCGGGCGAAGGAATGAAGCCGTGGCCGCTTGAGCGGTCCGCCGCGTCCGCGGCACTTTGGCCGCGTGCCTGCCGCCCCCAAGACCCGCGCCGCCACGTGCCCGGCCGACGTGCCGCCCGCCGTCCGCCGCGAACTGAATGCCGGCACGCGCGAGACGCGCACGCTGGCGGAGGGCCTGGCCGTGGACTTCGCCGCGCTGCTGCTCGCCGCCGCGCCGGAACTGCCGGCCGCCGCCC
>JBJXFY010000293.1:0-34625 GCA_046155815.1 Limisphaerales bacterium | reverse complement strand
ACGAGGGTTCGATTCCCTTCACCCGCTCCAAACTTCGGCGGTCTGTCCCCCGCAATGGATTGTGTAGCTGGCGCCATTTCCGAAGTGCCGAAGTGTGAATGAAAGTAAGAATACCCGCGCCGATTTGGCCCTTCCGGGCGTTCGTCACGAAGCATTTCGCGTGGTTGGCGGGTGCGAAGAAATGCGCCTCGGAACGGGATCGGAAGCGGCCGGCGCGGCAGCTTCGAGTGGCGAGACCTTCAGGCGCTTTCGCCGCGGCGCTCCGGGGCGACGGCCTGCTCCGGCTGAGCGCAGCGGCCTCGTTGACGCACGTCAACCTCCCGTTGTTCGCGACGAGCCAGAGCAGCCGCGGCGCAGACGGCGGCTGTTCAAGGTTGGAAGGCCTTGAAGTAGGCAACCAAGGCCTCCAAGGCCTCGTCTGAAAGGCCGGGATAGCCGGGCATCCTGGCAGCGGGCTGGACCGATTGGGGGCTGCGCACGTACCGGCGGAAGTAGCCGGGATCAATCTTCGCCCAGGTCGCGAGCAGTGCCCACGGGCGGGCAGACAGCACGCCCCCGGTTTCGAAGTGGTTGTGGCAGCTCAGGCACTCGCGTTTGGCCAGCACGGCGCCGGCCAGCACGAGCGATGACGCGTTGGCCGGCTGGATGCGTAGCAGGCCGGCGGCGTCCGTGAAATGCAGGCGGTTCACGGCGTAGGGCAGTTTCGGCGATTCCGGCACGCCGACCACAGCGTCGCGAGGCGCGAAGGCCGGCGGGCTCACGTAGTAGGGCGCCATCGCCACACCGCTGCCGGCCTTCGGCCAGGCGTCCGGGCGCGCCCCGTCCAGCTCGAGGACCAGCAAGGGCCGCTGATGCGCCAGATCCTCACGGGTGAAATGGCTGACGTAGCCGTCCTTGCAGACCGCCCAGACGACCTCCGCGTCGGCGGGCAGGCCCAGCGCGTTCACCAAGTCCGCCAGCGGCACGCCGGAGTACGCCGCGGGGCGGTTCAGCGCGAGGTCGTGGGCGTTGGTGACCGTGACACGGGGCAGGGCCTCGAGCGCGGCCCGGGTGAGGAAGGCATTCGTCCTTCCGCCCGGCAGCCGGCCGGACAGCTCAAGGTCGAGCGGCATCTGGCGTTCCGCGACGAGTTCAAGCCCGATGGCGGGGGTGGTCAGGACGGCGGTCAGCAGCAGCGCCGAAAGCAGGCCGGGGGCCTGTCGGGGCGGCCGCCCGGGACGGTTGCGGCAGGAAATCTTCATGACGGCGGGAACATCGCCCGCGCCAGCGTCCCGGTGACGGTGGTCATGGGCAGGTTGACGATCTGTGAAAGGCGCAAGTCCAGCGTGACGCTGCACAGCGTGTAGGCCAGTTCGGGCGTCAGGCCAAAGCGCCCGGCGAGGAAGTCCACGGCGTGCCCACTGATCCGGCGAGCGGCCTCGAGCGGGTCCGGCGCGCTGGCGATGAAGGCCCACTGCCCCGCATCCGGCATCACGGGCGGGGCGGTGGCGGGCAGCTCCGCAAACGGCTCGTCGAGCCGCCGGCCCTTGTGCAGCACGAGGCGCAGCTCGGCCTCGAGCGGGGCTTCGATGCCGTTGAGGCAGACCTCGCCGTTGCCCTGCGCCGCGTGGCCGTCGCCTGCGGAAAACAACGCGCCGCGATGGAAAACTGGCAGGAAGAGCCGCGCGCCGGGGCCAAGCTCACGTACGTCGAGGTTTCCGCCGAAGGGGCCGGGCGGCCGTGTCCGCAGGCTTTCACCACCCGGTGGACAGACGCCCATGATGCCGAGGAACGGTGCCAGGGGGACCGTCGCCGGCTCCAGCGAACGGGACACGCGCTCCTCGAGCTTCCACATGAACAGATGCGGCCTGGGAAAGCGCTCCGGCAGCGCGCCCATCTCCGGGATGATGCCTGTCCAGCCCCAGCCGCAGTGTGCCACGCGCTGCACCTGAACCTCCAGTACATCTCCGGGCGCGGCGTCGCGCACGTACACCGGCCCCACGATCGTGTGGATGCGGCCCCGGTCGAGCCCGAGGAAATCCGCCGGAGTGCTGTCGGCGTGGAGCTGCCCGCCGCTCGCGTCCGGGCAGTCGAAGTGGATCACGTCCCCGGAGGCCGCTTCGAGCGCCGGGGGCAGTGCGGCATCCCAGCGACTATGCGTCGTCGCGGCTCCGAGTGCATGGGACTTCATGTCTCGTTCACTTCGGCCACCAGCTGCACCTCAACAGCGGCGTTCTGCGGCAGGCCGGCCACGCCGATGGCGGCGCGGACGTGCCGGCCGGCCTCGCCGAAAACCTCGACCAGCAGGTCGCTCGCGCCGTTGACGACCTTGGGTGCGTCAGCGAAGCCCGGCACGCAGTTCACGTACCCGTTGACACTCACGATCTGGCGGATGCGACCCAGGTCGCCCAGCGCGAGCTGCGCGCAGGCCAGCAGGTTCAGAGCGCACAGCCTCGCGGCCTCATAGCCCTGCGGCACGGTCAGGCCGGCACCCAGCGTGCCCCGCCAGCGCAGCTCGCCATTCCAGCTTGGAATGACGCCGGGCAGGTGCAGCAGTATCCCGGCTCGTCGGTACGGCAGGTAGTTGCCCCCCGCGGGAGGCGGCGCGGGAAGCTCGAGGCCGAGGGCGGCGAGGCGTTGGGCGGGCGTGCTCACGGCGGCAGGGCGGCGGGCGACTCCCGGTGGATCTGGAAGGCGACCTTGCTGATGCCCACCGAGCGCACGCGGTCCAGAACGTCGATCACCGGCCCGAGCACGGCCTCGCGGTCTCCGTTGATGAACACGCGCACGTTGGTGTCCGCGGTGTACACCTTCATCAGCTCCACCAGCAGGCCCTGCCGGTCCACGGGCTCCTTGTCGAAGTAGATTTTCCCCGCCTTGTCCACGGACACGGTGAAAAAGTCGGGCTTTTGTTCCGGGGCCGCGGTCGCCGCGGTGGGCAGGTTCACCTTGATGCTGCGCAGCTGGGTCATGCTGAGGCTGACAAGCATGAAGCAGGCGAGCAGGAAGAACATGATGTCAATCAGCGGGATGATCTCGATGCGCGCCTTGTTGTCCTTGCGGCGGGAGCGGATTTTCATCGGGCGGGTGATCGGTTCGGCCGGTTTACGCCGCCGTCGCCGCGAGGGCCGGGTTTCCGTCGGCCTGCTCTTCTTCCTGCGCGAGCAACGTGAGGTCCATGCCCTTCTTGCGCGCCCGCTCGAAGAGCACCTCGACGTTGGTCGCCACGGTCTCGAGCTCGGTCTGAAAGCGGTCCACCCGGCGCCGAAAATAGTTGTAGGGAATCAGCGCGAAAATGGCGATGCCCAGGCCGCCTGCCGTCGCAATCAGCGCCTCGGCGATGCCGCCGCTGACCTTGGTGGCGGCGAGCTCCTCATTCCCCACAAAGCTGAACGAATGCATGATGCCCGTGACCGTCCCAAGCAGGCCAAGCAGCGGGGCCAGCGTGATCACGGTATCCATCACCGCATTGAAGCGCTCCGCGCGCTCGATCTCCTCGACCGCCGCCACCTGCAGGGCCCCGGGCAGCGATTCGTTGAGATGCACGTGGTTCAGGCCCTGCCAGATCATGCGGATGGCGGGATCCTCAGAGCTGCGGGACAGCGAGGACGCCACGGCGAGGTCACCGCGGCGCAGGGCGGCGAAGATCTTCTCCTTGCGCTCCGGATCGCGCCGGCGCTTGAGGTCCTTCCACCAGAGGATGCGTTCGAGGACAACGGCGACGGCCACGATGGAGGTCACGAGCAGCGGCCACATGATCGGGCCGCCCTGGATGAAGGTTTGGATGACGATGTTGGCCATGGTGAAAACGCGGGTCAGGTGTCGGTCGGAACAAGGGCCGGGGCCGGTGGGGATTCCGGCAGACGCACGAAGACGAGGATGAGGCCGACCACGGCGAACATGCGGAAGGCCGAGTCCTGGCCGTTCCACGTTTCGGACTGCCACATCACGAACCATTCGCCGCCCACCAGCAGGAAGGCGCCAAACCAGAGCAGCAGGTTCACGGTGAGGGCGGCGGCCGCGAACTGGCGCGCCTGCTCCCACGCTCCTTCCGCCGCAGCCCGCGCGCGCCAAAGATGCCGGGCGGCCATGCCGGCCAGCACCGCCGAGGCGGCCTCCCAGGCGATGATCAGAACGTAAAACGCATGATGAATCCACGGCGCCTCAAGCGCCCGCCAGCGCAGGCGGTTCCCGGGAAAGGTGGTGTCCATCATCAGCACATGGCGCACGAACTGGAAGTTCGAGCCGTAGTCAGTGACGTTGTTCGCCACCACCAGCGCCATGAAGGCCGCGACGGCGGCCACGAGGAAGGTCTTGGAGATGCGCTCGTTCATCGGGCCTCCGGCGGCAGGAAGTCCCGCGTGAACGCCTCGGTCACCGGGAACCGCCCGCGGATCACGCCGAGTTCGCGCAGGGTGTCGTGCTGGAACTGCCAGCGGGCCTCCGTCAGGCGGCCCGCCGCCTCGCCGGCTTCCGGATCGCCCGTGATGAAGCGGTGCCGCCGCAGCGCCGCGAGGCTGAACTCCATCTTCGCCGCGTCCAGCTCCGGGTTGCGCCGGCGGATCTCCGCATGGACCTCCGCCGGATCGTCGAGATAGGCTGCCCAGCCGCGGAGGCTCGCCGCCGTGAACGCCCGCACCGCCTCCGGCTGCGCGCGTAGGAAATCCCGCCGCGTGAAGAAGACCCGGTACGGTGCGTACCCGGAATCCTTGATCAGCAGCACCCGCGCCGGCACACCCGCCTGCTGCGCGAAGTACGGCTCGCTGGTGATGAAGCACTGCTGGATGTACTCCGGATCCTTCACGAACGCCGCCGTGCTGAACGTGTGCGCCACCTCGCGGACCTGCTTCATCCCGTACTTTCTCACCAGGTACTTGAACCATGCCGCTCCCGGCGTGACCGCGACGGTTCGCCCCTCAAGGTCGGCGAAGCCGCGCACCGGCGACGCGGAATGCACCATGATGCCCTGCGGGTCGTGCTGCATCGTCGCGCCCACCGCCACCAGTGGGATGCCCCGATCCACCGCCAGCAGCACGTCGTCCGTGCTGCCCAGGCCGAACTCGCCCTGCCCCGTGGCCACGCGCTGCACGACGAAGGTGTTTGGCCCGCCGGGAACGATCTCCACCTCCAGCCCCGCCTCACGATACCAGCCCTTCAGCAGCGCATGGTAGAAGCCGCCATGCTCCGGCTGCGGATACCAGTCCGTGATGAGCCTGACCTTGAGCAGCGGCTGACCCTGCGCCGCGACCGGCTCGCACTGGGCGAAAAACAACAGCGCCAGCAGCAGCAGGCTGCGCTGGACGTTGAAAATGGGAGCGTTGGCCGGCCGGCCTGTCATGCCGTCTTCCCTTCATGCAGGCGCCGTGCCAGCCGGCGGTGGCGTTCCAACAGGCGCGGCAAGTCCACCCCGACCGGCTGCCCGCCACGCACGCGCACCTCGCCCTTCACGACGAGCGCGTCCACCTGGCGCGGGTGGCACAGGACCAGCGCGTGAACCGGTTCATGCGCGCCGTTGGAGAACAGGTCTTCGCCGGGGAACACCGCGAAATCCGCCTGCTTGCCCGGCTCAAGCGAACCCAGGTCGCCCGCCCGGCCCAGATTGCGCGCGCCCTCCAGCGTGGCCATTTCCAGCACCTGCTCCGGCGTGATGGCCCCGGCGCCGTGGGTCACGCGTGTCAGCAGCAACGCGGCGCGCGCCTCGGCCAGCAGGTGGCCGGAGTCGTTCGACGCCGATCCGTCCACCCCCAGGCTCACCGGCGAACCGCCGCGCCTCAGGTCGCTCACGCGGCACACGCCCGAACCAAGCCGCATGTTGGACACCGGACAGTGCGCGACGCCGGTGCGCGTGCGGTTGAGCCGGCGCACCTCCGCGTCGGAGAAGTGGATGCCGTGCGCCAGCCACACGTCGTCGCCTTCCCAGCCCAGCCCCGCCATGTAAGGCAGCGGGCGTGCCCCGAGGCTTCTCCGGGCTTCGTCGTTCTCCGCGATGGTCTCCCCGCAGTGCGTGTGCAGGCGGATTCTCAGGTGCCGCGCCAGCCGTGCGGACTCACGATAGTGGTCGGCCGAGCAGCCGAACACCGTGCAGGGCGCGACCGCGAGCTGCGCCATCGCGTCTGGGCCGGACTGGTGGAAGCGGCCGTGCAGCCGCTGGCAGTCCGCGAGGATTGTGTCGAGGTCCTGGCACGACCACGCCGGCATGATGTCGCTGGGCACGTTCACGGACCCGCGGCAGCCCACGTAGCGGAGGCCCAGCGCCGCCGCGGCGGCGAACCCCGCGTCCAGCATCTCCGCCCCTCCGTCGCGGGGGAACAGGTAGTGATGGTCGCTGGTGAGCGTGCAGCCGCTCAGCATCAGCTCCACGCACGCCACCTGCGTCGCCACGAACAGCGCCTCCGGTGTGAACCGCCGCCAGAGCGGCATGTGCCCTGCCAGCCACGGGAGCAGCGGCAGGTTCGCGATGGGCGCAAAGGCGCGCGCCAGGTTCTGGAACATATGGTGATGCGTGTTGATCAGCCCGGGCGTGACAATGCCTCCCCGCGCGTCCAGCACCTCCGCTCCCGCGGCGTGAGCCGGCCGGCCCTCCCCAAGACTGCGCACCACGCCATCCTCCGCCAGCAGCCACGCATCGCGCAGGATGCGGCGTGACGCGTCCATCGTGACGAGGCGGCCAACACGGCGGACCAGCAGCCGGCGGGGTCTGGGGTGGGGAATTGAACTCACGGTGTCGGACCGGTGCTCCGCGCCCCGGGCACCGGGGCATCCGTCCAATAGGGCGGGGGCAGCACCACGCCCACCCCGAGACGCGCCGGAGTGAAGGCGTCCGTCACCGCCTCCTCCAAAGGCGGCTTTTGGCGGATCAGCCCCAACTCAACCAGCAGGCTTCCAAGTGCCTCCCAACGTTCGAGCGACACAGCGCCCATGTGCTCACCCACCGCCGGGTTGCCCTCCACCAGCCGCAGTTCGCGCATCTTCACGTAGCTATAGCGCATCCCGCCCATTTCCATCACCGGTGAAATCTTCAGCAGATGGTCATGGACGGGCTGCGGTTCGCGGAAGTACTCCTGCCAGCCCCGCCACGCCCCGATGCTGAACTTGGCGACGAGTTCCGGATGATTCCTGACGAGGTCCTTGTGGGCGATGATGACGCGGTACGGGTCAAAGCCGCTGTCACTCAGTTGCAGCATCCGCGCGGGTACTCCTTCCTTCAGCGCGTAATAGGGCTCGCTGGTGGGATAGGCCTGCTGAATCCAGTTCGTATCCCGGACAAAGTTGGCCACCGTGCCAGACACCGGACGCACGCGGAGGGTGCGCAGTCCGTACTTCCGCTCGAGGTACAGCAGCCAGGGCGAGCCGACCTGCGCCGCGACCTCGCGGCCTTCAAGGTCGGCAAAGGTTCGAACCGGCGAGTCCTCATGGACCATGATTCCCTGGGGATCGTGCTGGAAGTAGCTGTTGATCGCGATCACCGGAAGCCCGCGATCCACGGCCAGAAACACCGCGTCGCCGCGGACGATGCCGAGGGCGAAGGGGTCCAGGGCCACCCGCTTCTCAATCTCCGCGTTGGGTCCGCCGGGAACGACCTCGACATCCAGCCCCAGCTCCGCCCAGATGCCGTCCAGCTTGGCGGAGTAGTAGCCACCATGCTCCGGTTCGGGGTACCAGTCATGGATGAAGCGGACACGGCGTTGGGCAACGGCTTGAGGCTCCTTCTCCGCCTGGCCCGCGGCCCTGTCAGAGGGGGAGCAGCCCGTCAGGAGGGCCAGCACCGTCAGCCATGCCAGCCGGCGCCGCCGATCCTCATCACGAGGCCAAAGTGACAGCAGGACAGCAATCCCTGTCCGAAGGTCCGAGTGCAATCCCGGGTTGGCCACGGCCTAGAAGCGGTAACGGATCTGTCCGTTGATGCGGAACGGCGGCTCGGGATAGATCACGTCGTTGCCGGCGAAGCTCGGATCAATCGAGCTCCAGTTCCGTTCGTCCGTGATGTTTAGGAAGCCAATCTGCACCTCCCACCTCGGCTTGCGGAAGAACAGATACGCGTTGATCACGAATTGGGCGGGAATCTCCAGCGTGCCCTCCTGATTCTGCCATTGCTCACCCTGCACTTGTGGAGAAAGGGCGGCCCCCAGACCGTTGTCGAGCTGGTAGGACACGTAGGCGTTGAACAGGACACGGGGCACGCTCGCGGCGCGAATCTTGCCGGTCGGGCGTGGCCGCCCATTGGCGCTGTTGAAATTCGGGCTTCCGACTCCGGTGCCCGGCTGGCCGTCCTGGATGAAGTCCGTCTCGTAACCATCAAGGTAGCTGAAAGTCTGCTGGTAGGTGAAGTCATCCTGCTCCGCGTCCTGAAACGTGAAGTTGAGGCTGGCGCTCAGGTTGCGGTCTGGCTGGTAGAACGCCTCCAGCTCGACCCCGCGGGTCTCGATGCCCACCGGGTCGCCTCGCAGCACCGGCGCCAGACGGGTCTGCTGGAAAATGGCGGCACCAACAAACAGCTTCGCATCCAGCAGGCTTGCCTTGGCGCCGGCCTCGATCAGCTCGCTTTCGGTCGAGAGGGAGTCCTCCAGCCCGGCCGAGCCGCCGGTGGCGTCCACGCCGCCAAAGTTGGCGCTGCCGGACACCGCGTTCACCAGGTTGTAGGTGACATAGGTCGAGATCCTCTCCGTCCACTTGTAGATGCCGGAGACGAACACCGACGAATTGAGTACGGACTCCGAGGCGTCATAAAAGGCTCCGGCCGGCCGTTCGACAAATTCCGGACTGTTGGCTTCCGCCTGAAAGTAGTCGCCGCGCCCGCCCACCACGACGGAGAACTTCTCGTGGAACTCGATGTCCCACTGGGTGAACATGCCAAACTGGGTGAGGCGCGACTCCTGGTTGCCGGAGGACGGGAACGGATTGCCACCGTAGCCAGGCTCGCCCGGCACGTTGTAGCCGCCGCCAAAGCTCTTGCCCGGCTGGAGTCCTGGCAGGAAGAACGTGCTGGGATCCTGAGTGACGTCGTAGATGAAGAACGGTTCGGTGGAGAAATCCTGGTAGGACTTCAACTCGGAATAGCGCAGGTCGAGGCCGCTGATCGGCTTGATCGGCACCAGCCACGATCCGAACTTCGGCTCGAGGTCAAGGTGCAGCTCCGTCCGGTTGTTGACCATCCAGTTTTCGGGCACCCACTCGGTGTAGCCGTAGCCGGAGAGCTTCCTCGTCTCCTGAAACTCCCCGAAGGAGCGGTTGATGACCTTCGCCTGGTCGGAGAGATCGGCTGTGGCAATCAGCTGGGAGCGGAACAAGTGCCCGGCGGCGCTGTCGAAGGGCGCGTTGATCGTCTGGTAGGGATAGATCTTGGTCTTGCGGATGTCGCCGGTCTCCAGGATGCCAAAAAATGGGCCGTCCTCGATGGGCTGCCCGAAGGCGTTGCGGCGCACCGGTCCCGCGTTGTAGATGCGGTCGTCAATGAGTTCCTGGGTCACGCGGTTGATGCCGATCACCTCATTGAATCGCGACGTGTAGAATTGGGCGTTCCAGTCCAGCGTGAAGGTATCGCTGGGCCGCCAGGTCAGAGCGCCGAAGATGTCCTGGGTGTTGTCCTCAACGTTGCGGTGGTAGCCCTCCGCCTCGCGGCCAAGGTATGAGAGGCGGAAGGCCAGCTCCTCATTGATTGGACCGCCCACGTCCAAGGTCCATTCCGGCGAGAAATAGGATTCGCCGCCCGGGACGACAGTGCCCCACTTGGTCAGCACCTCGCCTCGCAGGCGGTCAAAATACGGTACCTTGCTCACAAAGTTGACGTACCCGCCGGGGCCCTGGCCCTGTGGCCCGAATACTGCGGAGCCTGGTCCCTTGACGATGTCCATCGCCTCGACGCCATTGAAGCTGGGCAGGATGGAGTTCCGGCTGTAGATGGTCCGCTGGCCGTTCCAGTAGATTTCCGCGAGGTCGCCCCGGATAACCGGCACGCCGGCCAGTCCGTAGCGCGACGGCGTGTACACTCCGGGTGAAAGCTGCTGGAAGTCGGTGGTCCGCGAGATGGTCCGGGCTTCCATCTGGGCGCGTGTGACCAGCGTGACGGAGCGGGGCGTCTCGATGACGCTCCGCTGGTCGCCAAGGACGGACTCCACCGGCCGCGCGGTCGGGAGAATGTCGAGGTCCAGCGGCACATCCCGCACCACAATGGCCTCCATTTCTCCCGGCAGGACGGTTGGGGGCGCTTCTTCCTGAGCGCGAGCGGAGAGCAGGAGAGCCAGCGACGCCACGCTGCCCAAGGAACACGAGGTGGTGAAGGGGCGGGAGAAGAGTGGGTTCATGATTCTGTTCCGTTGCGGTCTTCGGACCGTGGAAGGGGTCCGCGAATGGTCGGAGCAGCGGTGATGCCATGGCTTGTGACCAATGGAGTCCTAGTCCGGATTCCGTTGCACGCCGGCCATGCAGGCGATTCATGCGTCGCCTTGCGATGCTGCCCGGCTTGTGGCGGCCCCCAGTTGTTCGGCGAAGGAGAGCAGCCGCGACTCTTCGCCCCGTGGGGCCAGCACCTGGAATCCCAGGCCCTGCCCAGCCGATCCGGGAACCGTGAGCGCCGGCCACCGGGCAAGGCTGGCCGGGGTGGTGAGTTGAAGCATTCTGCGCCGGCTGACGCCGTGATCCACACCCACGGCCAGCCGGGTGACCGGGCAGGCCGGGGCCACCAGCAGGTCGTACCGGAGCCAGAGTTCGTCGCAGCGCGCGACCAGCCGGTCTCGCCGGCCGATCAGGCAGGCATGCTGTTCGGGTGAAAGATCCCGGCCCAGCTCAAGCCGAGTGCGGATGGTGGATTCATACTCTGCGGCATGCCGCGCAATCAGCGGCTCGTGGACCTGAAAGGCTTCCCGCGCCTGCAGCGGAATGAACACCTCGGCCGCCTCCTCCCATCCGTCAGCGTCGACGGCCGCGACTTCGAATCCGGCACCGGTGAGCGCGGCCATGAAGTCGGCCAGCGCGGTCCGGACCTTTGGCTCGCAGACGTCCAGCCAGGTGCCTTCAACCAGACCCACCCGCCGCGGGGTGGTCGTCGCCGGCGCCAGGCCGAGCACCTGCCGCGCGACCCACGCCACATCCGCCAGATGCCGCTGAATCCAGCCGCCGCCAGTATAGGTCTCGGCGAGCGGAAACCAGCCGGTGTTGGACGCCCGGCCGGGCGTCAGCCGCAGGCTGACCAGCCCACACAGCGCGGCGGGCACGCGCAGCGAGCCGCCCGTGTCCGTGCCGAGGCCGATCACGGCCGAGCCGGACATCACGCTGGCGGCGGCGCCGCTGCTCGAGCCGCCGGTCAAACAACCGGGGTGTCCAGGCTGGAGGCAGTCGCCGTAGTCGCGGTTCTCGCCGGTGAGTCCGTAGGCGAAGGCGTTGAGATGGGTTTTGCCGGTGAAATCCGCCCCGGCCTGACGCCACATCGCGACAAAGTTCGCGTCCTGATGGGTCGGTGCCCGGACGGCGGCGAAGAACTTGGCGCCGCACGAAGTCGGCCAGCCTGCCACATCCATGTTGTCCTTCACGGAAACAGGCAGGCCATGCAGCGGGCCGGGTCCGCCGCCCGGGACAGTGAGACCCTCAGCTTCGGGCCGCCACAGATAGGCGCGGCACTGCCGGTCTTGTGACTCCGCCCGCCGCGCGTCCGCCCGAACCGCCGCCAAGTCCAGTTCGCCACGAGTCAGTTGGTGATGGAGAGTTTTTATCAGGCCCTTGGTGAGAATTGCGCAAGCCATGCATTTCAGGACAGAAGGTGATCGGGCCACCGGCGCGCCGCCACCGCGCGCCGGGTCGTGAATCCAAGGCTGAACTGCCGGTTCAGCGTGGCCGGCGGGCGTGGTAAGCTGCCATCCGGCTAGCTTGGAACGTGCCTTGCTATGAGAGGGCACTGTGCTGAACACGCAGAGCGCGCCGGAGCTCGACTCCCTGCGGATGCGGCGGCTGGTGGCGCACGCGCGCCGCGCGCTGCCCACGCCGCGGCGCACGCCATTTGCCGCGGCCGTGCTGAGCACCGGCACGGGCACGGTGATCGCCACGCGGCTCAACCGCGTCCGCGCGCTGACCGATCCTACCGCGCATGCCGAGGTGGTGGCCCTTCGCGCGGCGTGCCGGCGGCTGCGCTCGATCAGCCTCGCCGGCCATACGCTCTACACCACCTGCGAGCCGTGCCCGATGTGCATGGCGGCGGCCCTCTGGGCGCGCGTGGACCGGGTGGTGTATGGGGCGACGATTGACGACGCCGCCCGGCACTGCGCCCAGATTTATACCTACTCCACCGACCTCGTCCGGAGGAGCGACCTGAAGTGCGCCGTGGATGGCCCGGTGTTGCGGGAGGCGTGCCTGGAACTCTTCGAGAACCGCTCGCTGCAGGCGGACTTTCGCCGGTGGCGAGAAGCCTCCGCCACGACATGATGCCGGCCTGGCTCAACGAACTGACGGCCGCCTGGCCCGGGGCCCAGGTGGTTACCGAGTTCGCCGAACGTCAGCGGCTCTCGCGCGACTTCTACTGGTACTCGCCGGTGCTCAAGCGCGAGCTGGAGCACCATGCCGCCGACGCCGTGGTCCTGGCTAGGACGCCGGAGGACGTGCGCCGGATCGTGGACTTCGCCTTTGCCCGCCGCGTGCCCCTGACCCTCCGCGGCGCGGGCACGGGGAACTACGGCCAGTGCATCCCCGCCCAAGGCGGAATCGTCCTCGACCTCGCCGCGCTCGACCGGATCCTGGAGATCACGGACGAGGGCGTGGCGGTCTGCGAGCCGGCGGTCCGCCTGGGGGCGATCGAAACCGCCGCCCGCGAGGCCGGCTGGGAGCTGCGCTGCTATCCGAGCACGGTGCAGAAGGCCAGCGTGGCGGGCTTCTGCGCCGGCGGCAGCGGCGGCATTGGCAGCATCACCTGGGGCGGACTGCGCGAGAACGGCACCGTGAACGCGCTCACCATCCTGACGATGGAGGACGCGCCGCGCGAAATCCGCCTGTCCGGGCGCGACATCTTCAAGGTGCTCCACGCCTGGGGCACCAATGGCATCATCATGCAGGTCGAGCTGCGCCTCGCGCCGCGCACCCGCTGGGCGCAGGCCGCCGTCGCGCACCCGGACTTTGCTGCGGCGTTCGACTTTGCCGAAACGGTGGCGCGCGACGAGTCGTTGCCGAAGCGGCTGGTGACTGTTTTCGAGTGGCCGGTGCCATCGTACTTCACCCCGCTGCAGCGCTGGGTGCCGCCAGGCAGGGCGCTGGGCTTCTTCGAGGTGGCCGACGAGCAGTTGGCGCGCTTCGAGGCCGCTGCGCGGGCCGCGGGCGGCACGGTGGCCTTTTCCGCGCCGGGGCAGCAGCCCCGGCGCGGATCGCAGCTCAGCGACTTCACCTGGAACCACACCACGCTGTGGGCGCTGAAGGCTGATCCCACCCTGACCTACCTTCAATGCGGCTTTTCGCCCCTGCGCGCACGGGAACAGATGGCGGCGCTGAAGGCGCGGTTCGGCGCCGAGATCGAGTGGCACTTCGAGTTCGTGAAGTCCGAGGGCGTCATCACGCCGGGCGCGCTGCCCATCGTGCGATTCACGACCGAGGCACGGCTGAACGAGATCATCCAGGCGTGCGGCGAGGCGGGCGTGTCGGTCGCGAACCCGCACGTGAACTTCCTCGAGGGGTCGGGCCGCTGGCGCCCGGACGACGAGAAGCTCCTGGCCAAGCAGTCCTTCGACCCGCGCGGCCTGCTCAACCCCGGCAAGATGCGTGGCTTCGCCGCTACGCTCGAGCGCGTCGGTAATGGCGCGCCCGTCTCCGCTCCCGCCCCGTGAAGACCTGGATTCCGCCCGCCCGCTTCCTGCCCTACCTGACATGGCCGCAGGTGGCGGCGCTGCCGAGGGACCGCACGCTGCTCGTCCTGCCCACGGCGGCGATCGAGCAGCACGGCCACCACCTGCCGCTGGCCACCGACACGCTGATCAACAACTTCCTTCTGGGCCGCGCCCTGGAGCGGCTTCCCCCGGAGGCCTCCGTGTACGCGCTCGCGCCGGTCTGCTACGGCAAGAGCAACGAGCACCTGGGCTTCCCCGGCACGCTGGCGGTGTCGCGCGAAACCTTCATGGCCACGCTGCGCGACCTCGGCGCCAGCGTCCACGCGGCGGGCTTCCGCCGGCTGGTGTTCTTCAACAGCCACGGCGGCAACCACAGCCTGATTGACGTGATGGCGCGCGACCTGCGGGCGGAGTTCGGCCTCCTCACCTTCTGCCTTTATGGCGGCGGACCCGCCTCCGGCCTCGGAGCACAGGAGGCCGCCTATGGTTTCCACGCGGGCGAGGTTGAGACGGCGCTCCTGCTCGCGGCCACGCCGGAGCTGGTCCGCCGCGACGAGTACACGGTGAACTACATCGCGCTCGCGGGCGGAGAAGGCGTGCTGCGGCCGGAGTTCGCCTATGCGACCTATGCCTGGCTCACGCGCGACATCGCGCCCAGCGGCGTGCTGGGTGATCCCACGCCCGCCACCGCGGAGAACGGCGGGCGGTGGTGCGAGGAAATGAGCGCCCGCGTGGCCGCCGCACTGCTCGAGATGCTCGCCTACGAGCATCCGGTGCGTTCCTGACCCGCGCCCCAGCCAATGAAGCGAGTCGCCGCCGCCCGCTGCCCGCCCCAAGTCCCGTGGACGGACGTGGGCGGCGGCGTCCGGGTCCAGCGCGGCGTGCGCCTGCGGCTGGGTCGCGGCGTCACGTTGGTTTCGGATCATTACTACCCTCCAGGCTGGCCCGGCAACGGCCCGGCTCCCACCTTGCTGGTGCGTCAGCCGTACGGTCGTGCCATCGCCACCACGGTCGTATACGCGCAGCCGGAGTGGTTCGCGCGACAGGGCTTCAACGTCGTGATCCAGGACGTGCGCGGCCGGGGCGATTCGGACGGGACGTTCTACCCTTTCCGCCACGAAGGAGCGGACGGCGCACGGACGATCGAGTGGCTGGCGAAACGCCCCGAGTGCAACGGCCGCGTGGGCTTGTATGGCTTCAGCTACCAGGGACTCACGCAGCTCCTGGCCGCCGCCGAACAGCCGGAGGGCCTTGTCTGCATCGCCCCGGCCCAGACAGCCGGCGACCTGTATCACGGCTGGTTCTACCGGAACGGCGCGCTGTGCCTCGCGGCCACCATTGGCTGGGCGGCGCAGCTGCTGCGCGCCGACGCGCGGAGGCGGCGCTCGCGTGCGGCCGAGGAGACGCTCGAGGCCGCATGGCGCCGGCTGCCGGAGCTGTTCGCCGCCGCGCCCTACGCGCGGATTCCGGAACTCACCCGCCGCGGCCTGCCGGCCTATTTCACCGACTGGGTCGCGCATCGGGAGGCGGGGACATACTGGGCCGCGCTCGACATCTCGACGCGGCACGACCGCATCGCCGTGCCCGCGCTGCATGTGGCCGGATGGTTCGATCCGTACCTCGCGGGCAGCCTCGATCTCTTCACCCGGCTTCGGGCGGAGGCCGCGACACCGGCCGCGCGCGCCGCGCAGCATCTCGTCTGCGGGCCGTGGGTCCACCTCCCGTGGCGGCGCCGGGCGGGCGACGTGGACTTCGGCCCGGAGGCGGAACTCGACACAGACGCGCTGCAAGTCCGCTGGTTCCGCCACTGGCTGCAAGGCGACGGCTCGTTTGACGACGAACCGCCCGTGCGCGCGTTCGTTCCCGGGGAGAACCGTTGGCTGGCGCTGCCGGGCTGGCCGGCGGGCGACGCGCAATCCACCTGGTTCCTGGCCTCAGGCGGCCGGGCGAATTCGTCCGCCGGCGATGGCAAGCTGGCCGAAGCGCCGGCCGAGGGACCGCCCGACGCCTTCTGCTACGAGCCGGAGGTGCCGGTGCTGGCCCCCGGGCCCGGCGGCGCGCCGGGGGTGTTCGATCAGTCGCGCGCGGCCCTGCTGAACAACGTGCTCGTCTACACCTCCCCGCCGCTGTTGAGGCCCCTCGCCATCGGCGGCACGCCGCGCGTCACCCTCTTCGCGCAGACCAGCGCGCCGGAGACCGACCTCGCGGCAAAGGTCGTCCGCGTGCAGCCCGACGGCCGCGCGTGGAACGTCAGCCACGGCATCGCCCGCAGCGGCTGGCTCTTCCGCCGGACGCGCCATGGCGCCGACCGCGTGCAGGAGTGGACATTCAATCTTGAGCCGGCCTGCTGCGTGCTGGGGGCCGGCGAGCGGCTGCGGCTCGAGGTCAGCAGCGGCGCCTTTCCGCTCTACGACCGGCACCCAAACACCGCCACTCCGCCGCACCTCGCCGCTTCTCGCGACTGGCGGCCGGCGCGCACGCTCGTCTGGCACGACGCGGTCCGACCCTCGCGGCTCGAACTCCCACTCCTGCCGTGACTGCCGCGTCCACCAACTTCCCACCGGCCACGGCCGCGGCCCCGTCCCCCGCCGTGCGGCTGCGCGGCGTTACCAAGCGCTGGCCCGACGGTTCGGTGGTGATCGGTGACCTCAGCCTGTCGGCGGCGCGCGGCGACTTCGTGTCGCTCATCGGCCCGAGCGGCTGCGGCAAGTCCACGCTGCTGCGTCTGCTCGCGGGCCTGAGCCCGCTGAGCGCCGGCGAGATTGAGGTGGACGGCATGGCCCCGGCGGAGGCGCGTGAGATCATGGCCTTCGTCTTCCAGGACGCGACGCTGCTGCCGTGGCGGACGGTCCGGGCAAACGTCGAGCTTGCCCTCGAGCTGGGCGGCGCGCGGCAGGAGCGGGAGCGGCGGCGCGAACGCTCGGAGCGCCTCCTCGCGCTGGTGGGACTCGCGGACGTGGCGGGGCATTACCCGCGCCAGCTGAGCGGCGGCATGAAGATGCGCGTCTCGCTCGCCCGCGCGCTGGCCATCCGCCCGCGGCTGATGCTGATGGACGAGCCGTTCGGCGCGCTGGACGAGATGACGCGCGATTTCCTCAACGAGGAGCTGCTGCGCCTGCGCGAGGCCGACCGCTTCACCACGTTCTTCGTCACGCACAGCGTGGCGGAGGCCGTGTTCCTCTCGACGCGCATCCTCGTCCTGCGAGCGCGGCCGGGGCGCATCGTGAGGGAGATCGCCGTGCCGTTTCCGCATCCCCGCGTCGGCGCCCTGCGCAGCGCCCCGGAGTACCTGGAATGCGTGGGCCAGGTCAGCGCGGCGCTGCGGGCCGTGCAGGAGGGGCGGCCATGAAGCCGTGGCTCGACCGCGTGGGCTGGCCGGCGGCGGTGCTCGTGGTGGTGCTGGCCGGCTGGCAGGGCGCGTGCATGGCGTTCCGCATCCCGGGCTACATCCTGCCCCCGCCCGGCGACGTTTGGCGCGCGGTGGCGGAGCGGCATGAGAGCCTCCTCTTCGCCTTCCAAGTCACGGCGTTCGAGGCCGCGGGCGGCTTTCTGATGAGCGTCGTGGCAGGGGTCGCCATTGCGCTCTTCTTCGCGCAGTCGCCGGTGATCCGGCGCTCCTTCTATCCCTACACGATCCTGCTGCAGACGGTGCCGATCGTGGCCGTGGCGCCGCTGATCCTCATGTGGTTTGGCGCGGGCACGCGTTCGGTGATGCTGGTGGCCTTCATCATCTGCCTCTTCCCGATCATCGCGAACACGACCCAGGGGCTGATCAGCGTGCCGCGGAACCTCGTCGAGCTCTTCCAGATGGCGAACGCCTCGCGGGCCGAGGTGCTCGGCAAGCTGCGCTTCCCCCACGCGCTGCCGGCGTTCTTCACCGGCCTGCGCATCTCGGCCGGCATCTCCGTCATCGGCGCCATCACCGGCGAGCTCTTTGCCAGCTCGAACACCGTCGGCCGCGGCGGGCTGGGCTACTCCATCATTTACGCCAACAGCCAGCTCCAGACCGACTACCTCTTCGCCCTCGTCCTGACCGCGAGCGCGCTGGGCTTCCTGATGTTCTTCGCGGTTGTCTTCCTTGAATGGCTCTGGCTGCACCGCTGGCACGAGAGCGCGATGCAGGCCAACGCCGAATGAACCGTCATGCTCCGCCACGAAACCCCTGCCGGCTGGATCCTGATCCGCCATCCCGACCACGCCGCCCTCGCGGGCGAGTTCGCCGCGGCGTGGGGCAACGGCCGCTTCCGTCCGCCGGTGCCGCGGGCCGACGTGCTGGAGGGCATCGTCCGGCACGACGACGGCTGGGCGGTGCGCGACGCCGCGCCGTGTGTCACCCGTGCCGGCCGGCCCGCCGCGTTTGGCACGGACCTGGTCGGGAAATACACGGCCTTCGAGGAGATTGACCTGCCCGACTATCTCCGGGTGCGCGGGGAGGCCCTCGAGCTCGTGGCGCGGGACAATCCTTACGCCGCCATCCTGATCTCGATGCACACCGCCAACCTGCTGACCGCCCACGCCGACCGCTCCACCATCCGGCCCGACCAGTTGTCGCGGCTCGATGTATTCGTCGCCGCCCAGCAGCGGCGGCAGCTGGAGCTGCGGGCCGCCGCCGTGGCTGCCGGGCGCTTCACCTATGAAGAGCTGGGCTGGGCGCGGCTCACCGAGCATTTCCAGCTGCTTCAAGCCTGCGACAACCTCTCGCTGCTGGCCTGCGTGGACCATCCCGGCCCGGCCACGCTGCTGCATCCGCTCCCGTTGCTCGACGGCGGCGCCAGCCAGGTGCGGGTGACGCGCACCGACGCGCGAACCTTTCGGCTGGAGCCTTGGCCGTTCGGGGAGGCGCGCCTTGAGTTTCAAGTCAGCGGCCAGCCCGTTGCCGGGCATTTCTTTCGGGACGACGAGGCGCTCCGTGCCGTCTTCCGCGCCGCCGCGCCCGTCCGCCTTGCCGTGACCCTGACCGCCTGAGACGTGACTTCCATGCCCCTCCGCAACCGCCCCGGCGCCTCCTTCAGGCTGATGCTCGGCGTGTCCATAGGCCTTCACCTTGCCCTCGCCGCCCTGCCGATTCAGAGGCGTCTCGATCCGCCACCGCCGCCGCCACGGCCCGAACCGCCGGCGGTCGAGGTCGCGATGGTCGAACTCGAGCAGCTCGCGCCCGTCGAGGAGCCGCCGCCACCGCCGGACAATCCGCCCCCCCCGCCACCTGAGGAGCCTCCCCCACCCCCGGAAGAGCCGCCGCCCCCCGAGCCGGTCGTCGAGCCGCCGCCGGACAATCCGCCGCCGCCAGTGGAGACGCCGGAGCCGCCGCCCGTACCGCTGCCCATCGCGGAGCCACAGCCCAATCCCGACTTCGTCCAGCCGGCCCCGCCCCCCCCTCCTCCTCCTCCTCCCCCGCCGATTACCAGCCCGGCTCCGCCAGCACCTGCCGTCCTCCAGCGGCGCTCAGTGGATGCCCGACGCTTGCTGGGGAACTGGCAGTATCCCTACGACGCTCGTCGCCGGCTCCTGCAGGGCAGGGTGGTGGTGGACATCGTCGTCGGCCCCGGCGGCCGGGTGGTCGAGGCGGAGGTGATCCAGAGCTCCGGCCACCCGATCCTCGACAAGGCGGCGCGCGACATGGTGCTGAAGGCGCGGCTGTCCTCGGAGTACATCGGCCAGCTGCGCGTTCCGTTCGACTTCCAGCTCGCGGGCGTCGGCCCATGAGTTGAGCCCGTGCCGTCATGCCTGCCGCGCTGCTCAACCGCTTCGCCGTCCCGCCGCTCCACACGGTCACCCGCCATCTCGCGGCCGTCGCCATGGGCACGTCCGCGCCGGACGCCGTGCTCACCGGGGCGCGCGTGCTCTCGACGTACACGGAGCGCATCCATCCGGAGCGCGAGGTCTGGATCGCCGCGGGCCGCATCGCGGCGGTGAAGCCGGCCGGCGAGGCCAGGCGCCTCGGCCGCGCCGCGCCCACGTTCGACTGCGCCGGCGGCCTCCTCGCGCCCGGCCTCGTGGACCCGCACATCCACATCGAGTCCTCGATGATGACGGCCTGCGCGTACGCGGAGGCCGCGCTGCTGAACGGCACGACCACGATCTTCTGCGACTCGCACGAGATCGGGAACGTCTGCGACGTGGCGGGCGTCGAGTGGATGCTCGAGGACGCCCGGCAGGCGCCGCTCAACATCTTCCTGACGCTGCCCAGCACCATCCCGGCCACGAACGCGGCGCTCGAGACCGCCGGCGGCGACTTCACGCCGGAGAAGGTGGCGGCCGTGTTCGACCGGTGGCCCGAGGCCGTGGCGCTCGGGGAGAAGATGGACTTCGTACCCGTGGCGCTCGGCGATCCGCGCAGCCACGCCATCCTCGCCGAGGCGCTCAAGCGCAACCGGCCCGTGTGCGGGCACATCTACGGCCGCGAGTTCGTGGCCGCGTGCGCGGCCAGCGGCGTGACCGATACGCACGAATCCATTGACCGCGAGATCGCCGATGACTTCCTCGAGGCCGGCCTGTGGATCTTCCTGCGCGGCGGCAACCCGCGCACGCCCTGGCACTCGCTCCCGCTCGCCATCCGGGCCGTGACCGAACTGGGCGCGAACCCCAAGCGCGTCTGCGTCTGCACGGACGACCGCGACGCGGACGACCTCTTCCTCTTCGGCCTGGACTGGGTGGTGCGCGAGGCGGTGCGCGCCGGCGTCCCGCCCTCCACCGCGTGGAGCATGGGTTCCCTGCATCCGGCGACGCGCTACGCCATGGACGGGGAATTCGGCGGGCTCGGCCATTCGCGCCGCGCGGACCTCGTGCTGCTGAACGATGCGCTCGAGCCACAGTGCACCTGGTACGGCGGCGAGCTGGTGGTCGAGCACCGCAAGGTCACGCCGCGGCTTGAGGCCGTGCTGGCGAAGCCCTGGCGCTACCCCGCTGCGGCGTATCGGACCGTGCACTTTGCCGATGACGTGAAGCTGCTGCCCGACCTTCCGGCCGCGTCCGGCACCGCGAACGTGCTGCGGGTGGCGCTCCCCGGGATCATCACGTCCCACGAACGGATGACGTTCACCCCGCGGGCGACCTGGGCCGAAACCCTCGCGGCCTACGGCGACCTGTGCTTCCTCTCGGTCATCGAGCGGCACGGGCAGAACGGCGGCGTGGGCCACGGGCTGCTCAAGGGTTTCGGCCTGAAGGCCGGCGCGGTCGCCAGCACCGTGGGACACGACGCGCACAACCTCATTGTCGCCGGCACGAACGAGGCCGACATGCGCGCGGCCGTGCTCGCGTTGAAGCGCACGCAGGGCGGTGTCTGCGTGGTGCACGACGGCGCCGTGCTGGCGCTGGTGGAACTGCCCGTCGCCGGGCTGCTCTCCGACCAGCGGGCCGGCATCGTCGCGGAGCGCTCGGCGCACCTGAAAGAAGTCTGGGCCGCGGCCGGCTGCGTGCTGCCCTACATGGGATTCAACCTGCTGCCGCTCTCCGTGATCCCGGAGATCCGGCTCACGGACAAGGGCCTGGTCACCGTGCCCGCCATGCGGCTCGTCCCGCTGTTCGAGAAGTGAGGGGGCCGCGCCAGGGCATCCCGCAAAACAACGGCCCCTCCTGAAGATCGGCCGCGGAGCGGCGTCCACGCCGCTTCAGGGCCGATTCGCCCAATGATCCTGAACCGGGCTTCGGCCCGCGTGTCGTCGGACGCCGACGCGCAGACTGCGCCGGCTCAAAATGACACTTGCACCTGCCCCGAGCCGCGAAGCACGGAGACGTGCCCGAATCGGGCGAGGAACTCGGTCCTCAGCGCCTCGATGGCCGCGTTCGCGGCCGGTGTCGGCGGATGCAGGATGAGCAGCACCCGCGTCGGGATACGGCGGATTTCGCCCTGCGGGTTGCGCCATTGGCCCTCGGCTTCGAGCACGGTGAAGCCGTCCGGGAAACGCGGCGTAACGGACGCGGCCAGGTATTCGTCCCATCCCGGCTTCTCGACCGCGCCGAAGTACAGTTCCGTGCGTGTCCACGTCATGGGCCGCTTCGGCTGCGCGTCGCCGGCGGCGGGGCCGGCGGAACGGCAGCCTGTGGCCAGCAGCGCGGCGGCGAGGAGGGCGGGCGGAAGTCTATTCGGGAAACGCATAAAGCGGCGTGTCGAGGCCTTTGCCGGGCCAGTCGCGCTGGTTCGTGCCTGCGGCCCGGACGGCCGCCAACAGGAGCGCGTTCAGCCGCGCTTCGGCCTCCAGCGGCGCGAGGTCGGCCGGGCCGTCGAGCGGTAGCGCGAGGACTTCGGCCCCGACGGCGGCGCACATCTGCCGCGCGCGCCGGGCCAGTTCCGCGAAGGGACCATGCGCCGGCTCCAGGAGGAGCACCGGCCGCGGCTGGGCGGCGAGTTGCTGGAACGCGCCGTGGGCGAAGGCCAGCAGATCCACGAGCGGCGGCGCGGGCCGGAACAGGCCCTCCACGAACTTGCACGCGAGATTGCCGCCGCTCTCCCCCAGCGGCGGCGGCGCCAGCAGCAGCGGCGCGCGCAGCAGGACTTCGGCGGAGGCGGCGGGCGGCGGGTCGAGGAACGGCACCAGCACGTCTTCCGGCCGCGGGGCAGCGAGGCGGCTGCCCGGCAGCGTTGCGGCCCATTGCCGCGCGGCGAGGAAGCCGCACGCCGCGCCAACGACGCGGATCAGAATGGTGTATTCCTCCTCAAGCGGAAAGCGGACCACCTCGGCGCCGAGCGTCACGAGGCGGGCAAGCAGGCCCGCGCGGTCGGCCCGGCCCGCCCGCCGCAGCCCCGCCTCGGTGGCGGCGGTGAACAGGACGAGTCCGCCGAAGCGCCCCGCCTGATCAAGCGCCAGGCGCGCGTTCTGCGACAGGCCCTGGCTGAAAACGACCAGCGTGCGCGCCGCGGCGCGGTCGTCCACCGGCGCGGCGAACGCCGACCCAGGGGCGACCTCCGCGGGGTACGGCGTGAAGGTGTTGACCAGCCACGCGAGGTGGCGGGCGTGGGCCTCCGAGCCGCCCACGCCGGTGACGGTGAAACGGCCGGGCGCGGGCGGCTGGCGGCGCGGCGGCTGAGGTGCGGCGAGCATCTCGCCGAGATGCTCCGTGACGGCAAGCAGCCGGGCGGCGAGCAGGGCGTGGCCGAGGGGATCGGCGGGATGGGGGGCAGGCGGCGTCATTCGGCAACAGCGTGCTCGTCGAGGAAAATCCACTTCTCGACCTCGATCCGGTGCTTGTGCAGCGCGGCAGCGTACTCGGATTTCCGCACGAGGCTGGAGGGGCTGTTCATGATCATCTGCACGCGCGGGGACGGAATGTGGTGCTTGAGCAGGAGGAGACAGGCGTCGTAGTCGCGGCTGTCGTAGTCCACGCCAAGGCGGCGGTAGGCCTCGTCGCTGGAGAGGGCGATGCCCAGCTCGGTGAGCATGCGGTCGGTGGCATGTGCGCCGAAGCCCGCGCCGCGGCCGTCGAAGTACAGGAGGCAGATCGCGCCGACACCGTAGTGGACGATGTGCTGGACGGACTTCTTGAATTTATGGCGGTTGTCGAGCGTGGCGATGGGGAAGCGGTTGAAGAGGGATTCGCTTTGCAGGCGGAGGATCGGCAGGTCGTAGATTTCCGGCTTGCCGTAGGTGAGCACGACGAACTCCTGGCTGGTCACGATGTCGAAATAGACGTGGACGCGGAACCAATAGGGCGTGCTGAGGAGCTGCACGAGCGGATCGTCCGGCGCCTCCTGCCGGCGGGCGGCCAGGCGCGCGGCGTGCGTCTTCACGAGGTAGCGGTGGCCGCGGATGACGAAGCTGTCCGCCACCAGCGGCTCGGGGCCCTGCATGGCCGCCTCGATGGCGGCCTTGGCGGGCTGGAACTCGGCCTCGTTCAGGATGATCTCGCCGTCCACCGGCTTCATGGGCAGGTAGTAGCTCGCGGAGTAGATGAAGCGCTGCGCCTCCGGCAGTGCGTGCGGGGTGAACGGCTCGACGGGTTCGGGGGGCCGGACGCCGGGCACGCGGGCGAGACCGGGTCGGCTGAGCCGGTGGCCGGAAGCGGCCTTCGAGGCGAGGTAGGCGAGGTTGAAGGGGGAAGGCTCGAACTCGAGGGACTCCGCGCCCGCCACCCTGAGCCCGGCGGCCTTCATGGCGGAAATCTTGTCCGGGTTGTTCGTGAGGAGCACGAAAGAGGACTTGATTCCCAGCAGGTGGCAGACGTGCGCCACGTCCTCGTAGTTCCGGTAGTCCTTCTTGAGGCCCATCTGCCGGTAGGCCTCGAAGGTGGTCATTGCGTCGCCGGAGTGCTGCACGAGCATTCTGTCGCGCGCCTTGGCCACGTAGCCCACGCCGCGGCCCTCCTGCATGAGGTAGAAGAGGATGCCATTTCCGCGGCGGGCGATGATTTCCAGCGCGCCCTCGAGCTGCTGCACACAATCGCAGTCGCACCCGCGCAGCGTCTCGCTGGTGACGCATGAGGAGTGGATGCGCGTGTACAGCCGCGGCGCGCCGAGGTCGCCGTGGGCGAGGGCGATGATGTAGCCCTTGTGGATCAAGTCCTGGAAGATGTGCGCCTGGAACGTGCCGAACGGAGTCGTGATGCGGCACTGCGCGAGATACAGCGTGGTGCCGTGCAGCGGACGGGCCGTGGCGGCGTCGCGCGCTGGGGGCGTGCCGGAAGCGTGAGGACGGCGCGGGGGGCGTTTCCGGGGCGGGGCGGCCATTGAGGGACAAGGTGGGCAGATTCTCTGCCAGCCTCGCGACAGGGCTGGCACCGGGGTTGCTGCATCAGGGCGATGGCTATCCCGGCGGGGAAATCGGGGGCGCTCCGAACAGGCGCCACCTAGTCGCCCTGCCGCAATTTGCCCCTGCCCGCAAAAAATGAACACCCCCCGGCTCACCGTTGCCACCTCGCTGGCCCTCACACTGGGTCCAAACTTGATCGCGCAGGTCGCCACCAACGCCCCGGCGTCCGACGATGTAGTCGAGCTGGAGCCGATGGTCATCCAAGGCGTCCCGCTCGAGGAGACCGTCGTCCCCACCGCCCGGCCGTTCAATTCTGTCTTCGGGACGGAGCGCAGCATCATCGAGACCCCGCGCAACGTCACCATCATCTCGCGGGAACAGCTAAATGCCGTGGCCATCCGCGATGTCCGTGACTTCTCAAAGCTGACGTCCAGCTCCTACACCCGCTCCAATTTCGGGGCGCCGACCACCCCGGACATCCGCTCGCAGATCGCCGACACCTTTAACAACGGGATGCGCATCGGCCTCAGCTCGAACGGAAACGGCCTGCCTGTCAACTTCAACTCCGTCGAATCCGTCAACATCGTCAAGGGACCGGCCACCGTGGTCATGGGGCCTTCGCAGTACGTCGGCGGCTACATTGACTACATCACCAAACGCCCGTTCTACGATCGCTTCCGTGGCGAGGTCTTTGCCGAGGTGGGAATGTATGACCAGTATCGTTGGGGATTCGACGTGGGGGCACCGCTGAACGACAGCAAGGAACTGGCCATGCGCCTGAGCTACTCGGGCGAAGACTCGGACAGCTACTATGAGGACGGATTCAAGAAGACACAGGCCATCTACGGCGCGCTGGAATGGATGCCCAAGAGCAACTACAAGCTATTCTTCAACAACGAGTTCTTCTGGGCCAACTATACGGAGAACTTCGGCATCAACCGGCCTACCCAGGCGCTGATTGACGACGGCCTGTACCAGACCGGCGTCAACAACAACCCGGCGCCGGACTTTGCCAGCTATCCCTTCGGCTACGCGGACGCCAACGGCAACCCGATCGACTTCGGCAACGTCGCTCCGCCCGGCGGAACTGCCGCAACGCGCTCGGATCCGCAGAACTCGCAGTGGGTGACTTCCGGCTTTCCGGTCGTCAACCGCGTCTCGCTCGGCGACCGCGTGAAACTTGACCGCCAGAGGCGCCTCCTGCGGCCCGGCGACGACTCCGAAGGCATCTCCTACAACGCCCAGGTCATACAGACACTGGACGCCTCGGACATCCTGGAGGTCGGAAACAATACCTTTTTTCGCTACGTCCGCCGGGAAACGGAGAGTTCCTACTATTACTCGGAGATCATTGACCCAAGCTGGAGCCTCGAGAACCGTACCGAATTCCGGTTCGACCTCGAGCGGCACAAGGTCAACACCGGGGTGGCGTTCCGCTACCAGCATGTCCGGGCCTTCAATGATTTCTTCTTTGAGCCGGCCAACGTCTGGGATCTCACCGAGGACCGGAACTACGTCAACGTCCGCAATTCGGTGAACTTCCCGAACCCGTTCACCTCCATCCCGGTGCCGGGCTGGGAGAACCGCTACTTCACGCCCGACAACGGAGATTCGGGCACCTCCCAGGCCCTGAGCGTTGCGCCCTTCCTCCAGGAGGACTGGCGGATCACCGACCAGCTCTCCTTGCTGGCAGGCGGGCGCGTGGACATCATGGCGGTCGACTATGACCTCCAATGGGAGGCGCCTTTCGGCATCGGACCCCAACGACTCTCCGACTCAACCGTGGTTGGACTTCCGAGCGCCAACGGCTCGCTGATCTACAAGTGGACCCCCGATCTCTCGACCTATGCCACCTACAACTACGGCCAGAACCCGGCGGGCGCCGTCGGCAACGGCGGAGGCATCACGACCGGCGGCAATCCCAGCTTCCCCATCGCCTCCCTGACCACGGAGGCTATCCTGTACGAGGCGGGGAGCAAGTGGACGCTCTTCGGCAACCGGCTTTTCCTGAACCTCGCGTTGTTCCAGCAGGAGCGCGTCCAGCTCCAGCAGGACCGCTCCTCGGTGAACTTCACCACCCGTGGCGTTGAGTTCGAGGTCAACTATCAGCCTGACCGCAACTTCTGGGTGACGGCCGGCTACTCGTTTACGGACGCCACGGTGAACCGTCCGGAGTTCTACGTCAACAACACCGACCTGCCCGGCTACGGTGACCGCGGACAGTACGGCGGGGAGGGCTGGTGGGAGCGCCAGGGCGTGCCGGACCACCTCTTCAACCTGCTGGCCAACTATCGTTTTGATTTCGGCCTCGGCTTCACCGCCGGCCTTGTCACGAACAGCGAGGTCAATAACAATCCCCAGGGCACCATAGTCATCCCTTGGCAGTACACGCTTGACCTGGGGGTCTACTACCAGACCAAGAGCTGGGAAGCGCGGGTCAACCTGCTCAACGTGACCGACGAGGACAACTGGAGCGCGCCCAATGCGGTGTATGGAAACGAGTCCATATATGCAGAGCTTCCCTTCAGGGTCGAAGGACGGCTGACGTTCAAGTTCTGACCGCCTGGCCGGGACGGTCGGAGCCCGCCTTGTCCCCAAGATCAGACGTCTCGTTTCGGCCCTGCTCCCCATGCCGCCCTCCCTTCGTAGGCGCTTCTGCGGTCTGCTGCTCGCCCAGGCATTGATCTTGCCGGCGGGAACCTGGGCCGGACCGGAGGTGATCCGGCCCAAAGTTGTCTTGGTCGCCACGTTCGAGATCGGGGCTGACACCGGCGACAAGCCGGGTGAGTTCCAGTACTGGGTAGAGCGCCTTCAGCTCACCAACTCACTTGTCGTTCCCGGCGTGGATCGCCCGGTACGCTACTCGAACGGCGAGATCCTGGGCGTGGTCAGCGGCACGACCGTCCGCGCCGGCCTGCAACTCATGCTCCTGGCTCAGGATCCCCGCCTTGATTTCCGGAAATCCTACTGGATCGTGAATGGTATCGCCGGTGTGGACGCGGATAACGCCAGCGTGGGCAGTTCCGCGTGGGCGCGCTGGGTCGTGGATGGTGACATCGCGTACGAGATTGACTCGCGCGAGGCCCCGGCGGACTGGCCATACGGCCTGGTGCCGATCGGTGGCAAGCGGCCGAACGAGATCGCCAAGGACGCCCCATGGTTGCCGAAGCCGGTGGCGTGGAAGCTCAATCCCGGCCTCGTAAACTGGGCCTACTCGCTCACGAAGGACACCGTTATCCCGGAGACCGAGGCCGCCCGTCAGCATCGCGCCCGCTTCACCAATTCGCCCGCCGGGGCGGCCCCGCCGCGCGTCCTGCTGGGCGAGAGCCTCGGCTCCTGCCGCTACTGGCATGGTGCCGTGATGACCCGGTGGGCCAACGACTGGACCAGGCTGCACACCGGCGGCGTGGGTGACTTCGTCATGACGAACATGGAGGATCAGGGCCTCGCGGCGGCGCTGGAGCGGCTCGCGTCGCTGGGCAGGGTGGACTTCCAGCGCGTTCTCTTCCTCCGCGCCGGCAGCAACTACAGCGGACCTCATCCCGGACAGACCTCTGCCGAAAGCATGACCGAGGAGTACAGCGGCACGGAACCGGCCCTCGAGTCCGCCTATCTCGCGGGAAGCAGGGTGGTGAGGGAACTCATAGCAGGCTGGGAACGCTACTCCGGCCAGACGCCGCGCTGACATGGGTCATTCCGACCACCGCAGTTCCCAAGCGCGCGAGGCTGTATGGGGCCTTTTGCGGGTCGGCATGTTCTGCGCGAGCATGCAGTTAACACCGGCCGCTGAACGGCCCCAGGCGCGAATCGCCATTGTCGGCGGAACGTTCATCAACGACGCGCTGAGCCTGAGCGGCGTGCTGCGGACCAACTTCATCGTTCCGACCCCGCTGGGCGACTCGCCTCCCATCTACTACGGCGAGACGAACGGGGTTCCGTTCTATTACGTTCCCAACCACGGGTACGTAGGCAGGAAGGGGCACTGGACGCAGACCTGGCACGCGCTGGCGCAGCTTGGGGTGAAGGAGATCGTCGGCGGGGCCACTGCCGGCGGGATCAACCCGCTGACGAAAACCTTCGACCTGCTGGTTCCCAGTGACTTCATGGACTTCAACCATGACCGACCAAAGTACGTTCCGATGGAAGGCCTGCCGAACCCGCCCGCGGGCATTCCGCGCTTCAACCCGCCCATGGACCCGCTGCTGCGGCAAATTCTCTTCGATGAGATTCTCAAGTCCGTGCGCGGTAGTCCGGCCCTTGCCGACATCAACGTCTTCGACCGCGGCGTCGTGGTGCAGGCTGGCGGCGCGCGGTTCGAGACGGTGAGTGAGATTCAGCACTTCAGGCTGATCGGCGGTGACGTGGTGACCTTGAATGTCGGCACGGAGATCACCTATGCCCGCCAGCTAGGGATGCACTATGCCTGCGTGATTGTCGTCTCGAACCCGGCCGAAGGCATCGCGCCTTGGACCTGGGAGGAACTGGCGGGCGTGTATCCGCGGATGAACCCGCTGTGCCTGGAGATCCTTTTCAGGTCGCTTCCGCGCATCGCGGCGATCCCGGCGGGGGTGAAGCGTTCTGGTGATGAACAGCGGCTGCATCCGGAGATGACGTCGGAGCCGAAGGACGATTGACCTTGTCCAGTTCCGCGCCGCAACGTGACGATGAGGTACCGATGATGCGGATGAAGCATCTCAAGCTGGCCGAGCTGGGCCTTGTGCTGGGCATAGTACGTGCGCTGGTTGCGGACGTTGGCGCCGCCGATTTCGCCGCGCGCTTCGAGGTCTTCAAGACGAACGCGACGCCGGCGCAGCTCTACAGATTCCTTTACGCGATGCCGAAGGGAGCGGATCTGCACCATCACGGTGCCGGCTGCTGGCGCATCGAGGATCTCTACCGAGTCGCCACCAACGCCGCGACCGTGAACGGAAGCCGGTTTTATACGCGCCTTCGCGCCGGAAACTGCGAGGATGAGCCCAGCGACTGGCGCAAGTTCACCACCATCTCCGCGACGGCCTGGCAGACACTTCCGGGGTGCGCACAGGGGGAATACGCCGAGCTTTCGCAGCTCACCTCGACCCAGCGCCAGGAATTCATCAACTCACTCCGCCTCGACGCGCCGGGCGAGGGGCGCGAGGAGTTCTTCGAACAGATATGGCCACGGCTTGGGGCGCTTGGACGCGATCACCACATCGCGACGGAGATGACCTATGAAACCATGAAGCGCTACGGTGCGGAGGGCGTCCGCTACATCGAGTCGCAGTCCATCCCCGACCTGTTCACCGCACCCGACGGCACGGCGCTTGATCCGGAAGCGGGCGAGGGCCTGATGCGCCGCCGTCTGGCGCAGCCGGACGCGCTGGCGACAGGCGTCACGATGCGCTTCCAGTTCGTCGTGCTGCGGTTCCTGCCGCTGGCCGAGAAGCGCGTCGAGCAGGCCTACGAATGGGTGTCGAGCCACCGGGACCAGTGGGTGGGGATCAACATGGCCGGCCGCGAGGACAATGACAAAGGACACCCGCGGCGCTTCCTCGACACCTACCGCCGTATGCGGCACCGGCATTTCGGCATCGGCCTCGCCATCCACGCCGGGGAAGTGGACGAACCGAATGCCCATATGCGCGATACCCTGCTGCTCGGCGCGACCCGCCTCGGCCACGGCAACAACGTCCTCACGGACGGGGACCTCGTGCTTCACCTGCGCTCCGGGATCGCCTTCATCGAGATCAACCTCGTGAGCAACCTGCTGCTCGAGTATGTCACGAACTTCGCCCAGCACCACTTCCCTGAGATGCTGCGGCTGGGCATCCCGTGCGGGCTGTCCACCGATGACTCCGGCATGTGGGACTCAACGATGACGGACGAGTTCATGACCGCCGTGACCGAGTTCAACCTGACCTGGCAGGAGATCACCCAGCTCAGCCGCGACTCACTGAAGTGGTCGTTTGCGGACCCGGCGCTGAAGTCTCGGATGATGGCTGAGTTCGAGGGCGATCTGGCCGCATTCGAGCGGCGTTTCGCCGGGGAGGACTGGTCGGAGGCGCTCGGCGCGGTGAGGCCGGTGGCGTACGGCTTCGCGAGGCGGCGTTGGGGGATCCAGTTCTAGGACCATGCTGAACCGCCTCTTCGACCTCGACGGGCAGCGGACCAGCGTTCGCCGGGAGTTCGTGGCCGGCCTGACGACCTTCGCTGCGATGGCCTACATTCTTGCCGTAAACCCCGGCATCCTCAGCGCCTCGGGTATGGACCGGGGCGCGCTGATCACCGCGACGGCGCTCGCCTCGGCATTGATGACGGCTGTGATGGCGCTGATGACGAACTACCCCATCGCCCTCGCGCCGGGCATGGGCATCAACGCCTTCTTCGCCTTCACTGTCTGCGGCGCGCTGAAGATCCCGTGGCAGGGCGCACTGGGCCTCGTGTTCTACAGCGGCGCACTCTTCTTCGTGCTCTCGGTCACGGGCATCCGACGGAGGCTGCTGGAGGCCATCCCCCACGAGCTGAAGCTGGCCATCACCTGCGGCATCGGGCTGTTCATCGCCTTCATTGGGCTGAAGGGCGGCGGGGTCATCGTGGCGAACCCGGCGACCTTCGTGACGCTGGGCGACTTCCACCAGCCCGCGCCGCTGCTGGTGCTCGGCGGCCTCGTGCTCACGGCCGTGCTCGTGTGGCGCAAGGTGCCGGGGGCGATCATCCTCGGCGTGCTGGCGCTCACGGTGGCGGGGCTGTTCCTGAAGACGACGAACGCCGATGGCATGTCGGCGCCCATCACGCCCATGCCCGCGGGCCTCGTCGCCTCGCCCGCCTCGCTGGCTCCGACCTTCCTGCAGCTCGACCTTGGCTACTTCTGGGCGCACTGGCGCGTGTGCCTGCCCATCGTGCTGGCGCTGCTGTTCGTGGACCTCTTCGACAACATGGGCACGCTCATCGGCGTCTGTCAGCGCGCCGGCCTGCTCGACGCGCAGGGCAGCCTCCCGAAGATCGGCCGCGCGCTCACCGCCGACGCGACGGCCGCGATGGCCGGCGCCACGCTCGGCACGTCCACGGTCACGAGCTACATCGAGTCCGCGGCGGGTGTCGAGGCCGGTGGGCGCACCGGGCTCACGGCGTTGACCGTCAGCGCGTGCTTCCTGCTGGCGCTGTTCTTCAACCCGCTCATCGCCATCATCCCCGCAGCGGCCACCGCGCCCGCGCTCGTCATCGTCGGCATCTTCATGATGCAGAGCGTGGCCGAGCTGGACCTTCGGGACTTCGCCAAGGCCGTGCCCGCCGTGACCACCATGCTCGTGATGCCGCTTAGCTTCAGCATCGCCGAGGGCATTGCGGTTGGCTTCGTCGTGTACGTCGCGTTCATGCTCGGCTGCGGCCGCGGCCGCGAGGTGACGCCGCTTGCGTACGTGATCGGGGCGCTGTGTTTGGCGCACCTCGTTTTCAAATGATGGGAAGCACAGAACTCAAAGCTCAAAGCTCGGGACAGGCCCCAGGGGACAAAGCTCCAAGTCAAGCGCGCCGCCACCGCGGACCATGGCCCTTGTTGCTTCTTGGGGGTGTTGCGCTTTGCGCTTGGAGCCTCCTCCCCGGCTGCGTCTCTCGCCCTCCCGCCGACGCGCCGCGCGCCTTCGCCCCGCCCGCCGGCTTCCTCGCCGTGCTTTCGGCCTACTCCGTCGAGACGAAGGCCAACGAGTCCGCGCTGCTCGCCGGCGGGGAGCTGGTCGCCGTGACGAACCTGAACGGCATAACCTTCAAGCACGTCCGCTTCGCCGGGCATGACCTGCTCCTCTTCCCGAGCGGCGTCAGCATGGTGAACGCGGCCATGACCACGCAGTTTGCGCTCGAGCGCTTCCCGGTGCGCGCCGTGTTCTTCGCCGGCATCGCCGGCGGCATCAATCCCGCCCACCACATCGGCGACGTGGTGATCCCGGAACGCTGGTTCCACCACAGCGAGGCCGTGTACGCGAACCCCAAGCCCGACGGCTCCGGCTGGGTTTTGCCGCAGTACTTCACGCCGCCCTACACGAACTTCGGCTTCATCTTCCCCGACCACGTCTGGGCCGTGCGCGAAGGCATGGGAACGCCGGCCAAGCAGGCATCCTTCGCCGCCGACCCCGCGCTGCTGGACGCCGCGCGACGCGCCCTGTCGGCGACGCCTCCACTCGTGTCACGCGGCCGGACGAACACCGTGTCAGTCGGAGGGAACGGCATCGCGGGCCCCGTGTTCATGGACAACCGCGAGTACCGGAAATGGACATTCCAAGTGTGGCGGGCCGAATGCCTCGACATGGAATCCACCGCCATCGCGCAGGTCTGCTGGGTCAACCGCGTGCCCTTTCTCATCGTGCGCTCGCTTAGCGACCTCGCTGGCGGGCAGGAGGGCGTGAACGACGCCGACACAACCGAGGTGCCCGTCTCCCGCCACGCGTCGCTCGTACTGGCGGAAATCCTCCGGAAGATCCCGCAGTGGCAGGGAGGAACCGCCGAAACGACCCGCCGTTGAACGCGGATGCCGGTTGTTCCGGCGCGACGACTACTTCGTCACGTCGTCCTTTGGCTCGGCCAGCGTGTCGCCGGCATCCTGCCGGTACCGGCTGGGCCGCGTGGCAGCCGTGTGAGTCCGATGTGTCGTTGCCCGTCCCCGCCAGCCATGGGTCGCGGCACCGCAACTCCAAGGGTTTCGTCGGCGTTGCCGCCGAGGGCAAAAGGCTGCCATTGCGGCGCCTTGGAAGCGCCGTGAAGCGCACAGTTCATTGCGGGGACAGAACGCCGAAGTTTGGAGCGGGTGAAGGGAATCGAACCCTCGTTGAGATTCCGGCACTTTCACTTGGATAAATGCCACATTTTCAGGGTCTTGGGTCGAAAGAACTTGAGCCGTTTATTCTTACTTTTATTCTTACCGCCAAACCAACCGCGCCATGTCCTCGCTCGCCCGCCATCCCAAGTCGCGCTTCTGGTACGCCTGCTACACCAGCCGCGACGGCCGCCAGGTCAAGAAGTCCACCAAGACCGAGGACAAGGCCGCCGCGCTCAGGATGGCCATCGAGTGGGAGCGCGTCGAGCGCCTCGCCCGCGACGGCGTCGCCTCGACCTTCCAGTTCCAGCAGGTCGTCAACCAGGTGAGCCGCGAGGTGATGGGGGAGGCCCTGCCCTGCCCGACGGTGGCCTCGTACTTCGCCGAGTGGCAGGGGGTGATGCGGAAGCGGATCACCGAACGCAGCGCGCTGCGCTACGCGCACACCGTGCGTCTGTTCCTCGAGGGCCTCGGCCCGGTGGCGCAGCATCCGCTGCGGGCGCTCACGCCGCGGCACATCGAGCAGTTCATGGTCCGGCGGCAGGAGGAGGGCGTCGCGCCCAAGACGGTGATCGTGGACGTGAAGACCCTGGGCACGGCGCTGGGCCGGGCGGCGCGGTACGGCTACCTCGACCTCAACCCGGTGCCGGCGGTGCGGCTGCCGCGGGACACGTCGAGCGAGCGGGAGGTGTTCACGCCGGAGGAAGTTCACAAGCTGGTCGCCGCCGCCCCCAACCTCGACTGGCAGACGCTGATCCTGCTGGGCTACTACCTCGGGGCGCGGCAGGGGGACTGCGTCCGGCTGACCTGGGACAACGTGAACGCGGAGCGCGGGGTGATCGTGTACGAGCAGCAGAAGACGGGGAAGAAGGTGGTGGTGCCGGTCCATTTCGAGCTGCTGCGGCACCTCGACCACCTGTCCACGTTTCATGCCAAAGGCCCGCTGTGCCCGTCGCTGGCGGGCAAGACCTCGGGCGGCAACCACGGGCTGAGCGGCGGCTTCAACCGGATCGTGATCCGGGCGGGGCTGGACCCGATGATCGTGCAGGGGAAGGGGACGAACCGTTTCGCGCGGCGGTCGTTCCACTCGCTGCGGCACAGCTTCAACTCGCTGCTGGCCAACGCGGGGATTGCGGAGGAGGTGCGGATGCGGCTCACCGGCCACTCGTCCCGGGACATCCACGCCAAGTACACCCACCTGAACGTGGACCCGCTGAAGAAGGCGATCACGGCGCTGCCGGGCATCGAGGCGGCGGCGATGCCGGGCAAGATAAAGCCTGACGCGGCAGCCGCGTCGCGCGGTCGGCGGCGTCAGGCCCGTGACGCCTAGCTCCGCCCGTGGCGGCCAGAACGCGGGCGGCCGGATTCTGCGCCGGCCTCGGA
>JBJXFY010000278.1:0-5721 GCA_046155815.1 Limisphaerales bacterium | reverse complement strand
ACGCGGTGCGTCAGCTCGATCTGGAAGCTGTAGCCGTTGGACCGCACGGTGCCGAGGTCCAGCCGCTCGAGCGTGCCGCGGCGGAAGCACTTGAAGCCGCCCGTCGGGTCCGTGAAGGGCATCCCGGTGATGAGGCGCACGTACAGCCCGGCCCCGAGCGAGAGCACGAGGCGGTTCAGCGGCCAGTTGATCACGCGGATGCCGTGGCTGTACCGCGAGCCGAGCACGAGGTCCGCCCCGTGCGCGGCCTCGAGGAAGCGCGGGATGTCGTCCGGGTTGTGGGAGAAGTCGCCGTCCATCTCCAGCACGTACTCGTAGCCGCGCGCGAGCGCCCACTGGAACCCGGCGATGTACGCCCGGCCGAGGCCGTCCTTCACCTGCCGGTGCAGCACGTTCACGCGCGGGTCGCGCGCGGCCAGTTCGTCGGCGAGCTGCCCGGTGCCGTCGGGCGAGCTGTCGTCCACGACGAGCAGGTCCACGCGGCGGGGCAGCGCGAGGACGCGCTCGGCGAGCGGGGGGAGGTTTTCCCGCTCGTTGTACGTGGGCACGACGACCAGCGCATCGGAACTCATGGCGGCGCGGCAAGTAAGCGCGGCGCGCGCGCGCCGGCAAGGAGGGGAAGGGAGCGCCAGGCGCGAAGCTCCAAGCTCAAGGCCCAAAGCTCAGGAGAAGCGCCGGGTCCAGGTCCATTCGGCCGGTGACGCGCCGGTGAGCCCCTTCTTTGGGCTTTGAGGCTTCCACCTATTCATCCCGTTCCTCCGGCTCCGGTACGGCCGGCGGCGCCAGCGGCGAGGCCAGAGCGCGATCGTACCACCGCCGCGCGCCGAGGATGCGCCAGCGCCGCCCCTCCCCGCGAAGGTCAAAGCCCGCCGCCACCGCGCCGCGCTGCGCAAAGAAGATCCCCCGCGCGCCGTTCGTGCCGAGGGCGAGCTCGGCCCTGACCTCCGTGCCCGTGCCCTCGAGCTGGAGCGCGCGCAGGTGGGTTTCGTCCTCCCGCATCTCGATCACCCCGCCGCCGCCGAGATTCCGCACGGTGGGCAGCAGCCGCAGCCAGCCCGGCGCGTCGTCGCCGGCGCGCAGCACGGCCATCAGCGGCCGGGTGTCGCGCAGGGACAGCCGGACGTCGGCCCGGGCGGTCGGGGGATCACCCCGCAACAGCTCACCGCCGGCGATCTCGAGACGTGCAAACCAGCCCTCCTGCTGGTCCGCCCGCAGGCCGGGGACGGCGACATTGGTCAGGATCAACGTCGTGCCAAACGTGCGGAGGACGCCGCTGCCCAGCTTGGGCAGCGTGAAAGGCGCCTCCAGCCGAAGGTCGAGCGCGTGCGGCTGGCCCCCCACCAGCGCCGCCAGGCCGTCGCCGGACAGCTCGATCCGCCCCGCGCCGCGGCGCAGGACATCCGAGGCGAAGTTCGCCTGTGCCGTCAGCCGGCCGCCGGTGAACTTCAGGCCGGAATTGGGCGGGAGGAACTCGTTCAGGTACGACGCGTCGGGCACGGTGAGCGGGGCGAGATCAAAGCGCAGCGTCGCATCGGCGAACCTCCGGCTCAGCCGCAGCTCGCGCGCCTCGGACTCGAGCACAATCGTCGGGCCGGGCGGCTCGCTGACGAGATGGTCGCCGCGCCGGGCCTGCACCCGGTCCAGCGTGATGCGCAGCCGCGACACGTTCGTGCCATCCTCGGCAGCCACCATGTCCTGCACCCGCGCGTCGCCCGTGAAGGCATGGCCGCCCAGCGTCACGCGCAGCGCGGGCGAAAGGATTTCAAGCCGGCTGCCCGGCTCCCACGCGCCGTCGGCCACCCGCAGGTCGGCATCAATCCGCCCGCCGCCGCCAAACTCCACCGCCCGCTGTGCTCCGAGGCGCTCGCCCATGTCCGTCAGCGCGCCCAGCTCCCCGCGCAGTTCGAGCCGCGCGCCGATGAAGTCCCAGAGGCGATCGCCCGGCACGTCGTCCACGCCGAACGTCAGCGGCCCGAGCGTGCCGCCGAGGCGGAACGCGAGGTTCGTGCCCACCAGCGAGGCGCCGCGCACCAAGGCCGCCGCCGGCAGCCCGAACTCCTCCACCACCGCGTGGAACGGCCCGTTGAACTGCATCGTCACCGTGCCGTCCAGCGTCCCCGGCCCGATCAGCCGCGAGGTGTAGATCCAGAGCTGCTCCACCTCCGCGAGGCGCACGGCGTGCACGTGCAGGCGCCATGCGCCGGGCGGGCCTTTCGGACGCCGCGGCGCGGTGCGGCGCGGCAGGTCTTCAAGGCCGGGGACGGGTGGCTGGAAGGCAAGTTCCGCCGGCTCAACATTCGTCTCGCGCCGCAAGCGGAAGTCCACCCCCCGCCCCGCCAGCTCCGCCGTCCGGATTTCCCGCCATAGCAGCGGCAGGAGCTGCACGCGAAAGGCGCCCTCATCCAGCCGCACGTAGTAGATGTCGCGCGATCCCTGCCCCAGAATCTCAAGACCCTCGACGCGGAACTGCCCGGGAAACCACGAGGTGAGCGAGCGCCAGGCGATGAAGGTCTTGTCGGGATTCCGGTTCACGGCCCGCCGCACGGCCTCGGTGCGCACCGCCACGTTCACCGCGACGACGTAAAGCAGCTCAAGACCGAGGAGCGTGAGGAACCCGCCGAGCAGCCAGCGGCGGAGTCGGGGACGGCGCACGCCGCAAGGTTGGGCGCGACGCCGGGCCGGTTCAATCACGCACCGGGACCCCGAAGACCGCCTGGCGCGGCGCATCCGGCGTTGGTGGTGCGGGCCGCGGCGCCGGCTTTCGACCGGCCCGCCACGCTCACGCCACCGCGGCTTCGAGCAACGTGATGCGCCCCCGCGCGCCATCCACCCGCGCACGGACGCCCTGCGGCAGCGTGAGCTTCCGCGGTACATGGCCGTACGCGACTTCCGCCAGCACCGGTCCGCGGAAGCCCGCAAGCGTCTCGGCATAGACATCCATCAGCGGCAAATGCGGCTCGCCCGGCTCAGGATCCGCCCCCGTGAACTGCCCGAGCACCAGTCCGGCCGCGCGCCGCAGCACGCCGGCATGATCGAGCTGCGTCAGCATCCGATGGATGCGGTGCAGCGCCTCGTGCACGTCCTCGAGGAACAGGACCGCGCCGCGGAAATCAGGCAGGAACGGCGTGCCAAGCAGCGACACCACCAAGGAACAGCAACCGCCCAGCAGCGGCCCCGCCGCGACGCCGCCGCGCCACCGCTTCACCGGCAGGTCCACCGGCGCAGGCAGCTCCCGCCGCCGCGCGCGCGACGTGAGCAAAGCCCAGAAATGTTCCTCCGTGTACGGATCGGGCCGCGACCAGAACTCGACCGCCGGCATCGGCGCGGAGAAGGAGACCAGCCTCGCCCGCCGCCACAGCGCGAGCTGGAGGCAGGTCAGGTCGCTGTAGCCGGCAAGGATCTTCGGATGCAGGCGCACGGCCGCGTAGTCCAGGCGGCGCAGCAGCCGGCAGCAGCCGTTGCCGCCGCGCAGGGCAAAGAGGGCGGCCACCTGCGGGTCGCGGAACATCCCGTTCAGGTCCGCGGCGCGCTGCTCATCCGTGCCGGCGGAGAAGCCGTGCCGCGCCTCGACGTGCGCGCCAAGCTTCACGCGGTAACCGCACGCCTCAAGGTAGCGGACGGCACCCTCGATCTGTTCCCGGCGGCGGGGCGGGCTGGCCGGCGCGACCAGCCCGATCCCGTCGCCGCGGCGCAGGCGCGGGGGCTTCAGGATGTCCATCGGCTGGAGGACCCCGGTGCGGTCCGAAGGCGGCCGGCGCCTTGGGCCAGCGACCCGCGCGTTCCGCTTCGTCCGGGCCCGGCCTCAGAACCGCCCGAGGAAACGCAGGCCGAAGTACAGCGCCGGATCGTAGTCCTCGTTGCGCAGGACGACGCCGTCGCGGTCGGCCAGTTCGAGCTCGCCGCCCACGGCGACACCCGTGAGCAGGTGCAGGGAAACCGCCGGATTGATGTTCCAGCCGAGGCGCAGGCGTACCGGGATTGACTGGTCGTGGCCCACGCCATCGGGGGCGATGCCTTCATCGTCCAGCCGGAAGCGCCTCTGGTTGAACTGTACGCCGAGACCGAGGGCGAGCGGCTCGTTGAACCGGTACTCCACCTCGCCGCCGGCCAGCGCGCCGCCGCTCACCGGCAACGCGCCCACCCGCACGGTCCAGTCATCCGTCGCCTCCCAGACAAAGCCGATCGCCGGGACGAGCTGCTCGCTGTCCTCGATCTGGCTGGTGACGCCCAGGCCCGCGGTCAGGAACAGCCGGTTGTTCACGCGGTAGTCCACGCCCACCGTGCCGCCGCCCGTGAAGCTCGTGCTCCAGTCCGCGTCCGTCTCGCGCGAGTACATGAACACGCCGCCCGCGCGCACGCCCCACGTCTCGTTCAGCCGGTAGCCGAAGGACGTGCCATAGCGCAGCAGCACCGTCGTGTCCCAGGGGTCGCCGGCCGCGAAGCCGCCGCCGTCGAACTCGTAGTCGCTGATCCCGGCAAAGAGCGTGTTGCCCCAGCGCAGCCGGTCCGTCAGGTCCGTGCTCAACAGCACGCCGGCGTCGTACCTCACCACTTCGAACGCGCCGTCGCCCGGGCCGTCAATGTCCGTCTCCGGCTGGAACACGACCCCGGCCTCGCCCAGGAACTTGACCCGTGACGACGCCTCGTCCGCGACACCCGCGGCGCTCTCGGGCTCCTGGGCCCACAGGGCGGGCGGCAGGCCGGCCGCCAGCGCGGCGGCAGCCAGCAGTGAACGGCGTACGGCCAAACATGGCCGTGACGGGACGGGGGGGAGCGGATTTTTCATGAGCTGCGTTTGGTTTGTGGGTGCCGGCCAGACGGCGGACCGTAATGAGCAGGCCGAGGCTGCGGGCCGCCCCGGCGCCGGACAAGCCGCAAAAGTCGCCGGAAGTCACGCGACCACGCCGTAAAATCGCGCCGCCGTTCCGCCCAGCACCGCCTCGCGGTCCGCCGCCGGCAGGGGCGTGATGTAATCGGTCACCAGCCGCACGACCTCCGCGTGCTCCGCCGCCAGCCGGCACACCGGCCAGTCCGACCCGAACATGAGCCGCCGCGGGCCGAACGCCTCGAACGCCGCGTCGAGGTACGGCCGGAAATCCCCCGCCCGCCAGTCCCGCCGCGCCTCGGTCACGAGGCCCGAGACCTTGCAGCAGACGTGCGGCCGCCGGGCCAGCTCGCGGAATCCCGTGAGCCACGGCTCCAGCGCACCGTCGTGGATCGCAGGCTTCGCGAGGTGATCCAGCACAAAGGCCACGTCCGGCGCGGCGTCCACCAGCGCGATGGCCGCGGGAAGCTGCCGCGGGAAGATCAGCAGGTCGTACCGCAGGCCGAGGCCGGCGAGCTTCCTCACTCCGCGGATGAAGTCCGGCCGCGCGAGGAAGCTGTCGTCCGGCTCGTCCTGCGCGACGTGGCGCACGCCCTTGAAGCGCGGGTGCGCGGCCAGCGGCGCCAGCTCCTCCTCCACGCGGTCGCTCCGCAGGTCCGCCCAGCCCACCACGCCGCGGATGAAGGGGTGCGCGTCCGCGAGCGCGAGCAGCCAGCGCGATTCCGCCAGGGTCTGCCGCGCCTGGACGGCGATGCAGCCGTCCAGCCCCGCGGCGTCGAGCAGCGGCGCGAGGTCGTCCGGCAGCCAGTCCCGGTGCAGCGGCGAGCCGGCGGGAATCCACGGGTACTCCGCGGCGTCGTACTTCCAGAAATGCTGGTGGGCGTCGAGGCGCATGG
>JBJXFY010000262.1:0-6413 GCA_046155815.1 Limisphaerales bacterium | reverse complement strand
GCGGCGTCGAGCAGCGGCGCGAGGTCGTCCGGCAGCCAGTCCCGGTGCAGCGGCGAGCCGGCGGGAATCCACGGGTACTCCGCGGCGTCGTACTTCCAGAAATGCTGGTGGGCGTCGAGGCGCATGGTCTTCAGAGGCGCGGCACGCTGGTCCGCTCCTTCACCCAGTTCCAGTCGGCGGGATTGGTCACGGCGAAGAGCGCGCCGGCGCCGCCCTTCACGTTCGGCTGCACGGTCGCGCCCGGGCCGGTGGTCACAACCCAGCGCCGCGTCTCGGCGTGGCCGTCGGCGAAGGCGAGGTTGCCGGCGCCGTTGTGGTAGCTGGCCGGCAGGTTGCCCCAGCGCGGCGGCTCCTCCAGCCGGTTCATGAAGAAGCCGTCGTTCAGCGAGTCCGGATGCTCGTCGAGGAAGGTGAACGTGGCCGCGGGGGCGGTGAGTTCGGCTTCCTTGAAGAACTGCACCAGCGACGGGTTGAAGCGGTTCGTCAGCTCGCCGGGGTCACCGACGAGCGAGTTCAGCGAGTAGCTGCGGACGCGCGGCCCGACCAGCGAGAGCGACTTGTCGGAGGGGCACTTGAACACGGCGACGCTGCGGCCCACGAACGGCCCGAGCAGTGCGTGGGTGAGGTACACGGTGTTCGTGTTGTCCTCGGCGTCCTCCCAGTTGAGGACGTTGTTGGCCCAGTTGTCGCGGCGGGCGCGGGTCTCGCCGATGCCGTGGTTGTTCACGAGGCGCTCGGCGTGATCGCCGGCGTAGAGCTGCCCGCCGAGCTGGAGCTGCTTCAGGTTGGCGAGGCACTTCACGCCCTGCGCGCGGGCCTTGGCCTGCGCCAGCGCCGGAAGCAGCAGGCTCGCAAGGATGGCGATGATCGCGATGACGACCAGCAGCTCGATGAGGGTGAAGCCCCGAGCGGGGCGGGCGGGACGGGGCTTCATGCTACGGTGACGACGGCTTTGATCACACCCGTCTCCGGCCGCGTGTAGTCGGGAAACACACTGGGCAGTTCGTCGAGCGTCGTGCGGTGCGTGATCCACGGCGCGGTGTCGAGGCGGCCGTCCGCGATCAGGCCGATGATACGGGTGAAGTCGCCGGGCAGGGCGTTGCGGCTCGCCAGCAACGTCAGCTCCCGGCGGTGCATCACGGGCGCATGCGGGAAGGTCAGCTCGCCCTGGGTGATGCCGACGTACACGACGCGGCCCGCGAAACCGCACCACGCCAGCGCGTGGCTCATGGACTTCGCGCTGCCCGTCGCGTCAATCACCGCCGCCGGCAGCGAGCCGTCGTGGGTCAGGGACTTCAGCGTGGCCTCGTCGTCCGGCGTGCCGGCGGGCACGAAGGTATGCGCCACGCCCATCTTTTCCCGGCAGAAGGCCAGCCGCCCCTCGTGCAGATCCGCGACGACGGCCCGCGCGCCGGACAGCTTCACGAACTCGAGCGCCGCCAGCCCGATGGGCCCGGCGCCGATGACGAGCACGCTCTCGTCCGCCTGCGGCGCGGCGCGGTTCACCGCGTGGCAGCCGATGGCCAGCGTCTCGACCAGCGCGGCCTGCTCGGGCTGGAGGCCGTTGGCGGGATGCAGCTTCCGCGCGGGCAGGACGATCCGTTCGGTGAGGCCGCCGTCGCACATCACGCCGAGGGTCTGGTTGTGCTCGCAGCAGTTGGTGTGGCCGTGGCGGCAGGCGGAGCAGCGGCCGCAGTTCAGGTACGGCTCCACGGCGCACAGGTCGCCGGGGCGGACGTTCGTGACGCCCTCGCCCACGGCCAGCACCTCGACGCCCAGTTCGTGCCCCGGAATCCGCGGGTAGCTGAAGAACGGCATCTTGCCGAGGTAGCCGCCGAGGTCCGTGCCGCAGATGCCGACGCAGTGAACGCGCAGCAGCGCCTCGCCCGGGCCGGGCGGCGGCGGCTCGGGCAAATCAAGGAAGCGGAAGGACTGCGGACGCTCAAGCTGGAGGGCCTTCACGGGAAAAGAGAGTCGGGGCGGCGCGAGGAAATGGCGAGCGCGGGAAGGAAGCTCAGGGGAAGAAAACTCCAAGTTCCAAGTTCCAAGCTCCAAACAAAACCCATGCTTCAAATTCCCAAGGATGGCGCTCCGGCCTGGAGCTTGGCCCTTCGAGCTTGGGTTTTGGAGCTTTCCTGAAGCTTTGAGCTTCCCGCCCTTCATGCCACCGGCACCAGGTTCTCCGCCACCGGCAGCCGGTACGCCTTCCAGGCCGGCACGAGGCCGGCGAGCGCGCCGAGCGCGATCATCCCGAGCGGGGCGAGCACGAGCACGGGATTCCACACCCACGGCACGATCACCACGCCCGTCTCCGCGCGCACGACCGCGCCCACCAGCGTCACGAGGCCGAGGTACACCACGAAGGCCGCCGCCATGCCCAGCGCCGCGATGGCCGCCGCCTCGAGCACGACCGCGCCGAAGAGCGTCCGCCGCCGCGCCCCGAGCGCGCGCAGGATGGCGAGGTCGCGCCGCCGCTCGTTCATCGAGTTGTAGATGCTCACGAGGATGCCCGCGCCGGCCACCACGGCCACGAGATAGGCGACCAGCGCCAGCACGCGGTCCACCCACGCGATCTTGTTGAAGAGCTGCGCCACGATCTGCGCGATGGGCCACGCGAAGGTGAGGCGGTTCCCCTGCTTGTTGTAGAGCAGGTCGAGCTGGCGCGCGGTGAGCGGGCTGCTGGCCTTGAACTTGAGCAGCACGCCGCTCAGGTCCGTGGCGGCCTTGGGGTCGTGGCCGGTCATGAGCTGCACGCCCTGCAGCGGAATCCAGATCACGCGGTCCGCCGGCGTGTTCGACGTCTCCATCACGCCGACCACCACGTACACCTCGGCGTGCTGGTCCTGCGGGTTGAAGATCAGCCCGTGGTACGGCTGGAAGGTGTCGCCGACCTTCAGCCCCAGCCGCTGCGCCACGAAGCTGCCCACCACCGCCTCCCGCCGCGCCGGGTCGAAGACGCGCCCGGTGGCGATGCTGAACCGCCGGCCCGGCGCGTGCTCGACGTCGGTGAAGAGGTTCGTCGTGGTGCCGACGATGCGGTAGCCGAGGTAGTTGTCGCCAAGCGCGATGGGGATGGCGGCCTGCACCGCGGGGTTGGTGCGGATCTGCTCGAAGTCGGTGAAGGGGATGTTCCCCGGCGATTCCTCGAGGTGGAAGACCGTGTTCAGCACGAGCTGGAGCTTCGCGCCGCGCGCGCCCAGCACGGCATCGAAGCCCGCGTTCACGCCGGTGAAGGCGCGCTGGGCCTCCGTCTTGATCGTCCACACGGCCATGAGCAGGCCGCCCGCCAGCGCGATGGACGCGGCGGTGATCACGGTCGAGAGCGCGTGCTGCCGCAGGCTCTTGCGGACCATGAGGACGAGGGGGCTCATGCGAGGGACGGGAGAGGAATCTCCAAGCTCCAAGCCCCAAGGTCCAAAGAAGCTCCAAGTTTCAAAAGCCAGCCAGGCAGCGCATCCGGCTTGGAGCTTGGGGTTTGGAAACTATTTGGAACTTGGAGCTTGGAGCTTGGAATTTTCATAGGGCCGCCCGGTTGATCTCCGCCAAGTCGCGGCAGTCCGGGAACTGCGCCAGCACCTCGCGGTCGTGGCTCACGAGCAGCAGCGCCGCGCCGTCCTCGGCGCACGCCTCGCGGACGAGCCGCAGCGCGTCGCCGGCGCTGCGGTGGTCGAGGTTGCCCGTCGGCTCGTCGGCGAGGACGAGCTTCGGCCGGTTGGCCAGCGCGCGGGCCACGGCCACGCGCTGCTGCTGGCCGGTCGAGAGCTGGCGCGGCAGATGATGCAGGCGGTCGCCGAGGCCGACGCGGCGCAGGAGCTGCTCCGCCCGCGCCGGGTCCGGCCCCGGGCCGAAGGCCATGCCGAGCAGGACGTTCTCGAGGCAGGTGTAGCCCTGGAGCAGGTTGAAGGTCTGGAAGATGTAGCCCAGCCGCGTCGCGCGCAGGCGGTCGCGCGCAGCCTCGGGCAGCGCGGTCACGTCCTGGCCGTCCAGCCGCACGCGCCCGGCGTCGGCGGCGACGATGCCGGCGATGACGTGGAGCAGCGTGGTCTTGCCCGTGCCGCTGGCGCCACGGAGGGCGACCTGTGCGCCGGCCGCGACCTGGAATTCCGCCACGTCCAGCACCGGCTGCGTCCGGCCGTCCGGCCCGACGTAGCTTTTCCGCACGTCCTCAAGTTCAAGCAGCGCCATGCGCGGGCGATTGGTAGGGCAGGAGGCCCGCGGGTACCAGCGGGAGTTGCCACGGGCGGCAAACAAAAACGCCGCGGCCCTTGCGCGAGCACCGCGGCGTTTCGGCGTTGGAGGAAGGGGGTTTACTTCGTGACCGAGGCGTGGAACTCGGTCCAGTCATCGAGGTTGTTCAGGTCCACGGCGCACGGGCTGACCGAGCCGTCGTCGGGGAGGCCGGCGGCGCTGAGGATGCCCTTGCGCACGTCCGCGCCGTGCAGGTAGCCGAGGATGGCGGCGTTGCTGGCGTACACGGTGGCCTTGTCGAGCTTCACGCCGGGGCAGGCCTTCACCCACGCCTCGAACTGGACGTAGGTCGGCTTCTTCTCGGCGATGAAGGCCTTGGCCTTCTCCGGGTCCACGCCGATGGCGCCGAGCACCATGTGGTCGTAGCCGGGCCCGATGGGGGTGTAGCCGGGGGCGAGCCTGCCGGTGGCGGCCAGCAGGCCCTTCTGCCAGACGCGGGGGAGGTGGATGAGGCCGAGGGGACCGGCGACGCCGGAGCTGATCAGGGGGACGTAGGTCATGTTGATGAATGGTGGTTCGCTTACGGCGGGAACGGGCACAAACTAGCGGGCCGCCGGGCGGGCCTTCAACCCACTTTGCGCAAAAAGCGCGTGCCGGGCGTTTGACGCCGCGCCCAGCCGGGAACAGCCTGCCGCCATGCGTCGCCTGCTCCTGGCCCTTGTCCTGCTGGGACTCGCCCGGCCCCTGTCCGCCGCGGAGCCGACGGAGGTGCTCATGGGCGACGCGCTCAGGGCCGTGTTCGGCACGAACCGCGCCTTCACCGCCACGGGCCGTGCCACCGTGCAGCTCCCCGCCAGCGCCGGCGTCATGACCCTCGCCGTCACCAACGCGATGTCCGGGGACAACCTCCGCTTCGACCTGCGCCCGTTGAACGTGCCCGGCGGCGGGGAGATGGACATCGCCGCGCTGCTCGGCGGGCTGGGCATGGACCAGTTCACGCTGCTCGGGCTGGCGGGCGGCAAGGGCAGCTTCGTCGTCTATCCCGGCCTCCGGGCCTACGCCCCGGTCGAGCCGGCCGGCGGCACCCCGGCGCTGGCCGCGCCCAAGGTCGCACGGACGAGCCTGGGCGAGGAAACCATCGCCGGAAGGAAGTGCGAGAAGCAGCAGGTCACGATCACGACGCCCGGCAGCGCGCCGCAGTCGCTCACGGTGTGGAGCGCGCCGGAGCTGCGCGGCTTTCCCATGCAGATCGAGATGGCCGCGCAGGGGGCGACGGTGCGGATCACGTACGGCGACGTGCGCTTCGCCGCGCCGCCGGCCGCGGCCTTCGCCGTGCCCGCCGGCTACGAACGCCACGGCTCGGTCGAGGAGATGATGCAGGCGATGATCCAGCAGGCGATGCAGGACATGCTGAAGCGGCTCTAACGCGCCGCCGGCCGCCACTCGTTCAGCCCCCGCTCGCCCCCGCTGCCGCCCGCGAGCAGTTCCAGAGCCTCACCGACGAGGTAGAGCGAGCCGGTGACCAGCACGAAGGGTTCGGCCGCGGTCAGCGCCAGCGCGTCGCGGAGCGAGGCGGCGGCAGAGACGGACAGCCCGGGCGCGGCCGTCTGGAACTCCGCCGCCAGCGCCCCGGCCGGGGTGGAACGCGCGCTGGCGACCGGCACCACCACCACGCGGCGCACGCGGCCGGCCAGCAGGCGGATCATCTCCACGAGCTGCTTGTCGGCGAGCATTCCGGCCACGAGCGCGGGGCGTTCACCGGGGAACTGCCGCTCCAGCGTCGCGGCCAGGGCGGCGGCGCCCGGAGCGTTGTGCGCGCCGTCCAGCAGGAGCCGCTGCGCGCCGCGGCGCAGGAGCTGGAAGCGGCCGGGCCATTCCGTACCGCGCAGGCCGGCCAAAAGCGCGGCCTCACTGAGGGGCAGCACGTCGGCGAGCACGCGCACCGTGGCGACGGCGAGCGCGGCGTTGCGGACCTGGTGGCGTCCGGCCAGCGGCACGCCCCCCTGCGCGGCGAAGGCGAGGGCCGCGTCGCCCTCATGCACGATCCGCAGCGGCGCGTGCTGCCGAACGGCGGCGGCGCGGATGACCTCCAGCGCCGGCCCCTCCGCGCCGGTGACGACGGGCACGCCGGGCTTGATGATGCCGGCCTTCTCGGCGGCGATCTTCGCCAGCGAATCGCCCAGCACGTCCATGTGGTCCCAGCCGATGTTGGTGATGACGCTGGC
>JBJXFY010000250.1:0-12250 GCA_046155815.1 Limisphaerales bacterium | reverse complement strand
TGTCTTCCGCGAGAACGGCGAACTGCTGCGGCGTCTCTCGCAATGAACGGACCCGGGCCGCATAAGACCTCCTTGGACCACCCGCCACGGCCGCATGTATGCCTTCACCGCGTATTTCGAGAACAAGGTTCTGGCGAAGCGGCCTTACCTGACGAAGGCGATGTGCCTGCGGGTGGTCATGCAGCCCGAGCGGAAGGAGCTTCAGGAGGACGGCGAACGGGTGCGCTTCTGGGCGGTCGTGGAGGAGCTGGGCGCCCGTTACCTCCGCGTCGTCACGCTCGCCGACGAAAGAACCATTCACAACGCGTTCCCTGACCGGAGATTCAGACCATGAGAATCGAGTACTATCCCGAGACCGACAGCCTCTACATCGAGCTGACGGACCGCCCCGGCGCGGACACCCGCGAGCTGGGCGAGGGCCTCGTGCTGGACGTGGACGAGCACGGCCGGGCGGTGGGGCTGGACATTGACCAGGCTTCGCGGCATCTCGACCTGCGCACCCTGAACCTCCGCCGCCTGCCCTGCGCCGTGGAGCAGACCGCATGAAGATGAACGCCGAACCCGCCACGACCTCCGCCCCTGACGCCGTCGTCCGCGTCGCCGGGCTGACGAAGGTCTTCAAGGACTTCTGGGGCCGGTCCAAGGCGCGCGCCGTGGACAACGTCTCGTTCGAGGTCCGCCGCGGCGAGGTCTTCGGCCTGCTCGGGCCGAACGGCTCCGGCAAGTCCACCACGGTCAAGATGCTGCTCGGGCTGCTGAACCCGACGCGCGGCGCGATCGAGGTCTTCGGCAAGAACCCGCGCCACGTCCAGACCAAGGCGCGCATCGGCTACCTGCCCGAGGAGAGCTACCTCTACCGCTACCTCGACTCGCGCGAGACGCTGGACTTCTTCGGCAACCTCTTCCGCCTGCCCGCGGACAAGCGCGACGACCGCACGGAGCAGCTCCTCGAGATGGTCGGCCTGAAGAACGTGCAGCGGCGCGTGGTGGGCGAGTTCTCGAAGGGCATGCAGCGCCGCATCGGCCTCGCCCAGGCGCTGATCAACGACCCCGACCTCGTCATCCTGGACGAGCCGACGAGCGGCCTCGACCCGCTGGGCTGCCGCGAAGTGAAGGATCTCATCCTCGCCCTCGCGCGCCGCGGCAAGACGATCATCCTAAGCAGCCACCTGCTCGCGGACGTGCAGGACGTGTGCGACCGCGTGGTGATCTATTACGGCGGCAAAATCCAGGCGCTCGGCACGATGAACGAGCTGCTGGCCACGCCGGACAAGGTGCAGATCACCGCGCCCGCGCTGTCCCGCGAGACGATGGAGCGCGTGCTCGAGACCATCCGCACCGAGGCCGCCGCCGACCGCGTGCGCGTGGACGTGCCGACGCAGGATCTCGAGGGCTACTTCCTCGGCGTGGTGGAGCGCGCCCGCGCCGCCGAGGCGCACACCAGCGGCGCGACCTCCGGCGGCAAGGTGGCCGAGTACCTGCGCGGCGGGGCGGAGGAACCCGCGACGCAGGCGGAGAAGATGCTGGAGCGGCTGGCCGAGGCGGCCCCGTCGCCCGCACCGGCCGCGCCCGCACCCGCGCCGGCCCCGCGGCCGGACGAAGGGCTGCTGGCGTCGTTGAGCGCGCCGGCGGCGGTGTCGGCGCCGCAGGCCCCCGCGCCCGCCCCGGCGAAGGATCTGGCGGAGGCGGACGACAAGCTGGCGTCGCTGCTGGGGGAGACGAAGAAGTGAGGCGCGGCATGGTCTTGCACGTCCCGTCAACCGGCGCTTCCGCCGCAGCGATGCCCCCTCGTGGCAGGGCGGCGTTGCCGCGCCGCCCACACTTCCGCCCGCGGGCGTACTCGGGGAGCACACGCCTCCGGCGTGTCGTTTTCGGCGTCGCGCCGGAAACCTCGTCTCCACCATCTTTCTGCCCGTGTCTCGCGCCCGAAAAAAGATGGGGAAACGAAGTGCCGGCGGCGACGGCCGGCACGGCACGCCGGAGGCGTGCGCTCCCCGGACGGGGCATCCCCTTGGGTGAGCCCTCCATCCGATGACCCGGCGCTACCATCTTTTCCGCCACCGCGAGCACGGTTTGGAGGCCGTTCCGGCGGGCGTGACTTGGGGCGCGCTGCCGCTGCCGTGGCTGTGGGCGTTCCGGCATGGGATGCCGGTGCGCGCGGCGGCGTTCCTCACGGGCGAACTGTTCTTCGGGTGGCTGGGCTGGGCGCTGCTGGCCGTGCAGCCGCTCGTGCTCGTGGCCGGGCTGCTGCTGCCGCGCATCGTCGCCGCGGTGCGGGGCGGCCACTGGCGCGCGCTCCAGCTCGAGGAGGCCGGGCGGGAGGCGCTGGGCACGATGCACGCCCGCTCCGCGAAGGACGCAGTGGCGCAGGTCGCGCGCCGCGGCGGGGAGCTGCCGCGCGACCTCCGCGCGCGCCCGGAGGCCGCGGGCTTCACCTTCCCGCCGGCGGGGCTGCGGCCGTTCTGGGCGGTTGCGGGGCTGACGGTGCGGGCGGCGTTCCGCTACCGGCTGGTGGTGGTGCTGCTGGCGCTGCTGCTCGGCGCGGTGATTGCCCTGCCGCTCGTGGTCAAGCACGACGGCACGGCGTCGGGCTTCACGCAGATCCTGCTCACCTACACGCTCGCGACCATCACGGCGCTGCTGTCGCTCGTGACGGTGTGGCTCTCATGCAACACGCTGGCTCGGGACATCGACGAGTGCCAGATGCAGATGGTGGCCGTGAAACCCATCCCGCGCTGGCAGATCTGGCTGGGCAAGTGGTGCGGCATCATGACCCTGAACGCGCTGCTGCTCGGCCTCTCCGCCGGCGCCGTGTACCTGCTGATGCTCTACCGCGCGCAGCAGCTCCCGCCGGAAGTCCGCGCCCGGCTCCGCGCGGAGGTGCTCACCGCCCGGGCCGGCGTGCGCGAGCCGCTGCCCAACCTGGCGGCGGAGGCGGACCGGATCATCGCCGAGCGCCGCGCGGAGCTGCTCGCCCAAGGGGTGAACCTCGAGGCCTTCCGCGCTCAGGCGAAGGAGTCCGTGAAGGCGCGGATGCAGGTGGTGCCGGTGGACCATTTCCGGCGCTTCCAGCTGCCGCTCGGCCGGCCGGAGCGGCTGCGGGATGAGCCGATGTTCATCCGGATGAAGTTCTTCACGCCCGACCTCGGACCGAAGGCGCTGCACAACTTCGAGATCACGGTGGGGGAGCCGGAGACGGCCAACCGGCGGGTGTACCTGCAACGGCTCGTGCCGGAGAACTTCTTTGAGTTCCCCGTGCATCCGAACCTCTTCAACGCGGCGGGCGTGCTCACGGTGGACGTGGCGAACCGCAGCACCACGCCGCTGATCCTGCCGCTGGAGGACGGCTTCGAGGTGCTGTACCGGGAGGGCGGTTTCGGGCTGAACTTCCTGCGCGGTCTGGCGGTGATCGTGTGCTGGCTGGCCCTGCTGGCGGCGCTTGGGCTGGCGGCGGCGAGCTTCCTCTCCTTCCCGGTGGCGGCCTTCGTGGCCACCGCGGTGCTGGTCCTCGGCATGTCCAGCGGCACGCTGAAGACCGTGGTCGAGGACAACACCGTGCTGGGCGTGGACCACGACACGGGGCAGCCGCTGAACCCGGTGATCGACGCGGCGGCGCTGCCGGTCTTCCGGGCGCTGTTCTGGCTGGTGGAGGGCGTGCAGGGCTTTTCGCCGATCAACGCGCTCGGCACCGGCCGGAGCGTGTCCTGGGGCTGGCTGGCGCGGGCCTTCCTGCAGATCGTCGTCCTCATGGGCGGCCTCGCTGCACTGGCGGGCATGGTCCTCTTCCAGAGGCGCGAGCTCGCCACCGCGCCGGCCCAACGCTGAAGACCATGCCCAGCGCCCGCCTCCGCAAGCTCCTGCTCGCCGCGCTCGCCGCGGCGGCGCTCGTCGGCGCGTCGTTCATGCAGGACCGCCTCCTGCGCGACCGCGACGAGCTCGGCCTCACGCGCACGGCCGCGCTCGAGAATGCCCCGCCCCTGCTCGCCTTCACCACCGTCGCCCTCGGCGGCTTCCGCGGCCTCGTCGCGAACAGCCTCTGGATCCGGATGAGCCAGCTCCAGGAGGACGGGAAGTACTTCGAGATGGTGCAGCTCTCGGACTGGCTCACCAAGCTCACCCCCACCGTCGCTCAGGTCTGGATCCACCTCGCGTGGAACATGGCCTACAACGTCTCCGTCCAGATCCCCGACCTTCCGGCGCGCTGGCCCTGGGTCCGCCGCGGCATCGAGCTGCTTCGCGACGAGGGCCTTCGCTACAACCCCCACAATGTCGCCATCTACCGTGAGCTCGCCTGGCTGTATCAGCACAAGATGGGCGCGGACCTCGACGACGCCCACTGGGTGTACAAGCGCGAGTGGGCCGCCGAGATGTCGCCCTTCTTCGGCGGTGCGCCGGTGGACTGGGCGCGGCTCACAGGCCCGCAGTCCGAGGAGGACCGCCTGCGCGCGCGCGCCCTGCGCGAGCTCTACAAGATCGACCCGCTGGTGGCGCAGAAGGTGGACGAACGCTACGGCCCGCTCGACTGGCGCCTGCCCGAGACGCACGCCATCTACTGGGGCTTCCTCGGCCTCGAAAACGCCCGCACCGAGGAGCAGCTCATCCAGCTCCGCCGCGTCATCTTCCAGTCCATGCAGCTCGCCTTCCGCCGCGGCAGGCTCACCATGCTCCAAGGCGTGAAGGACGGCGACCTCCAGCGTTTCGAGATCGGCCCCAACCTCGGCATCGTGGACAAGGTGGACCTCGCCTTCACCGAGATGATGCGGGACGACGGCCAGTTCCGCGACAACATCGGCAACGCGTACAAGAACTTCCTCCGTGACGCGACCTACTTCCTCTACACCCACAACCGCGAGGCCGAGGCCCGCCGCTGGTTCGACAGGGCCCGCCAGTCCTTCACCAACGCCATCCCCGACGGCATGACGCTGGACGACTACGCCGTCAGCCGCGTCACCGAGGTCGCCGGCGACACCGGCCGCGACCGCACCACGCTCATCCTCGAGGGCCTCATCGGCCGCTCCTTCTACAACCTCGCCGTCGGCGACCAGGACCAGGCCGTCTCCTTCGATCGCCTCGCCCGGCGCGTCTGGGAGCGGTACATGAAGGAGACGGAGTTCAAGACCATCCGCGGCAACGAGCAGGTGAAGGTGGACCGCGTGCTGCTTGATCCCCTGCCCGTCATGAAGAGCCGCGTGGCCAGCCAGATGCTCGACCCGGAAAACGGCCTCGAACCCCTGTTCGCCGCCAACCTCCGCCTCGCGCTCAACCTTCCCGCCGGCACGACCAACGTGCCGCCCCCCGCCGTCACCACCAACGCCCCCGCCGCCCCGCCCCCACCATGAAACGTCCCGGCTCCCCGCGCGGCAAACGGCCCGCGCCCCCCGGTCCACGCCCGCGACCCGGCCGCCCGTTTCATCCCGGACCTCAGGGCGACCGCACCGACCGAAGGCCGCTCGGCCCCAGCCGGGGCGCGGACGGCCCGCCGCAGAGGGCCTCGCAGCCCCCGTCTTCCCGTGACCGGCGTGAGGAATTCCCAAGGCCGTCGGACACCCGGCCGGTTCGGCCCGCCCGCCCGCCGTTCCGCGGTTCGAGCGATGACGGCCCCCGCCCTTTCCGCCCCCGGCCGCCCGGCGGCCCACGTGGTTTCCGGGAGGGGCCTGACTTCCGTGGCTCGCCGCGGAGGCCCGAGGGATCGTCGCCTGTCCGCGGTCGGCGCGATGAAACCGCACGCCCCGCCTACGCCCGTCCCGACCGGCCGGATCGCCCGCCCTTCCGTGGACCGCGCGAGGATGGCCCCCGCCCCTTCCGCCCCCGACCAGCCGGCGGCCCGCGCTCCTTGGACGAACGGACTGGCTTCCAGGCCACCTCGCGCGGCCGCGAGCGTCCTTTCCGGCCGCAGCCGCCATTCGGACTGGACCGGCCTCCGCGCGATGCGGGTGCCCGGACGTTTTCCCGCGGCGACCAGGACCGCCCGCCGGCGCGGCCGGACTCACCTCGGCGCTCCCCGCTGCCGCGGGGCTCCAGTGACCGCCGCGATGATCGGGCGGATTCACCGCGGGCCACGGCCCCCGGATTCCCCCGTGCCGCCGGCGCGCCGCCGTTCCGCGACGGACCGCGGACCGCAGGCAACCGCACCTTCGGTTCCGGCCAGTCGTACCGGCCCGGTCCCCGGATAGCGCCGGACACAACGGGTCTGGCCTGCCTGATCATCCAGCGCAGCGGCCGCGACCAGCCGGCCGACCGCGTCCTGCGCGATGCGCTGCGCGAGACGCCCGGCGCCCGCCGCGAGCAGGGCCGCGAGGTGAGCCGCCGCGTGTTCGCATACTTCCGCTGGCGCGCATTCGTGGACGCCGCCCGGCCGCTCGCGCGGCAGACCGACGAAGCGCTGGAACTGGCGGGGCGGTTCGCGCGCGAACCGGGTTCGTTCACCGACGCGGAGCTGGCCCGCGCCCTGCCCGCATGGGTCGCCGACCGGGTTGAAGTCACCCCCGCCTGGTGCCGCGCGCTGCAGGCCGAGCCGGCCCTCTGGCTGCGTGCCCGCCCCGGCGATGGCCCGGAGCTGGCCGCCCTGCTGCGCGACACGACCGCGCCGTTTCCCGCGCTGCCCGAGGCGCTGCGCTTTGCCGGCACCGTGGACCTGTTCCGCACGGAGCCGTTCCAATCCGGCCGCTTCGAGCTGCAGGACATCGCTTCGCAGCTGGTCGGCCTCGCGTGCGCGCCGCAGCCCGGCGGGACCTGGTGGGACGCCTGCGCCGGCGAGGGCGGCAAGACGCTGCACCTCTCGGACCTCATGCAGAACCGCGGGCTGGTCTGGGCCAGCGACCGCTCGGCCCGCCGCCTCGCGACGCTGAAGCTCCGCTCCGCCCGCGCCCGCTGCTTCAACTATCGCGCCGTCGCGTGGGACGGGGGGCTGAAGCTTCCCACCGGCACGAAGTTCGACGGCGTGCTGTTGGACGCGCCCTGCACCGGCCTCGGCACCTGGGGCCGCAACCCGCACGCGCGCTGGACCGTCACGCCCGCCGACGTCGGGGAACTGGCCACGGTGCAGACCACGCTGCTGCGCCACGCCGCGCCCGCGGTGAAGCCCGGCGGCCGGCTGATCTACGCCGTCTGCACCCTCACCCGCGCCGAGACGCTCGGCGTGGCGGACGCGTTCGCCGCGGAGTCCACGGGCTGGGAGCCGGCGGAAATCCCCGCTGGACTCGCCGGCGCCGGCTTGCTCGCACCGGCCGGCGCCGGCCGCTGGTGGGCGCATCCGGAAACCACCGGCGGCAACGGCATGTTCGTGGCCGCGTGGTGCCGGGCGGCGTAAGCCGCCCTCGTGGGCAGTCGTGGCGCCGCGGGCCTTGTTCCGCGGGGGCGGACGGGGTTAGAAGGAACGACGGAAACACCGTGGCCACCACCCCCCCCCTTCTCAGGCCGACGCGCCGCAGGTTCCGCGCCATCCGCCGAACCCCTCGCTGCCGCTTGATGGCGTGCCCGGCGGGCCGCTCGCCTGGGTGCCATGCAGCACCGCGCTGCTGGTCATCCACGGCATCGGCAACCAGCAGCCCTACGAGACGCTGGACGATTTCGCCCGCGGCATGTTGGCGGTGTACACCGCGGGCGGGGTGGACCGCGTCCGCGCCCGGCATGAGGTCACGCTGGACGAAGACAGCGACGGCCGCATCCAGCGGCGGAGCTTCCTCCGGCTGGAGCGTCCCGGCTCGCCGCACTTCCTGGACCTGCACGAGTACTACTGGGCGCCGGAGACGGAGGGCGCGGCCTCGCTGGGCGACATCCAGCGCTGGCTGCGCGGCGTCGCTTCCGAGGCCGGGCGCTTCTACCGGGACCAGGTGGAGGTGGCGCTGGAGGCGGGAGATGAGAGCCCGTTCTTCACGCGGCGAAAGGACCCCGCCACCGGCCGCGTGACCGCGGTGTTCAACCTGCGCCGCTACCAGATCTTCCTCCAGGCGGTCGGCCTGTTGATCCCGGCCGGAGCACGGATCGCCGAGTGGCTGATCGAGATGGTGCGGCGCGTCCCGCTGCTGGGGCCGGCGCTGGGGAAATGGCTCGACCGCGTCCAGGAGTCGAAGACCCATGAGCTCGCCAACGTCGTGGGCGACATCACGGTGTACAACACGATGGACGCGCGCTCGCCGCAGTTCGAGGTGCGCGGGCGCATCCGGGCCGGCGCCGTGCGCTCGTTGCGCCACCTGGTGGCGGCGGAACGGCGGCCCGAGGACGGCGCCTGGGGCTGGACCTACGAGCGCGTGGTGGTGGCGGGGCATTCGCTGGGCAGCCAGGTCGCCTTTGACGCCCTCAACGGCCTCCTCGACCTGGCCGGCGAGGGCCGGCTGGACGGCTTCACCGCGGACGGCAACTGCGTGGTGCCGGCCGAGGCGCCGCACGCGCCACGCTTCCGCACGCTGGGCGAACTGATCGGCGGTTTCGTCACCTTCGGCAGCCCGCTGGACAAGATTGCGTTCTTCCTGAGCGACCGCACGCCGCCGGAGCACTACTTCCTGCGGCAGATCCGGCGCCAGGCATTCTCCTTCAAGCAGCGTGCCCTCTCGCTCACCGCCAGCACGGCGTGCGTGCTGAGCGCGCCGCGGCGGCCGCTGCTGGACGATGTCGCTTGGATCAATTTCCACGACAACAACGACTACGTCAGCGGCTCGCTCGACTTCTACCAGCGCGTGGTGAACCTGAACTGCGGTTTCCCCGCGCGCCTCGGCGCCGGGCCGCTGCGGGCGATCATCTGGGGGTGGCGCGCCTGGGCGGCGGTGGCGGTGCTGTTCCTGCTGGGATCGCTGGGCGGCTTCGCGCTGAACCTGCTGGCGGAGTGGTCCCCCGGGCTGCGGGATTCGTGGGCGGCGGCGGTGATCGAGCCGACGCTGTTCTCGTGGCTGTACAAGCTGGTGACCACGCCGCTGGGCGCTTGGTTCACGGCGGCGGGCGGTCAGTCGCTGGCGTCGCTGTTCGGGAACTTCCTGCCGTTCTGGCTGTGGCTGGTGGCGACCTTTCTCCTGGTGACCGCGACCGCGTGGTACGCCGGGCTGAACTTCACGCACTCGAAGTACTGGTCCCACCCGCCGATGTACGCGGCATTGATCCGGCAGATGCTCCAGCGCGATCCACCCGCCACCCACGACCTGGTGTGCCGCGACCTGGGCGCGTGCGCCCCGGATCCCCATGCCGGATGACCCGGCCGCCTGCAGCCGCCGGTCCCCGTTGACGCGGAGCGCTTCGTCGCATCCGATGCCGACATGAAACGGCGGACATTCCTCGCGCTGGCTCGAGGAACCGAAGGCGGCGTTTCGCGAACAGGGGATTCCGTTTGTGTTTTGAGGGCTGCCGCGCGACGGACGGACCGGCGTGGTTGGAACCGCGTCCGCCAGCAACGCGCTTTTCGGCACCGCTCCGGGGTTTCGCTTTGCGCGGGCGTCGCGCGTTCTCCCCGCCGTGAACTTGGCCCGGACCACGGGCTGGTGGCGCGCGTCGCACGAGGGCGGGGCCGGCCGCGCGTGGCCGCAGGCCGTGACCTGGGCGCTTCTCCCGGCCGTGCTGGCCGGCGCGTTCACGCTGGCCAGCCCGGCGCTGGACTGCCGCTGGAACTGGGCCGCCGCCTGGCGCCACCGCGGCAGCCTCGCGGGGAGCTGGCTCACGACCATCGGCCTCACGCTGTCCGCGCTTGCGCTCAGCAGCTTGCTGGGCTCGGCCGGCGCGGCTGTACGTCGAGCTGATCCGCGGGACGCCGCTGCAGGTGCAGATCCTCGTTTTCATCTACGTCGTGGCCGACGCCACCGGCGTGCAGAACCGTCACCTCGCCGGGACGCTGATTCCCGCGTCCTTCTCGGGCGCCTGACTCGCGGAGATCATCCGGGCGGGCCTCGACTCGGTCGGCCGCTCGCAGAGGGAGGCCGCCCGCGCCCTCGGCCTGACAACCGCGCAGACCTACCGCCTGGTGGTCGCGCCGCAGGCGCTGCGGCAGCCACTGCCGCCGGTGGCGGGGCAGTTCGTGTCGCTCATCAAGGATTCGTCCCTGCTTTTGGTGATCGGCATCCAGGAGTTCACGCTGGCCGCGCAGCAGGTGAACGCGCAGACCTACAACACGCTCGAGGCCGACCTCCCGCTCGCCGCGGGCTACCTGTTGCTGACGCTGCCGGTCTTCCTTTGGGCACGGCGACTGGAGCGGAGGACGCAGTTCGAGACGTGATCCATCCCCTGTACGCCCGCGATGCCCGCCACGTTCTTAACCTTAATCCTGCTCTTCATCTCCACCCCACCGGCGCATGCAGAATGCGAGCAAGTGCAAGAAGAGGATGAAGAGGTTCCCTGCCTCCCTTCGTGTTCATCCCTGTCCATCCGTGGTTTCCCTTCCTCATGCGGCTCCGCCTCCAATCGCTGACCAAGCGCTTCGGCGCGCACGCCGTGCTGGACGGCGTGTCCCTCGACCTGCCGGAGGCGTGCGCGCTGGTGCTGCTCGGCCCGTCGGGCGGCGGCAAGTCCACCCTGCTTCGGCTGCTCGGCGGCCTCGAGACGCCTGATGCCGGCGTCACCGAGCTCCACGGCGCACGGCTGGACTTTTCCGACGACGAGGCGCTGCGTGACCACCGCGCGCGGACGGGCTTCGTCTCTCAGGCACACACCCTCTTCCCCCACCTCACGGCATGGCAGAACGTCGCCCTGCCGCTCCAGCACGTCCACGGCCTCGCGCCGGGCGAGGCGGTCACGGAGGCGGACCGCTGGCTCGCGCGCTTACAGCTCGCCGCCCACGCGGACAAGCGCCCCGCCGCGCTCTCCGGCGGCCAGCGCCAGCGCGTCGCGTCGCCGACCACGTCGCGTTCGTGGGCGCGGGCGGCATCGTGGAGCACGCGCCGGGCGCGGAACTGCCGGATGCACCGCGGACGGCGGTGGTGCGGGCTTTTCTGGAGCGGGTGCTGAAGTATTGAGGGGGGCCAAGCTCCAAGCTCCAAAGCAGGACCAAGCGCCAAATCCCAAGGCAGGGTGCGGACACGAGGATTGAAGTTTACGACTTGGAGCTTCTCTGGAACTTGGGATTCGGAATTTCCAGATTGTCCGGCCGTCCGGCGCTGCGCTTACATCCGCCCATCTCATGCGCCCCCTCCTCGCCGCCCTGCTGCTGGCCACCCTGCCCCTCGCCGCCGTCGAGCCGGTCCGCACCGAAGACGTGATCTACGGACGGAAGTTCGGCACGGCGCTGACCATGGACGTCTTCGAGCCGGCGCAGAAGAACGGGGCGACCGTGATCATGGTCATCAGCGGGGGGTTCTATTCGTCCAAGGAGGCCGTGAATCCGGGGCTGGCGCGGCGCTTCACGGACCGCGGCTACACCGTGTTCGCGGTCGTCCACGGGTCGCAGCCGCGCTACGTGATCCCGGAGATCCAGCAGGATTTGCACCGCAGCGTGCGCTTCATCCGGCATCATGCGGCGCGCTGGGGCGTGGACCCGCAGAAGTTTGGCGTCACCGGCGGCAGCGCGGGCGGACATCTGAGCCTCGTGCTGGCCACGCAGGGCGGGCCGGGTGCGGCGGACGCGAAGGATCCCGTGGACCGCGGGTCCAGCGCGGTGCAGGCGGCGGCGTGCTTCTTTCCGCCGACGGACTTCCTGAACTGGGGCGCGGCGGGCGACGTGCAGGCGGGCGTGGGCCGCGTGGGCCGGCAGTTTGTGGGCGCGTTTGGCGAGCGCTCGCTGTCGGCGGACACCCGGCCCGCCTTCGGCCGGGAGATTTCGCCGCTGAACTTCGTGACGGACAAGATGGCCCCGGCGCTCCTCATCCACGGCGACGCGGACAAGCTGGTGCCGATCTACCAGGCGGAAATCTTCGCCGCGAAGGCGAAGGCGGCCGGCGCGACCTGCGAAGTGGTCGTGCGGCCGGGCAAGGATCACGGCTGGCCCGGCATGGAGGCGGACCTCGACGTGTTCGCTGACTGGTTCGATCGGCATCTGCTGGGGAAGGCGAAGTAGTTCGTGCCAGGCTCATCCTCGCTTGGGGAGAGCTGTCGGAACCCGGGTGCGGAGGCGGATCGCAGCATCTTGAAAAATCCCCTTGTGAAAAATTTCACGAGCCGCCACCTTGCCGGCCCGTTTCCGGGCGGCCACGCCAGTCGGCAGCCGCTTGCTTTCCGGTGACGGAGCAAACCGATGCGCACCATCCAACGTCTGCTGCCCTGCCTGCTCATGCTGCTGCCCGCAGGCGTATGGGCCGCGGGCACGGAGGGCGGGCACCACGGCCTGCCGCCGAATGCG
>JBJXFY010000192.1:0-8066 GCA_046155815.1 Limisphaerales bacterium | reverse complement strand
CGGCGTCCGCGAGCTGCTGCACGGCGTCGCGGCGCAGCTCGGGCGAAGGGTCGTTCACGAAGCCGGGCAGGAGCTGGCGGGCCTTCGCGGGGTCGGCCTGTGCGATCATCTCGTAGGCCATGCGGCGCGCGCGGGGATGATGCTTCGTGTCGGCGAGGAAGGACTCGAGGTCGGCGGGCTTCGCCTTGCGGCCGGCGGCGGCCTCGCGTTGGGCGATGGTTTCGACCGCGGCGCGGAGCCAGTTCAGGGCGTAGTCGTTCGCGCCGTCCATCGCGGCGAGCAGGGCTGGCAGGGCCGCGGCGTCTGCGGCGGCCAGCTTCTTCCAGGCGGCCGTGGCCTCCGCGTTGCCGCGGCCTTCCGGGCCGACGGCGCGGAGCGTCTGCACGGCGGCGGCGAGGTCGGGCGGAAGGGCGGCGGTCGCGGAGACCACGGGCAAAAGGAGGAGCAGCCAGCACAGGGAGCGGAGCGACGCCATAACGCGTGGGACCGTGGCCAGACGGGCCACGGGCGACAAGCCCGCAGCGGGGAGTTCCCGCCGGTCTGCCCCGGCACCCTCGTCCCTCCAATCTTTTTCTCGGGCCAGAGGCGGGAAGGGAGATGGTGGGACGAGGTTTTCGGCGCGACGCCGAAAGCGGCACGCCGGAGGCGTGCGCCCCCCGGCGCTTGCGGGCCGCGCTCGACCCGCGGCGCGCGGGGGCCTTACAAGTCCGCGTGCCTGTGCGAAAAACCACTCCAGCTCCCGGCGAGCTTTCCCCGGGCCTGCGCCGCTATCTCTTCGTCACCGCCTTCCTTGCCGGCGCGGCGGTGCTCGTGGTCGAAATCCTGGGGGCGAAGATGCTCACGCCGTACTTCGGCGCGTCGCACTTCGTCTGGACGGCGCAGATCACGGTGACGCTGCTGGCGCTGGCGGCGGGGTACTACGTGGGCGGCTGGTGGGCGGACCACGGGGCGGAGCCGGGGCGCATCTACGCGGCGCTGGCGGCGGCGGGCGTGTGGCTGGCGGCGACGGTGGTCTTCTGCGAGCGGCTGGCGTACTTCGGGCTGAAGTTCCCCCTGGCCCTCGGCTCCGTGGTCGCGGCGCTGGGGCTGTTCCTCGTGCCGCTGGCGCTGATGGCGATGGTGGGGCCGTTCTTCGTGCGCGTGCTCGCGCCGAGCCTGCACGGCTTGGGCCGCACGGTGGGGCGGCTTTCGGCGGTGAGCACGGTGGGCAGCGTGGCGGGCGTGGTGCTGATCGGCTACGTGCTCATCCCGCTGTGCCGGGACAGCCTCTCGATGCTGGGCTGCGCGGCGGGGCTGGTGCTGCTGGCGCTGGTCTACTTCGCGGTGTTCGCGCGGGGCGGCGGGAAGGCCGGCGCGGCGGGGGCGCTGGTGGCGGTCGCGGTGCTGGGCGCGGCGGGCTTGCGGCTGGAGTCGCTGCGGCGGCCGGCGGGCGCGGTCGAGGTGGCGCGGGCGAACAGCCACTTCGGCCGGCTGCAGGTGCTGGACTTCACGGAGAGTTCGCGGCGCTACCTGGCGAACGACTTCCTCGTGCAGAACACCTACGACCCGGCCACGGGCCGCAGCCAGTCCATGTTCACGGAGATGCTGCGCGCGCTGAGCTGGGTGTACACGCCGCGGCTGGAGTCGGCGCTGAGCCTCGGCATGGGCGTGGGCATCGTGCCCATGCAGCTCGCCCAGGAGGGCGTGCGCGTGGACGTGGTGGAGATCAACCCGGAGATCGTGCCGCTGGCGGAGCGGTGGTTCGGCTTCCGCCGCGACGCGGTCACGCTGCACCTCGACGACGCCCGGCACTTCCTGCGAGTGGGCACGAACCGCTGGGACACCATCCACCTCGACGCGTTCCTCGGCGACTCGTGCCCCACGCACCTGATGAGCCGCGAGGCCTTCGGGGCGATGCGGGACCGGCTCACGCCCGAGGGCACGCTCGTCATCAACACGTTCGCCTCGCTTGATCCGCGGAAGGACTTCTTCGCCGGCTCGCTGCAGAAGACGCTGGCGGCGGTGTTCCGCAGCGTGGTGATCCATCCCGGGCGGAACGGGAACACGTTCTTCGTGGCTTCGGACCGCGCGCCACTGGTGCCCGTGCGCGAACCGGACCTCGCGAAAGTCCCCGCGCTGCTCGGGCCGCTGGTGCGCGACACGCTGGCGACGCGCGTGACCGACCCGCTGCCGGGCGGGATCGTGCTGTCGGACGACTACAACCCGGTGGAGTTCCGCGACGCGACGCAGCGGGAGGAGGTCCGCCGCGCGCTGGCGCTGGCGATGGAGAGCCGGTGAGGTGGATTTCAGGGAGGAAACGGAGCCGGGCCGCGCAGGCGGCAACATTCATCCGCCCATCGGGAGAGACTTGGTGCCGGCGTGCCGCCGGGAGTGCGGTCCGTCCGCCGGACGATTCCGATGGAGGACCGGGTGGCCTCCGGTCCGCGGGGGATTCCCGCCTTCGTTCCCTTGGCCTGCTTCGGTTCCGGTTGAGATTTTGTCACGGCCTTTTCGCTTGAGCGGCGGGGCGGGCGTTCTAGCGTTTCCGCGTGCTCACCGATGCGTCCCGCCGGAAGGGCGGAGGCCCGTGCCGTTGAAATGATCGAGCTCCACGAGTTCGCCTGGAGTCCCTTCTGCCTCGTCCAGCGGCGGATTCTGGAATGGGCCGGCGTCCCGCACCGGCGCGTGCGCGTGGACCTGAACGACCGCCGCGAAATCTGGCGGCTCACCAGGGGCCGCTACTACCAGGTGCCCGTGCTGCGCGACGGCCGGCAGGCGGTGTTCGAGACCGGACCGGACTCGCAGGTCATCGCCAAGTATCTGGACCAAAAGTTCGGGCTCGGCCTGTTTCCGAAGGAATGGGCCGGCGTGCAGACGCTGCTGTGGCGGTTCTTCGAGGGCGAGGTCGAGGACGTCTGCTTCCGCCTGAACGACACCCACTGGCGGGAGTTCGTGCCCAAGCGCGACCACTGCGGCTTCGTGCGGCACAAGGAGCGGCGCTTCGGCCGCGGCTGCCTCGAACAGTGGGCGGCGGAGACTCCGGCCTTCGAGGCGCGGCTGGGGCCGCTGCTGCTGCCCGCCGAACAGATGCTGGCCACACGTGCTTTCCTGCTCACGGCGGACCGGCCGCTGTTTGTGGACTTCTGCCTCTGGGGCATGCTGGCGAACCTGCTCCACACCGGCCATCACGCGCTGCCGGCCGCCCACACCCGCCTCGCCGCGTGGCACGCACGCCTGTCCAAGCTCCGACGATCACCGGCCTGATCCATCCGCTTTCCCGCAGTGAAAAAAAACTACCTGCTCGACACCAACGTCCTCCTCCATGACCCCGACTCGATCACGAGCTTTCAGGACAACCACGTCCTGCTGCCCATCGAGGTGATCGAGGAGGTGGACCGCTTCAAGCGGGAGACGTCCGAGCTGGGCCGCAACGCCCGCACCGTCTCGCGCCTGCTCGACAACCTCCGCACCAAGGGCAGCCTGCGCGACGGCGTGCCCACGCCCGGCGGCGGCACGCTGCGCATCCTCTTCGGCGACCCCGCGGAGCCGCAACCCGTCCACGGCAAGGCGGTCAACGGCGTCCCGCGGAGCGTGGACAACCGCATCCTCTCCCGCGCCCTCGCGGCGCGCGGCGGGGAGCCGGGCCTGCCCCTCATCGTCGTCTCCAAGGACATCAACCTGCGCCTCAAGGCCGACGCCCAGGGCCTGACCGCCGAGGACTACGAGACGGACCGCGTGCAGCTCACCGCGCTGTACAGCGGGATGTTCGAGCGCCACGCGCCGGCCGCGCAGCTCGCGGAGTTCAAGGAGAACGGCGAGCTGCCCCTCCCGGCCGGCCGGAAGTACCTGCCCAACGAGTACTGCACGCTGATGGAGGACACGAACCCCAAGCGCACGCTGCTCGGCAAGGTGGACGCCACCGCCACGAAGCTCGTGCCCATCGTCGAGTCGCGCGAGGGCGTGTGGGGCATCAAGCCGCGCAACCGCGAGCAGCACTTCGCCCTCGACGCGCTGCTCGACGACCGCATCAAGCTGGTCACCCTCATGGGCAAGGCGGGCACGGGAAAGACGTTGCTCGCCCTGGCCGCCGGCCTGCGCCGGACGGTGGTGGACCGCGAGTTCCGCCGCGTGCTCGTGGCGCGGCCCACGGTGTCGCTCGGGCGCGAGATCGGCTTCCTGCCCGGCTCGCTCGAGGAGAAGCTCGCGCCGTGGATGCAGCCCATCCACGACGCCCTCGAGCTGCTGAGCGACCTGAACATGGGCCAGGAGAGCCGGCGCAGCGCGGACCTCATGCGCAACGGCAGCATCGTGGTCGAGGCGCTGAGCTACATCCGCGGCCGGAGCATCCCGCACCAGTTCATGATCATTGACGAGGCGCAGAACCTCACCCCGCTCGAGGTGAAGACCATCGTCACCCGCGTGGGCCACGGCGCGAAGCTCGTCTTCACCGGCGACCCCTGGCAGATCGACAACCCCTACGTGGACTCGAGCAGCAACGGCTTCGTCCACCTCGTGGACACGTTCCGCGGCCAGCCGCTCTTTGCCCACGTCGAGCTGCAGAAGGGCGAGCGCAGCGAGCTGGCCGAGCTGGCGGCGAACCTGCTGTAGCGGCGCGACGGTTTCCCATTCCGCGCCGACGATTTCCACGCTATGGCTGCGGCGTGATCGCCCATCCGCCCTCCTCCGCCTGCGCGGGCTTCCAGGCCGCCGGCCTGTCACGCAGGCATGCGATCAAGGTGGGCGGGCTGGGGCTGTTGGGCTTGTCGCTGCCGCGGCTGCTGCGGGCCGAGGCGGACCAGCGCGCCCGGGCGATGGCCCACGCCGCCGCGGCCGGGCTGAAGGCGCGGGCCAAGTCCGTCATCTTCCTCTTCCAGTTTGGCGGGCCTTCGCATGTGGACATGTTCGACATGAAGCCGGACGCGGCGGAGAACGTCCGCGGCCCGCACCAGCCGATGGCCTCGAAGGCCGACGGCATCCAGGTGTCCGAGCGCCTGCCGAAGACCGCGCAGATCATGGACAAGGTCACGCTCATCCGGTCCATGCACCACACGATGGTGAACCACAACTCGGCCACCTACTACGCGCTCACCGGGCATGCGCCGGCCGTGGACGACATCCGCCTGCGCGACTCACTCGACCTGTTTCCCGCCTACGGCTCCGTGGTGGACTACCTCGCGCCGCTGCCTTCCGGCGAGGTGCCGACCTCCGTTTCCTACCCGCACGTCATCAGCGACGGCTCGGTCTCGCCCGGGCAGCACGCCAGCTTCCTCGGCAAGGCGCACGATCCCTTCCTCTTCACGCAGGATCCGAACGGCGCGGACTTCAGCCTGCCGGAGCTGAGCCTGCCGGCGGGGGTCTCCTTCGAGCGGATGCAGGCGCGGCGCGAGCTGCAGCGCCTCGTGGACCGGCAGGCGCGGCTGATGGACCACGCGCCGGTGCGTGGCTTCGACGCGTACTACGACCGGGCGATGACGATGCTGCAGTCCCCGCGGCTGCGCGAAGCCTTCAACCTGGCCGCGGAGCCCGAGGCCGTGCGCGAGGCCTACGGACGCACGACGTACGGGCAGAGCTGCCTGCTCGCGCGGCGGCTGGTCGAGGCGGGGGCCAGGTTCATCACCGTCTATTTCTCCTCGAACATCGGCGGGCAGAGCACGAAGGAGGGCGGCTGGGACACGCACGGGTTCAACAACACGAAGATGTACCCGATCATCGAGGAGTATCACCTGCCCATCACCGAGCACACGCTGCCCACCTTGCTCAACGACCTCGACACGCGCGGCCTGCTGGACGAGACGCTGGTCGTCTGGGCCGGTGAATTCGGCCGCACGCCGAACATCAACAAGAACGCCAGCCGCGACCACTGGCCGCAGTGCTACACGGTCCTGCTGGCCGGCGGCGGCGTGAAGCGCGGCTTCGTGCACGGCGCTTCCGACAAGACCGGCGCCTATCCGGCCGAGAAGACGGTCCGCCCGGAAGACCTCGCGGCGACGGTGTTCGCGGCGCTCGGCCTCGACGCGGACGTGGAGGTGCTGAACCACCAGCAGCGCCCCGTGCGCCTGTGCGAAGGGCGCGCGGTGACCGAGGTGTTCGCGTAGCGCGGGTTCGGGCCGTGGTGCCGGGCTCGGCTTCCCTCAGTCGGCCGGCGGCCGGGGCAGGAGCGCCTCGATCTTCCCGAGCAGGCGCGGCAGCTCGATGGGCTTGGTGTCGAAGTCATCGCAGCCGGCCGCGCGCGCGCTGGCCTCGTCCGCCGTCATCGCGTGGGCCGTGAGCGCGATGACAGGGATGCCGCGCAGCGCGGGGTCCGCCTTGAGCCGGCGCGCGACTTCCCAGCCGTCCAGCACGGGCAGGCTCAGGTCCAGGAGGATGATGTCCGGCTGGCCGTTGCGGGCGGCGTCGAGCGCCTGCTGTCCGTCCGGGGCGAGCAGCACGGTGTGCCCGCGGCGCTCGAGTCGGCGGCTGAGCATGTCGCGGTTCAGTTCATTGTCTTCGACGAGGAGGATGCGGGGCATGGAAAGGGGGTGCCTCAGGCGGCGGGGCCGGGCCGGGCCGCGACCCGGCGAAGCTCGGGCAGGAGCGCCTCGAACCCGACGGCGTGCTTCTGGATGACCCGGCTGACGTGGCCGTTGAGGCGGGCGTGATCCGCGGGGGTGAGGTCCTTGGCGGTGATGACGACGACGGGTGCGCGGCGCTCGGGTGGCCGGCGGCGCAGCTCGTCCAGGAAGCCGAAGCCGTCGAGTTCCGGCATGAGGAGGTCGAGGAGGATCAGGTCGGGAGCCTGGCCGTCGAGCGCGGCGAGGCCTTCCCGGCCATTGGCGGATTCGATGACGTGCCAGCCCTCGGCGGAGAGCACGCGGGCGGCGCGCCCCCGGGTGGCGGGGTCATCCTCGACCACGAGCACTCGCGGCGTGCTCCGCGCGGGGCGGAAACGCTGCACCACGGTGACGAGGCGCGGCCAGTCCACCGGCTTGGTGAGGTATTCGGCCGCGCCGAGCGCGTAGCCGGTCCCGCGGTCGTCCACCACGGTGAGCATGACGACCGGGATGTCCGCGGTGGCGGGGTCGGACTTGAGCGCGCCGAGCACGCTCCAGCCGTCCATGCCGGGCATCATCACGTCCAGCGTGATGACGGCCGGCCGCAGCTCGCGCGCCAGGGCGAGGCCTTCCTCCCCGTCGGCGGCGCAGCGGACGGCGAAGCCCTCGCGTGCGAGCAGGCGCTGGAAGAGGTCGCGGACCACGGGGTCGTCATCGATCGCCAGCACGAGCGGCGCGTCCGCCGGCGGCGGGGGCGGCGCCGTGGCGGGGGCGGCCGGGGGCGGCTGCGGCTCGGCGGGCAGCGTCACGGTGAACCGCGAGCCGCGGCCGGGCTCGCTGGCGACGACGATGCCGCCGCCGAGCATCTCGCAGAAACGGCGGCAGATGGTGAGCCCGAGGCCGGTGCCGCCATACTGGCGCGTGGTCGAGGCATCGGCCTGGGTGAAGGGCTGGAACAGCCGCTCCACCTGGTCCGGGCGCAGGCCGATGCCGGTGTCCGACACGGCGAATTCCAGCGTGTCCCCGGTGCGGGCCACGGACAACGTGACGGTGCCGCGCTCGGTGAACTTTGCGGCATTGGAGAGCAGGTTGAAGAGGATCTGCCGGACCTTGGTCTGATCCGTTCGCATCCGGCCCGCGGCGGGCGGGCAGTCCACAACGAGGCGGTTGGCCTTCTTTTCGACCAGCGGGGCGACGGTGGCGGTGATCTCGGCGACGATCCGGGGCACGTCGAACTCCTCGCAGTACAGGGTCATCTTGCCCGCCTCGATCTTGGAGAGGTCGAGGATGTCATTGATGAGCGTGAGCAGGTGGCGGCCGGCGCCGTGGATGCGCTGGAGGTCGGGCACGAAGCCCGGCTGGCCGATGTCCGTGGCCTCCTCCTGGAGCATCTCGGAGTAGCCGAGGATGGCGTTGAGCGGCGTGCGCAGCTCGTGGCTCATGTTGGCGAGGAACTGCGACTTGTGCTGGCTGGCGATCTCGAGCTGGCGGCTCTTCTCCTGGATCTCGGTGAACAGCCGCACGTTCTCGATGGCGATCACGGCCTGGGCGGCGAAG
>JBJXFY010000186.1:0-4274 GCA_046155815.1 Limisphaerales bacterium | reverse complement strand
GGCCGGCGGCGAGGAAGTCCGGAAGACCTGATGCGTAGCGGCCCGATTGCTCGGCGACGATCGATAGAGTGGTGCCTACCTTCTTTGCTTCGATCACGCCGAGCGCTTTTCGGTCAACGAGCAGAAGGTAATCGCACGGACCGGTCTTGAGCGGGACTTCGCGGAGCGCAATGCCGCGTCCGGCGGACAAATCCACCGCCTTGAAGTCTTGAACGACCCAGCCGCACGCCGCGAGTTGCGCGTCGATCTGCTGGCGGGCGCGTTGTTCGGGAGTCAAGTCAGGCATGTGCCGAAAAGGGCGATTCAGCCCAGAGGGTGGAGGAGCCGCCGAGGAGTCCTTGCGGACGGCCCCCGTTGCATACCGCTCCTGTAAAACGGGGTGCAGGCACTGCCTGCCCGGCAGTGAGCCGGAGCCTGGTCTCAAAGCCGATGGTTGCGGTGGAGTCTGTGGAGCCGGTGGCCTTGGTGCGGGCGGGCACGAGGGAAGGAAGGGGAGGGCAAAGGGAAAATGGCAAAGGGAAAAAGTCGGAGGCCTCGCGGAGTTCGCCGCTCCGGGGAGGATGCGGCGGGGCCGTTTTGCACCGGCGGCTTGTCGGCGGCAGGTTTCCGGCGTGAAATGGTCCCCGACACTGCCATGAACCCGCTTCCTCCACCCGAGCCTGCCGAGCCGCTACCTGCCACCCGGGATGTCCAAGCTGCGACCTGGCCTGAGCGGGCTGGGAAGCCCGCCCTTCGGCAGGCCGATGGCCTGTCGCGGCGGGACGCGCTGCGTGGGGCGTTCGCCGCGGCGGGCTTGTCGGCGCTGGCGTTCGAGCCGGGAGCACAGGCCGCGCAGGCACCGCGCGCGCCGGACGCCCGGCGCGGCTCGCCCAAGCGTTACGACATGAAGAAGTCCATCAACCTCTGGGCCTTCCCCTATCCCCAGCGGATGAACCTGCGCGAGTGCCTCCAGCTTGCGAAGGACGCCGGCTTCGACGGCATCGAGCTGAACTACGACCTCGACAACAATCTCTCGCCCAAGTCCGGGGCGCGCGAGTACGCCGCCATCCGAAGGATGGCCGACGACATCGGCATCGAGATCAGCGGGCTGTGCTCGTTCCTCTTCTGGCCCTACCCACTCACGAGCAGCGACCCCGCGAAGCGCGAGCGCGGCCTCGAACTGGCGGGGAAGATCGCCCAAGCGGCACATGACCTCGGCGTGGAGAACGTCCTCGTGGTGCCGGGCGCGGTCCACATACCGTGGCGTGACGACCACGAGCCGGTGCCGAACGACGTGTGCGAACGCCGCGCCCGCGAGGCCGTGGGACGGCTGGCGTCGCAGGCGGAGCGGCTGAAGGTCTTCCTGAACCTGGAGAACATCTTCTTCAACGGCTTCCTCATGACGCCGATGGAGATGAACGCCTTCACGGACAGCCTCGGCAGCGAGCGCGTGCGCGTGCATTTCGACACGGGCAACATCGCGATGTTCCAGTTTGCGGAGCACTGGGCGACGATCCTCGGCCCGCGCACGCGCAACGTGCATCTGAAGGAGTTCACGAAGAAGGGCACGGACTTCTCGCTCGAGACGTTCCGCCCGCTGCTGGACGGCACGACGAACTGGCCGGCGGTGACGGAGGCGCTGGACGCGCAGGGCTACCGGGGCTTCCTCACGTTCGAATACTTCCATCCCTACCCGCACTATCCCGAGGCGCTGGTCTGGCAGACCTCGGATTCACTCGACCGGATCCTCGGGAGGAAGGCGTGAGGCTCCACGGATGCTCCGCAGAGGCCGGCGCAATGGCCGCCGTGGTGGGGCATCGCTGCCGCGATGCCCTGACTGTCCGCGCCCGCGAGCTGGGCCATGCGGGCAAAAGTCCGGGTGGCCGCCGGGCCATCGTTCCGCTTGGCCGCGCGGAAGATTGGGCGGCGCCCCAGGATGATCCTGCCGGGAGAGATGCCACGGGGCGCCAAGGTTCGCGAATACTTCCCCCGAATCATCCGGCGCTTCCCGCGGATTCGGGGAGGCCGCGGAGGGAGGATTCAATCGGCGGCCTCCTTGAATCCGCGGGAGGTTCATGGAGAAAGGCAGCCCCCGGCGTCCCGGCCCTGCTGTTCGCGGTGCTGGGCGCGATGGCTTTCCTGCTCCTGCCTTCCAGGGCCTTCGCCGCCGAGCCGCCGCGTTACGAGCAGCGCGAGGCCAGCTACGACGGCACGGGGAAATTCTATCTCGGGCGGGAGATCGCGCGGTACATGACCTTCCACGGCGCGCCGTGGCTGGAGCGGGTGGAGCGCGAGGAGGAGGAGCGGCCGTCCAAGCTCATCGAGGCGCTGGAGCTGAAGCCCGGCATGGCCGTGGCCGACATCGGCGCGGGCACGGGCTACCACGCGTGGCGCATGGCGAAGCTCGTCGCGCCCCCGGGCCAGGTGTACGCCGTGGACATCCAGCCCGAGATGCTCGCGCTGCTGGCGACGAACGTCGCGGCCCGTGGCGTCACCAACGTCACCGGCGTCCTCGGCACCGTCACCGACCCGAAGCTCCCGGCCGCGGCGCTGGACCTCGTGCTGTACGTGGACGTGTACCACGAGTGCGACCATCCCTTTGAGATGATCGCGGCCACGGTGCGCGCGTTGAAGCCGGGCGGGCGGCTGGTGCTGGTGGAGTTCCGCGAGGAGGACCGCTGGGTGCCGATCAAGCCGCTGCACAAGATGAGCGCGGCGCAGGTGAAGAAGGAGATGGCCGTGTTCCCCGGGCTGGAGTTCACGGCGAACCTGCCCGGCTCGCCGTGGCAGCACATCCTTGTGTTCCGAAAGCGGGCCGATCCCTGAGATTCGCGGCACGGGCGCGAAGGATTTCCAGAGCGCCGACGCGAACGAAGTCCGGGGAGCACGGCCGCCCCGGCCGTCGTCCGGCGCGATTCCGGGCCGGACACCGAAGCGTCCGAGCTTTCCGCACCGTGCCGGCTCGCCTGCCCGCCGCGCCTCGTCCATGCTCACCCCATGCCGATGGACAAAGACCAGGTCGCCGCGATCCTTGAGGAGATCGGCGTGCTGCTGGAGCTGAAGGGCGAAAACCCTTTCAAGACCCGCGCCTACGCCAACGCCGCGCGCACGCTCGAGGGCCTCACGGAGCCGCTCGCTAAGCTGGTCGGGGAAAAACGCCTTGGGGAACTCAAGGGCTTCGGCGACGCCCTGCAGGAAAAGGTCGCCACGCTTGTCACCACCGGCCGCCTGAAATACTACGATGACCTGAAAGCCTCCGTCCCCGCCGGACTGGTCGAGATGCTCGGCGTCCCCGGCGTTGGGCCGAAGAAGGTGAAGAAGCTCCACGACGAACTCGGGGTGGACTCGGTCGAGGCACTCGAGGCGGCGTGCCAGGCCGGCAAGGTCGCCGCCCTCGAGGGCTTCGGCGAGAAGTCACAGCAGAAGATATTGGAAGGCATCGCGCACCGGCGGCAGTACGCGGCGAAGCACCGCCTCGCCGACGCGTTGAAGGTCGCCGAGCCGATCCTCAAGAGCCTGCGCGGCCACCCGGATGTGATCCGCTGCAGCCCCGCCGGCAGCCTGCGGCGCTGGAAGGAGGTGATCGGAGACGTGGACTTTGTCGTGTCCTCGAAGCAGCCGGCGGCGGTGATCGAGTTCTTCGTCTCGCAGCCGGGCGTGCAGTCCATGTCCGCCCACGGCGAGACCAAGGCCAGCATCATCCTGGCCGGCGGCATCCAGGCCGACCTTCGGGTGGTGGCCGACGAGGAGTATCCCTATGCGCTGGCCTACTTCACCGGCAGCAAGGAGCACAACATCGTCATGCGCCAGCGGGCCATCGCGCGGGGCCTGCGGCTCAATGAGTACGGCCTGTTCAAATCGAAGGAGGAGACGCGTGATCCGAAGCTGCGCGTGGCCTGCGCCAGCGAGGAGGAGATCTTCCGCGCGCTGGGCCTCGGGGAAATCGCTCCTGAACTGCGCGAGGACCAGGGTGAGTTCACGGCGGCGGAGCAGGGTACGCTGCCTGCATTGATCGAGTGGACGCAGCTCCGCGGCTCGCTGCACAATCACTCCACCTGGAGCGACGGCCGGAACTCACTCGCGGACATCGCCGCGCACGCCCACGAGCTCGGGCTGGACTACTGGGCCATCACGGATCACTCAAAATCCTCGTTTCAGGCCAACGGGCTCGACACCGCGCGCCTGCGGCAGCAGCGGAAGGAGATCGCGGCCGTGAACCAGGGCTACGCCGACGAGGGCAGCGGCTTCCGCCTGCTCGCAGGCGTGGAGGTGGACATCCTCAAGGCCGGCCTGGA
>JBJXFY010000181.1:0-9114 GCA_046155815.1 Limisphaerales bacterium | reverse complement strand
GCGATCACCGCCACGGCCACGGACCGCTGCACAACCTGGGTAAGGAAACTCATGCTCGGCTGTCACGACGCCGCGCCCCGGATGGCCATCCGCATTTTTCCAGGATCCCAGCGGCCCGGCGGGCAATCGTGTCCCCTCAATGTAATGAGCCGCACGGAGTCCAGCCAAGCGGAGACTCACGCAGGACGCGCCCTGGGGCTCCATGTCCCTCCCGATCCTGATCCGACACCTGGCCGCGACGAAGCGGAGCGGGAATCGGCGGGGGCCTGGCCGTCCTGCCCGCGAACATCATGCCTCCGTTGGACGCCAGGCGGCTGCCAGCGCCGGAAACCGACAGCGCGAGCACAATGCATCCGTGCCCGCGCAGAAATCGTGGACCACCTGGAGCAGCCCCTGCTGCTCGGCTGCGCCGCCGCCGCGAAGCCGCGTGCCCCCGCCCAGCAGCCGCGCCCGCGCCAGCCTCAGCACCGCGTTGTCCTCGGCCGCCGGCCAGCCAAGGAAAAGCTTCTCCACCCGGCCGCGCAGCATGTCATCTCCCGCCGCGCGGGCGTGCAGCCAGGGCAGGACCGCATTCACCGCCAGGTCGGTCACGCGCTGCGCGCCGAGCCAGGGCACCACGCGGGGCAGCGGCCGGGAAACCAGCGTGTAGCGGCGCGACCAGGGGCCGGCATCGGCGGGTTCCAGCAGTTCGCGCAGGGACGCCGCGCCCGCCACCCCCGGTTCGGCGCCGAGGAACCATGAGGCCAGCCGCTCCGGCAGGCCGCCCCCGGCCATCCAGCGCGCGGCCAGCGCCACGCGGCGGTGCGGATGATTCGCCGGGCGCACCCCGCCGCGCCGCCAAACCACCGCCGGCAGCGTGACGGCGGCCAGCGCGTCGCGCGCCCGCCACCACACGTCCCAGCGTTCGCGCAGCGCGGCGTTGCCCGGCGGACCGGCCGGCAGCAGCCCGGCCACGCCCAGCCAGACGGCCTCGGCCTCCAGCAACCCCCCGCCCTGCGCCGCCACGGCCTCATCGGCCAACGGCCGCAGCTCCGCCAGCCGCTGCATGGGCCAGGCGTTGTGCTTGTAGCCGAGCGCGCGAAACAGCGCCTCCCACAGCGCCTGCTCCCAGCCGGCGTCCCGCGCCCGCGCGCGCAGCGCCGCCGCCTTCACCGCGAGCCGCTCCATCCCGGCCTGCCGGAGAAGTTCAGACACCTCCGCCGCGGGCCGCCGCGCCAGCGGGGCGGCGCAGCGCCCGGACAGCCAGGCCAAGCCGCCCTCCGGTGCACCGGACCCGAGCTGCGACGCCAGCTCCCCTGCCGGCGCGTCCAGCACGTCGGCCAGCGCGAGCGTGGCCAGCCCGGCCGGCGTGCCGGCGGCGCGCCACACGACGTGCAGCCGCACGCCGCCGTACGCCGGGTTGCCCGCGTGCGCGTGCGCCCGCCAGCCGGCCGGTTCGAGATCCACCTCCACGTCGCCGGACACCGCGGGCTCGTCGTCGAACTGCAGCACCGCGCCGCGGAAGTCCGGACCGGCCTCGCGGTTCAGGAAGCCGGGATGCAGTACCCGCAGCCGCCGGCCGTCGGCGGTCCGCAGCCGGTCACGACGGAGGCGCTGCGCCTGCCACACGGCCTGAAGCAGCCGCTCCGGCGGCCGGGCGTCCGCGTCGGCCAGCCGCGGCTCGCCGGCCAGCGTGTCGCGCAGCTCGCGGTAGCTCGGCGGCGGCTCGTCGAGGTGGCGTTCCATGACCCGCGCGGAGAATCATCCGTTTCACGCCCGGCTTTCCACCCCGGAAACGGCCCGGCCGCGGGCGGCCCGTTCCCCGGCCAGGCTCCTTCGCAGCCGCCGGATGCATTGCAATCCGAGGAGCAAAGTCGGGAGCAGCCAAAGCCGCCAGTTCGGAACGCCCATTCAGCCGCAGCCCGGAAGGGGGGCGCCCCCAGGCCGTTCCGCGGCGAAGCATCCGCCGCTGTCCCCGGGGGCCGCCCTGCGGTCCAAAGCGGGGCGCCTACGCCAGCTTCACCGGCGCAAACTTTCCGCCCAGCACCCTCTCGCTGGGCGTTCGCAGCCAGCCTTCCAGCACGCCGGCGTACACGCCACGGAAGTCCAAGCTGTACCTCAGGTCGCCCCGGTTCAGGTCCGCGGGCGCGAGGCCGGGATGTTTGCCGAGCAACGCCGCCACCGGCTTCTGAGCAATGAAGAACATCGGCCCGGCCGCGCCATGATCCGTGCCGCCGCTGGCGTTCTCACCGACCCGGCGGCCAAATTCGCTGAAGGTAAAGGTCAGCACGCGGCCGAGGTTGCCCTGCGCCTTGAGGTCGAGCGTGAACGCCCGGAGCGCGTCGCCCAGCTCGCCAAGCAGGCGCGCATGGTTCTGAGCCTGGTTCGTGTGCGTGTCGTAGCCGCCCTGCGAGACATAGTAGATGCGCGTGGGCAGGCCGCCGGCGATGAGCTGCGCCACCAGCTTGAACTGCTGCGCGAGGCCCGAGGCCGGATACCCGGTTCCGACCTTCGCCTTCGCGAGGATGGCGCCGACCTTCTCTGAACTCACCCGGGCATCGAGGGCCGTGCGATCGAGGTAGTCCAGCACGCCGCCCGCGGGGGCGGGCTTGCCGCCGGCGAGCATCCCGATGGAGCCGCCAGCCATTTCGCCGCCATCCTCTTCGTCCGCGTCCGCCATCATGCCCGTGTCCGCCCGGCCGGGCCGCCGCGCGCCGGCGAGGGAGATGCCCTTGGGCGTGCTGGCGGCAAAGGCCTGCGGAAGCTGTCCGCCGAGGTTCACGCCGACGGTGGCGTCCGCGCCGGCGCAGGCGTTGTCGAAGTAGCGTCCGATCCAGCCGGTGCGCTCGAAGCGCTCCGCGTCGCTCGCCGTCTGCCAGATTTCCATCGAGCGGAAGTGGGAGCGGTTCGGGTTGGGGTAACCCACCCCCTGGATGATGCCGAGATGACCGGCCTCACGGAGGTCGCGCAGGCCCTTGAGCGCAGGATTCAGGCCCAGCTCGTCGTCGAGGCGCAGCACGTCGGCAGCGGGGATGGCGAGCTTGGGGCGGGCGCGGCGGTACTCGTCGTTGGCGAAGGGAATGACGGTGTTCAGGCCGTCGTTGCCTCCGGCCATCTGCACGACGACGAGGATCGGGGCGTCGTGGTCGGGCGCCTTGTCCCGTGCCGCCTCGCCGAGGGCGCTGAAGGTGCCGGCAAGAAAGGAAGGCACCGTCCACGTCAGCGCGCCGCCCAGCAGGCCGGTGCGCAGGAAGTCGCGGCGGGTCTTGAGTGTGAGTTCGGGATTCATGGAAGGACGGAGGCTAGGTGAGTTGGTAATCAGTCGAGGTGACCACGGCCTTCACGGCCCCGAGCACGGCGTCGTCATCAGGCTTTGAACCCAGCGCCTGGATGATTTCCTCTCGCAGGCCGGAGCGCATCGGCATGGCCAGGAAACGCCGCTGGAGCGCGGGCAGCAGCGTCTCGGGGCCGCGCCGCTCGGCCTCGGTGAACAGCACGGCCACGTCCACGGGGGCCTTTGTGCCGAGCTTCTGGCGGCGCGCGGCGGCAAGCCGGCGAAGGCGATCGGCCTGCCCGCCCACCGCCATCTCGGGCAGGCCGTCACGGCCGAGCACGAGCAGCGTGGCATGGCGCTGGCGGGCGGTCAGGCTGGCGGTGTTGATCCAGGAGATGCCGCCGTCCCAGCCCTTCACGTTGGGCGGTGCGAGCAGGGCCTGGCCGAGGTCACGCAGGGCGGCGGCGGTCGCCGGGAGCTTCGGAAGGTCGCGCTGAAGCTGCCGCACCGCCATCACCAGCCAGACCACCGGCGCCTTGACCTGCGAACCCATGACCGCGGGCGCGTAGAACTCCTCCGCGAGGAACAGCTTCTTCAGCATGGGCCTGACTTCGCGCCCGCCGCGTTCAAGCTCCGCAGCAAGCGCGCCGAGGATACCCGCCGGGGCCTCGTCGGCCGCGAAGAAGTTCCAGAGCCGCCGCGCGATGAACTGCGCCGACTGCGGCCGGTTGGCGATGTGCCGGATGACCTCGTCCGGGCCGAAGTCGGCGGTGCGGCCCAGCACGGTTTTCGGGGTGGCGTCATGCTGCCGGGGCCGCCACTGCGGCTCCTGCGCGACGCGGTCGTAGGTGAGGCCGGTGAGCGCGCGGGCCGTCTCAAGGATGTCCTTCTCGGAGTAGTTCCCCTCGCCGAGGGCGAAGAGCTCCATGACCTCGCGGGCGTAGTTTTCGTTGGGGTGCTCCTTCCGGCTCTGGGCCTGGTCGAGCCAGACGAGCATGGCCGGGTCGCGCGTGACGGCGACGAGCAGGTCGGGCCAGCGGCCGGCGGCCTGGCTGCGGAACAGCTCGATCTGCCGGAACATGAGCCACGGGTCGCGCACTTTCTGGATGCTGGTGGCGAAGTGGCCGTGCCAGAAGAGGACCAGCTTCTCCTGCAGCGGGCGGGGCGTGCGCGCCATGCGGTCCAGCCAGTCGAGCACGAGTTCCTGCGCGCGGGCGCGCTGCTCCTTCTGCTCCGCCTGGCGCAGCTCGCGGCGCTCCATCTCGGGCGCCTCGCGGTACTGCTTCAGCCTCTCCGCGCGGACCGGGTCCGGCTTCGCCCAATCCGGGCGCGGCCAGGCGTCCGGCGTGTCCGCGTAGTCCACCAGCCGGGCGATGGCCTGCTCGGGTCCGAGCTTCACCAGCGCCTCGATCTCGGAGGGCGGGCCGCCGAAGCCGGCGCGGTTCAGGAGATGCGCGGCGGCCGCGTAGTCCCAGCGGGCGGCGGAGATCGGCTTCAGCATGACGCGCGGTGAGACGCCTGGGCGCCGCGGCTGGTTTCATTGCATTTCCCGGCACGGGAGGTTTGCCAGGCGAACCGAAATCGGCGAAGGCAGCGGCAACCCATGCATCCTGCCACCCGGCTGCTCCTCGCCGCATCTTTGGCCGGCCACGTCGCCACGTCGGCCGCCGGTCCGTTCCAGCTCACCCGGGCCGGCGACGTGGTGGAGGTCCGCCTGCGGGGCCGGCCGGTGCTGGCCTATGTGGGCGGCGCCGGCGAGCCGCCGCCGGGCGTGCCCGAGGCGTACCGGCGCGGCGGCTACCTGCATCCGCTCTTCACGCCCGCCGGCCGCGTCGTCACGGGCGACTATCCGGCGAACCACCTGCATCATCACGGCGTCTGGACGGCGTGGACGAAGACGGAGTTCGACGGCCGGGCGCCGGACTTCTGGAACATGGGCCAGAAGCAGGGCCGGGTGGAGTTCGTAGAGCTGCTGGAAGCACGCACCGCGGAGGCGTTCGCCGAGATCCGCGCGCGGCACCGGTTCGTGGACCTTACGGCACCCACGCCGGTCACCGTGCTGGAGGAGACCTGGGTGATCCGCGTGAGCGCCACGCCGCCGGGCGCGCCGCACGTCTTTGACCTCGGGCTGGAGCAGCGCAACGTGGGCGGGCATCCGCTCAAGCTACCGAAGTACCACTACGGCGGGCTGGGCTTCCGCGGGCCGGACGCTTGGGACGGCGCGGCGAACGCCCAGTTTCTTACTTCGGAGGGCATCACCAACCGCATCGCCGGCAACGAGACGCGCGGGCGCTGGTGCTGGATCGGCGGCGCGGCGGGCGGCGGCCTGGCGGGCGTGGCCATCCTCGGCCACCCGGACAACTTCCGAACGCCGGAGCCGATGCGGCTGCATCCCAGCGAGCCGTTCTTCTGCTGGGCGCCGCAGCAGGCGGGCGACTTTGAAATCCCGGCCGGCGGCACGCACCGGGCACGCTACCGCCTCATCGTGGCGGACGGTCCGGCGGAGGCGGCGGAACTCAGCCGGCGGTGGAGCGAGTACGCGGCCGGGAAGTAAGTTCCCTCACGCCTCGATGAACTGGCACACGCCGTTGAGGGCGTCGTGGGGCAAGGGTTCGCGGTTCAGGCGCAGCTCAACCAGCGTGGTGGTGAACTCCTTGAAGAACTCGAAGTTGGTCATTTTCAGCATGTCCGTGATGTCGATGGTGACCTCCTGTAGGGAGGGCACCGATGCGCCCGCCATGACCGGCACGGAATCGTAGCCGAGGTAGCCGACGAAGCGGCTGCGGGCCGTCGCGATGACCTGCAGCTTGAGTGACTGCAGCCGCTCCGGCTTCAGGCGGTCGAGGTTGACGTGGAAGCACCTCAAGCTTGGGTCGGCGCGGTACACATGCACATCGAGGTCGAACTTGGGCACCTCGACGGAACGGCCACGGCTGTCGGAGGTGAGGAGCTGGACATTGTAGTCCGCGATGCCGTCGCCGCGCTCGTCCACGGCACGGATGATGAACTGCTGGAAGCGTGCGGTCCCCTCCCGCGCGGCGCGCGTCTTCTTCGCCGCGGCGTCCGTCCAGTGGTCGAAAGCTTCCTGGCTCTCCACCGCCAGCGCCTCCCAGACGAGCCCCACCAGCTCCAGCGACGGATCCGACACTATCGTGCCGTGGTTCAGGCCCTCCACCAGATAGACCGGCATGTTGATGTTGGTCCAGGGCTCCAGCCGGTGGCGTGAGACCTGTCCGTCACCGTTCGGCGGAAGCGTCAGGTTGGCCGTGATTTTGCGCGTGTTCAGGGCGGCTCCCGCAAACCGGACCGTGCCGTCGGTGCCCGGCTGGTTCACCAGTTGCCGCAGACCGCCGTAGGCCTTGTTGCCACAGAAGACGAAGACGTAGGGCGTATCCGCGCTTGAGCCGTACACGGGCTTCCGCCCCTCTTTTCCGATCAGGTCCGCGTGGGCGAGATCCCAGGTGAAGCGGCTGCCCAGCTCGAGGCCGTCCAGCACGAGGTCGCCGGCCTCGAGGAAGTCCGCGCCCAGCTCCTTCCTGCCCTTGAAGAGCGCGCCCAACGTGCTGCGGCCGGTGTGCGCCAGCGGCGAGCCGAAGGTGGCCGGCGCGAGGCCGATGAGCCGCTTGAGCCGGCCCCGCCGCGCAGGGTACGTCGTCAGCCACGCGCGGATGACGAGCATCCCCGTGGAATGCACGACGGCGTCAAAGTCCTCGTCCGCGTTGAGGCCGGCCTTGAGCCGCAGCGCGCGGTCGAAGCCCTCGGCGATGTCCTTGATCGTGACCTCGTTCGTCAACGACTCGTAGGTGACGACGTGGATGAGCTTCGCCGGGTAGCCGCGCGCGACGAGGAGCCGTTTCCAATCCTTGAAGGATTCGCCGCGGTCCGAGTAGCCGTGGATGAGGATGAGCGGGTTGCGGGGCATGGGAGTCCTCCGCGAGGGAGCGTGGTCTCGGCGGGGGCAGAGGGCGAGCGCGGAATCACCAACCGGGATACTCCCTGTCCTGCGCCGCCTGCCGCGGGCCGGGCCATCATTCCTCCTGGCCGCGGACGCGGAGGAAAACGGGAGGCGTCAGTGATGGCAGTGCGCGGGAGGGGTTCATCGTGGCGGGCGCGAGGTCGAACCAGCCGCCGGCCACGTTCGTGCTCGCCTCGATGACGTAGGGCGGCCGGCCGTGCCGCCACGTCAGCATGGCCGCGCCGCCGCCGTCCGGGCCGAGGCCGGTGATGACCGGCGAGGCGCCGGGCCGCACGAGATTGCCGACGCGCGCGCCGGCGGCGTGGCCGGCGAAGAAGCCGTACCGGCCCGCCGCGCCCGCGAGGTCCGGCAGCGACCACGCCACGAGGTTCGTCGGGCCGCGCCAGACCTCGAGCTCGACGCGGTTGGTCAGCAGGCGGAGCACAAGGTCGTAGTCCACGCCGGACAGCCACGGGGTGGCGTTCGTGGCCAGCAGGGTCACGCGCGCCGGATCGGGCGACGACCAGAAGTCGGCGCCCGAGGGCGTCTGCCCGGCCGGCAGGTGGAAGTCCCGCAGGCGCATCCCGGCCGCCGCGGGGCCGAAGTCCGGGTGGTTGGACGCGGCGCGGTTCCAGTCGAAGAGCAGGAAGTTCCCGGCGTCCTGCCAGCCGAACGCAAAGCCGAGGAAGCCCGCCGTGCCGTCGGAGCGCAGGCGCGCGTGGATTTCGCCGTCGGCCGCGGTCTCGGACACGAGCAGGCAGGACGGATCGGCCGCGTTCGTGACGCCGGCCGCGAGACCGGCGGCGTCCAGCTTCCACGCCGCGAAGGGTGAGGGGCCGGTGTCGTAGTCGAGGACTTCGGCCCGGCCGAGGTCGAGGCTGCCGGGGGCGTGGAAGGGCGCGAGGCGGGCCCGCTGGCGAAGGTATTCTTCGACCTCGAGGCGCTCCGTGGCGGACAGCGCGCGGTCGTACACGAGCCATTCCACGAGGTCGCCGGTGAAGCCGTAGGTGGCGGTGACGTACTTGCCGAGCACGACGTTGGTGGCCGCGGCGGAGTAGGCGCGGCCGACCGTGGTGCGTGATTCGATCACCGTGCGGCCGTCCACCGCCAGCCGGTGGCGGTCCGGACCGTCCTCGCCGAACACTTGGGAGAAGACCCGGAAGCCGGTGCCGGGAATGGTGCCGGGAGCAGAGCGCTGGGCCGCGCCGTCATAGTGGTAGATGTCGTCGCCGCCCTCGCGGGCCAGGGTCATCATCAGGCCGGAGTAGTTGATCGTGCCGAAGGCATAAACGTACCGGTCGCCGTTGCTGTTGTTGAGGTAGCGGGCCAGCGTGAAGATCGTGGCGTTGGTGAGCGTGCGGCCGAGGTTGCCGTGGAGCCGTGGGGTGCCCGAACCGTTGAAACGCACCGCCGGCACGCCGGGGGTCGAGTGGGCCACCCACGCGGGGCGCGTGTTGGTGGCCGCGGCCCGGAAGACGAAGCCGCGCCCGGACTGGTCGGTCCACGAGACGACGTTCGTGCCGTCAAGCTCGAGGCCCGCGTCAGCGCGCAGCCAGACGAGGAGGTTCTCCGGCGCAGGCAGGGCGCCGGGGAGTTTCTCCGGCTCGGCGAGGCCGGACAGGAAGAGGACCATGGTGCCGGCCTCCTGCAGACGCTGGAGCGGCCGGCTCAGGGTGAGGGGCAGCACGCTCATGACCGTGGCGAATTCCTCACTCGAACCACCCGGATCAATGACCACCTGGTCGCCCACGGCGAAGAGCGGCTTCGCGGAGGGCAGGCCCAGCTCCTTGGCGGGCAGCACGGGCAGGACGCTGGTTCCGGCCGGCACGTCGTCCGTGAGGTACGTGTAGGGTGAGAGCTTCAGGCCGCCGCCGGCCGGGCCGCCGCGCACTTCTTCCGGCGTGGC
>JBJXFY010000173.1:0-17152 GCA_046155815.1 Limisphaerales bacterium | reverse complement strand
TGCAATCTCCCGCAGTCCAACACGCGCTGAAGACCCTGCTCGACCGGCTCGAACTCGAGCTCGGGGTGATCGAGAAGACGGGCTACATCTCCTACTTCCTGATCGTGGGCGACTTCGTGCGCTGGGGCCGCGAGCGGGGCATCGCCTGCGTGGCGCGCGGCTCGGCGGCCGGCTCGCTGGTCACTTACCTGCTCGAGATCGCGAACGTGGACCCGCTGCGGTACGGGCTGCTCTTCGAGCGCTTCCTGAACCCCGAGCGCGTCAGCCCGCCGGACATTGACATTGATTTCGCCGACGACCGCCGGGCCGAGGTCATCGAGCATGTGCGGCAGAAATACGGCCGCGACGCGGTGGCGCAGATCGTGACGTTCGGCACGATGGGCGCGAAGTCCGTAGTGCGCGACGTAGCGCGCGTGCTGGGCAAGGATTTCGCCGTGGGCGACCGGCTGGCGAAGTTCATCACGGACATGCGCTGGAGCCTCGACGAGGCGCTGGTCAAGAACCCCGAGTTCAAGGCCGCGTACGGGAACGAGCCGGACACGCGCGAATTGGTGGACATCGCCCGGCGGCTGGAGGACCAGGCGCGCAGCGCGGGCGTCCACGCCGCGGGCGTCGTCATCGGCGCCCAGCCGCTGGTGAACCTCCTGCCGCTCAAGCAGGACGACGACGGCGGCATCGTCACCCAGTACGCGATGGGGCCGGTGGGCGACCTCGGCCTGCTGAAGATGGACTTCCTCGGGCTGAAGACCCTCACCGTCCTGCGCAATACGGTCGAGCTCGTGAAGCACACCCGGGGCGTGGCGGTTGACCTCGACTCACTGCCGCTCGACGACGCGCGGACCTACGCGCTGCTGAACAACGCGCAGACGCTCGGCGTGTTCCAGCTGGAATCCGGCGGCATGCGCGACCTCTGCCGGAAGTTCCAGATCGAGTCCGTCGAGCACATCACCGCGCTCATCTCGCTGTACCGCCCGGGGCCGATGGACCTGATCCCGGACTTCATCGAGCGGCGGCATGGGCGCGCCGCGGCGGAGCCGGTGCATCCGCGGCTGGCGGAGGTTTCGCGCGAGACCTACGGCGTGCTCATCTACCAGGAGCAGGTGATGCAGGCGGCGCAGCTCCTCGCCGGCTACACGCTCGGCGGCGCGGACCTGCTGCGCCGCGCGATGGGCAAGAAAAAGCCCGAGGAGATGGCGAAGCAGCGCAGCAGCTTCGTCGAGGGCTGCCAGCGCGTGAGCGGCATCCCGGCGGCGGAGGCGAACAAGATCTTCGACGTGCTGGAGAAGTTCGCCGGGTACGGCTTCAACAAGTCGCACGCCGCCGCCTACGCGCTGGTCGCGTACCAGACCGCGTACCTCAAGGCGAACCATCCGGTGGAGTTCTTCGCCGCGATGATGACCAACGACCTCGCGGACACCGACAAGCTCGCCGAGTACATCGCCGAGGCGAAGGCGCTGGGCATCGCCGTGCTGCCGCCGGACGTGAACGAGAGCGACGTGCACTTCGCCCCCGCGCCGGCGATTGGGCCGGGAGGCCCAACCGGGAACGGCGGGGGCCCCGAGGCCGGCGCGCCCGCCGGAGCCATCCGCTTTGGCCTCGCCGCGATCAAGGGCGTGGGCGAGATCGCGGTCCAGAGCCTGCTCGAGGCCCGCCGCGCGGGCGGGCGCTTCCCGTCGCTCACGGACTTCTGCGAGCGCGTGGACACCCGCGCCGTGAACCGCAAGGCCCTCGAGGCGCTCGTGAAGTGCGGCGCCTGCGACTCGCTGGGCGGCACGCGGGCGGGCCTCTTCGCGCGGATTGACCCCGCGCTGGCCCGCGGGCAGTCGCTGGCCCAGGACCGCGCGCGCGGGCAGTCCTCGCTTTTCGGCATGCTTGCCACGCCGGCCGCGGCCGCGGCGCCCGTCGAGGCGGGGCTGGAGGAATGGCCGCTGACGCAGCGCCTCGCCGACGAGAAGGCGCTGCTGGGCTTCTACGTCACCGGACATCCGCTCGATCCCTACGCCGCCGTGCTCCGGCGCTACGGGTTGGCGACCACCGGCTCGCTGGCCGCGCTGGCGAATCGCGCCGTGACCCGCCTTGGCGGCCTCGTGGCCGCGGTCCAGCAGGGCGTCTCGAAGAAGTCCGGCAAGCCCTACGCCATGGTCACCCTGGAGGATCTCGCCGGCACGGCGCAGCTCCTGTGCATGAACGAGGCCTACGACAGGCACCGCGACCTCTTCACGCCCGGCCGCGCGATCTTCGTCATCGGCGAGGTCAGCGCCGGCGACGACCGGCCGAAGCTTTTCCCACAGGAGATCCTGCCCCTGGAGGACGTCCCGCGGCGCTTCACCAGCCAGGTCTTCCTGCGGTTCCGGCATGGTCACACCACGCCGCAGCAGGTGCGCGCGGTGCGCGACCTCGTGGGCGCCCACCACGGCGACGTCCCGGTGTTCCTGTGCGTCGTGCGGCCTGGAGGCGAAAGGCTCTACATCGAGGCCAACGACCGCTACGCCGTCACGCCCTCGCTCGAGCTCGAACGCGCCGTCGAGCACGTCCTCGGCCCCGGCGCGTGGCATGTCCGTGCGGACGAACGCCTCCCCGACCGTCCCCGGCGTGCTTGGGAGAAGAACGGCGACTGACGGCGGCGGCTCCCGTGCGCATCGGGCGGCCGGCCGGCCCCGCCTTCCCCGGCCGACGCGCGGCTCGCCTTCCGCCGGATTCCACGCCAGCCTTGCGCCGATTTTTTGCCCCATGCTTTCCCGCCTCGCCACCGCGCTGCTCCTCGTCGCCCTGCTCGCGCAGGGCTGCTCCATCCGCCGCCTCGCCGTCAACAAGGTCGCCGACGCGCTCGCCGGAACCGGAACGACGTTCACCTCGGACGACGATCCGGAACTCGTAGGCGACGCGCTGCCCTTCGGCCTGAAGCTCATGGAGAGCCTGCTGGCGGAAAGCCCGGCGCATGACGGCCTGCTGCTCGCGCTCACGCGGAACTTCACGCAGTACGCGTATGCGTTCGTCCAGTTCCCGGCCGAGCTGCGCGAGGCGGAGGACCTGGAGGGCGCGCGGGAACAGTTCGCCCGCGCCCGGCGGCTGTACCTGCGCGCGCGGGGCTACGGCCTGCGCGGACTCGAGGGCCGCCTGCCCGGCTTCACCAACGCCCTCGCCGCCGACCCCGCGGCGGCGGTGCGGCGCGTGCGGCGCGAGGACGTGCCGCTGCTGTTCTGGACCGCCGCCTCGTGGGCCGGGGCGATCGCGCTGGCCAAGGACGATCCCGGGCTGGTCAGCGACCTGCCCACGGTGGAGGCGCTGATGGACCGCGCGCTCGGGCTGGACGAGGCGTGGGAACTCGGAGCGATCCACGAGTTCATGATCGTGTTCGAGATGTCCCGCACGACGCGCCCGGGGGACCCGGTGCCGCGGGCGCGGGCGCACTTCGAGCGCGCCCTCGAGCTGTCGGGCGGCCGGCTGGCCGGGCCGTTCCTCAACTGGGCGGAGAGCGTGTGCATCCCCACGGAGGACCGGGTCGGCTTCGAGCAGAGCCTGCGGGCTGCGCTGGCGATTGACCCGGACGTGGACCCGCCGAACCGCCTCGCCAACCTGCTCCTCCAACGCCGGGCCCGCTGGCTGCTCGGGCAGGTGGACAATCTTTTCTTGCCAGCCTTGGAGGACGCGCCCAATGACCCGGCACCATGAGACGCCACGCGCTGGCCGCCTCCGTTTCCCGCCGCACCGCCCTCGCCGCCGGCACCCTGGCGCTCGCCGCCCGGCCGTGGCGCGCGTGGGGCGCGGAGCGGGCGGAGTTCCGCCTGTCCGTGGGCACGCTCGCGCCTCGCGGCAGCTCCTTCCATCAGGCCTTCCAGAAAATGGGAGACGAATGGAAGCGCCTGAGCGGCGGCCGGGTCGAGCTGGTCATCTACCCCGGCACGCAGGGCGGCGAGGCGACGATGGTCCGCCGCATGGGGGTGAACCAGCTCCAGGGCGCGATGCTGACCGCGGCCGGCATGGGGGTCATTGATCCCTCCGCCACCGCGCTGCAGCTCATCCCGATGGCGTTCCAGAGCTGGGCGGAGGTGGACCACGTCCGCGAGAAGCTGCGCAAGGAACTCGAGGCGCAGTTCAACGCCAAAGGCTATGAGGTCCTGTTCTGGGGCGACGCCGGCTGGGTCCGCTGGTTCAGCCGCCGGCCGCTCCGCACGCCCGCCGACCTGAAGGCGATGAAGGTCTTCGCGCTGTCCGGCGACCAGCAGGCCATCGAGATCATGCGCGACTACTACCAGCCCGTCGTGCTCGAGGCGGACAAGATCTACACCGGCCTCAGCACCGGTCTGATCGAGGCCGTGTCGCTGCCCGCCTTCCTCGCCAACTTCACCCAGATCGCCACGGTCGCGCCCCACATGCTCGACCTCAAGTATGCCCCCGTGGTCGGCTCCATGATCATCACCCGGCGCGCCTGGGAAAAGATCCCCGCCGACCTCCAGCAGCAGCTCCGCGCGGCCGGCGAGCAGGCCGGCGAGGCCATCCGCCAGCAGAGCCGCGCCGAGGACGACGCGGCCATCCAGGCCATGCGTGACAAGCAGGGGCTGCAGGTGACCGCGTCCACGCCGGAGCTGGTGCAGGAGTGGGCGGGAGTGATCAGGAACGCGTGGCCGCGCATCCGCGGCACGCTCGTGCCCGCGGAGCTCTTCGACCGGGTGCTGAAGGAGCTGGAGGCCTTCCGCTCAAGGCCGGCGGCGGGTTGAGTGCACCACCTCCGGGCCACCGATTCGCCCCGGCCGGCGGCGGCCCGCCTCACCATTCACTTCGCTTCAACCCCGGCCTCGGGCAGGCTGCGCGCGTGAGCCGCGTCACCGAATTCGCCCTCGCCGCCGAAGCGGAGCCGCCCGCTTCGCCACCGCCCGCCGCGCTGCGGTGGCTGCACCGGGCGGAGGACGCCGCGCTCGTGCTGTGCCTCGCGCTGCTCGTCCTGCTGCCGGTGGGCGACCTGCTGGCCCGCCGGGGCATGCGGTTGCTGCCCGACGCGCAGGAGCTCACCCGGCACGTCAACCTGCTCGTCGGCGTGTTCGGTGCGCTGGTGGCGGCGCGCGGCGGCCGGCTGCTCGCGCTCTCCACGCTGCCGTCCGTGCTGCCGCCGCGCGGGAAGGCCTGGGCGGGGCTGGTTGGGGGCGCGGTCGGCGCGCTGGTGGCGGCGGTGCTGGCGGCGGGCGCGTGGCCGCTGCTGCAGTTCGAACGCGAGGGCGCGGCGGAGCTGGTCCGCGGCCTGCCCCGCTGGTGGTTCGTGGCAGCAATCCCGCTCGGCTTCGGCGGGCTGGCGCTGCGGCTGGCCTGGCGCGCGGGGCGGACGTGGAAGGCGCGGCTCGGGGCCTTGGCGCTCATCCTGGCGCTGGCCTGGCTGGGTGGCGCCTTCGCGGGCCTTCGGCTGCCCAGCCCGGTCGCGCCCGGTCCGCTGGTGCTGCCGGCGTTCGTGCTGCTCGGCGGCGCGGTGCTGCTGGGCACGCCCATTTTCGCCGTGCTTGGCGGGGCGGCCATCATCCTCTTCTGGAGCCGCGGCGAGCCGCTGGCGTCGCTGCCGGTGGATTTCTATGAACAGGTGGCGAACAACCTCCTGCCCGCCGTGCCGCTCTTCACCCTCGCCGGCTACTTCCTCGCGGAGAGCGCGGCCTCGAAGCGGCTGGTGCGCGTTTTCATGGCCGTATTCGGCGGCGTCCGGGGCGGCCCGGCGGTGGTCACCGCCCTGACGTGCGCGTTCTTCACCACCTTCACCGGCGGTTCGGGCGTGACCATCCTCGCGCTGGGCGGGCTGCTGCTGCCGGTGCTGCTGGCGGCGAGGTATTCCGAGCGCCAGTCGCTCGGCCTGATCACCGGCGCGGGTTCGCTCGGCATCCTGTTTCCGCCGTGCCTGCCGGTGATCCTTTACGCGCTGGTGGCGCAGACGTCGGCCCGCGCCGTGGTCGAGCGCTTCCCGGACTACGTGCCGCCGACCATCGCGCAGATGTACCTCGGCGGGCTGCTGCCGGGGCTGCTGCTGGTGGGACTGGTGGCGGCCTGGGGCGTGTGGCTGGGCCGGCGGAACCATGTCCCGGTGCAGCGCTTCAACGGGCGCGAGGCCGGCGCCGCGGTGTGGGACGCCAAGTGGGAGATCTCGCTGCCGGTCGTGGCCCTCACCGCCCTCTTCAGCGGGCTGGCGCAGCCGGTCGAGGCCGCGGCGCTCACCGCGCTGTACGCCTTCTTCATCACGGCGGTGATCCGGCGCGACCTGAAGCTGACGAAGGACGTGCCGCGGGTCATGGTCGAGTGCGGCCTGCTCGTGGGCGGCGTGCTGCTGATCCTCGGCGTGGCGATGGGCTTCACCAACTTCCTCATCAGCGCCCAGGTGCCGGACCAGGCCGTGGACTGGGTCACGGCACGCATCTCCAGCCCGCTGCTCTTCCTGCTCGTGTTGAACCTGCTCCTGATCCTCGTGGGCTGCCTGATGGACATCTATTCGGCCATCATCGTCATGGTGCCGCTGATCGTGCCGCTGGGCGCGGCCTTTGGGATCGACCCGGTCCATCTCGGGATCATCTTCCTCGCCAACCTCGAGCTCGGCTATCTCACGCCTCCGGTGGGCATGAACCTCTTCCTCTCCTCCTACCGGTTCAAGAAGCCGCTGCCCGAGGTCACGCGCGCCGCGCTGCCGGTGCTGGGCATCCTGCTCGTGGGCGTGCTGCTCATCACCTACTGGCCGGCGCTGACGACCTGGCTGCCCGGGCGTTTCGGGAGGTGAGTCCTGCGGCTGGCCGACGAAGAGGTTCGCCGCCCTTCCAGTACTCGTGGCGGCGGAACGGGGTTCCCATCCCCGGCGCCAACCGTGCCTCGTTGGAACTCCCGGCCGTCTCCGTCGGCGACCTCGGTGCCTATTCCGTGGTCATCAGCAACCTGGCCAGCCAGGCGACCAGCCGGGGAGCGGTCCTGTCCCGGCGAGCTGGGGAATAAATCCGCCTTCAGCCCGAACGGCTCGCCCTGAACCTGCTCCGGCGAGGGCGGACGCCGCGGATGATAATTCCGTCGAGGCGGGGGCCGCGTTGAACCGCAGTGCCGTGAGTCTGCCCGCGCAATTTAACCTGTCGTCGTGCCGGCCGGGTTGAACTCATCCGCATGGTATGAGCTGCGGACCAGCGGGCCGCTGGCAACGTGGACGAAGCCCATCGCCCCGGCCTGGCGGCGATATTCCTCGAACTTCGTCGGCGGGATGAATTCCTGGACGGGCAGGTGATTCAGGGTCGGCTGGAGGTACTGCCCGAGGGTGAGGATGTCGCAGCGCGCGGAGCGCAGGTCGGCCATCGCCTCGAGCACCTCGTCCTCGGTCTCGCCAAGGCCGAGCATCATCCCGGACTTGGTGTGGAGGGTGTCGCCGGCGCGGTCCTTCACCTTGCGGAGCACGGTGAGGGAGCGGTCGTAGGTGGCGCGGTGGCGCACGAGGGGCGTGAGGCGGCGGACGGTCTCGAGGTTGTGGTTGTAGATCTCCGGCCGGGCCTCGAGCACGGCCTCGAGGGAGGCGTCCTTGTCGAGAAAGTCGGGCACGAGCACCTCGACGACGATGCCGGGATTGCGCGCACGCACGGCCTCGATGGTGCGGCGGAAATGCCCCGCGCCGCCGTCGGCCAGATCGTCACGCGCGACCGCGGTGATGACCACATGCCGGAGCCCGAGGCGGGCGGTGGCTTCGGCGACCCGCTCCGGCTCGTCGTCCTCGAGCGGCAGGGGCCGGGCGGTGTCCACGGCGCAAAAGCGGCAGGCGCGCGTGCAGCGGTCGCCTGCGATCATGAAGGTGGCGGTGCCCTTGCTCCAACATTCCCAATGGTTGGGGCATTTTGCGCTCTCGCAGACGGTGTGCAGGCGCAGGTCGTGGAGCAGGAGGCGGGTCTTGGTGAAGCCGCTGGAGGTGGGCAGCTTCAGCCGCAGCCAGTCGGGCAGGCGCGGCCGGGGAGCGGGGGCGGCGGGCGGTTCGGCGACCGTCATCATGTCGGGCGGAGCATAGGGGCGGGGGCCGGCGCAGCCCAAAGGGAAATGGCGGGCGCGCCGCGGCGACCGGCGTCCATGAAATCGTTGCGGAGGGGACACCAATTGAGGCTTGCAATTTCGGACGAGCCGGCGCGTTATGCCGAGGCTCACAAAAAAGTTTCCGGCGTGAGCCCTCGTCGGCCGCGATGGCGAACCGATTCGTGTGAACCGAGTTTTCTGGCGGCGGAGGTTGAATCCGGGAGCAACTAACAAGTGAAAGGAGACAGTCATGAGATTCCATTCCATCCCAACGTCCGGCTGGTGCCGGGCCTTGGCAGCACTGGCCGTGGCGGCCGTGCTCGGCTTCGGCTCCGCCGAGGCGCAGGTGACGGGCACGGCGGACCTGAACAACTTCGACATCCGCTATCCCGACACAGGGCCGAACGACCTGGACGTGCTGGTGTACGTGGACGACGACGTGGACTGCGACGACGTGATCTGGACGTTCAACACGGGCAACCAGCCCTCCCCCGGACCCGGCATCGGGCTGATCGGGTGGGGGCAGGCGGTATGCGTCAATGAGGGCATCAACCTGAACCCGAATTCCCCGGGGTTTGGGCTGCGATGCATCCGGATCCGCTGGGCCGGCCCCCGCCGGCCGGACATGATCGGAAAGTGCGTACATTTCGGGGTGCATTTCCGCCCGGGCATTGACATCAAGCATCAGGAAATCACTTGGACTCTCGACGGCCAGCCCATCGGGCAACGCTGCGATCCACACATCCGCTGGGTATGGCATCATCGCACCCGGACTTGGGTGATCTGCATCGCCAATCCGACCGACCGGCCGATCTACGTGTGGGGCTGCCGGTGGTTCCTGCCACACCCCGGCCTCCCGAACGCCCTTCAGGTCAACCTGCCCAATCTGAACCAGCTCAACCAACTGATGGATCCCCGGGAGTTTGGCGACGACGGCTGGCGGCCGATGCCCGACATCGTGCCCGACCAGGTGCCGTTCCCGCGCGTGACCTGCATCCCGGCCTGGTGCCGCGTGTACGTGCGCATCCAAATACCGATCGCGGTCTGCCGCCCGATCATCTTCCAGGTGGCGGCCACCGGCAATGATCCCGGGGATCCACCGCAGTTCGTGGAGCCCTGCGATCCGCGGGCCGACATGGTCCTGACCATCCGGCCGACAGAGCAGTTCATTGATCCCGACGGCGACGGCGGACTGGGTCCGCGCGACCTCCGCCCCATCCGGGCGCAGTTCGGGCTGCTCAGCCAGGATGTCGAGCCGCCGCAGGATGATCCCCAGCCGACCGCCGTCCTGAGCGCACCGGCGCGGCAGCCCGCGCTTGACGGCCGGCGGCGCTGAAGCAGTCCAACACCACAACGCCCATGCATTACGCAACAACACCTGGCCGGCTGGCGCTGGCGGCGGCGGTCGTGCTTGCCACCCACGCAGCCCAGGCCGGCGTCATCGTGTCCGCCGTGCCGAGCGCCACCAGCGTCTCGGCCGGCGACACCATCACGGTCAGGCTCTTCATCGAACTCGAGACGGCAGCGGACTCGCTCGCCGCCTACGGAATCTCGCTGCGATTCGATAACCTCGAAATGGAGCTCAACGGCACCGCCACCGAGAACGACCCCTCCGTAGTGGACCCGGGGAATCCGCTGGAGCCGTTCACGACGGGCCCCGGCGCCCAGACCAATGACCGCTCACCGTCTGGTCGGTCCGGTCTGGGGGACGGCCAAGTTAGTTTCTTCGAGGCCGGCACGCTTGACGACGGCGCTTTCGGTCCGCGCCGCTGGGAGGTCGGCAGTGTGCCGTTCAAGGTTCTCACGCCCGTTGACGACGCGGGCTTTGACCTGTTGGTCGGGTTTTTCCACACCCTCGACGGCATGATTGACAACAACAACGCCGACGTGACGCCGACCTTCGTCGGTGCCGCGATCGTGCCCGAGCCAGGCGAAACCGCCGTGGCCTTCGGGCTGGCCGCCGCCGGGGCGCTGCTGCTCCGTCGGCGTGCCGGCCGGAAGGCGTGACCGCCGGCCGGAAGGCATTCCGCTGCAAACCACGAGCCCCGGGCTGCGGCCCGGGGCTTTTTCGCGGCCTGACAAGGCGGGATTTTCCGCTTGCCGGTGCGGGAAGGCGGCCACTTATTGGCCGCGGCGCGGGCGACCGCGACGATCCCGGTGTGCGCGTGTGGCGGAATTGGCAGACGCGCTAGATTCAGGTTCTAGTGGGTAACACCGTGCAGGTTCAAGTCCTGCCACGCGCACCAAGGTTCCTCGGTCCTTCCCGGTGGCACTTCCGGCGCGGAGCGTCGGCGACGCCCTGCGGCCGGCTGAAAGCAGCTTCCTACCAGCGCGTGCCACCCTCTCCAACGCTGTCAACCAAACCGGGACACGCCCGGCCGTCGGAAGAACTCCGTCAGTTGAAAAGGGATTCTTCCGACCCCGGAAGATGGCCATTGAAGGAGGGGCCCTTGGTCCCTGCTCAAAGCGGCCGCAGACGCCCGTCCGCACCCCAGACGAAGACCTCGCCGTCCGTGCCGAAGCCGGTCGTAACGATCAGCGCGCGAACATTCTTCGCGGCCAGTTCCGCGCGCACGGAATCGGGCAGGCCCGGCTCTAGCGTCGGGTCAAAGACGAAGGACTCCCAGAAGTTGTGGTGCCCGGGCAGGTAGGTCTGGCTGTACTCGCCGCGCAGAACAATCGGCCCCGACGCGAGGCCGGTGATTACCGTCTCCACCCACGCCTGAAGCGGCGCGGTGTAGCCGGCGACGGCGCCCTTCGGCGGCGCGGGCCAGTAGAAGGCCGTCTCGACGGTGATGCCCTTCGCCGCGAACTGCCGGGTCTGCCGCAGGCTCTCGGCCGTGACGCCCTCCGCGGGCACGAGCAGGACGGACTCACTGAGCGTGTTCGTGAAGCGCGGCTCCCAGCCGAGCGCGGGCTGCCGCGTGGCGTAGTTCACCGTCAGCTCGACCTGCACTTCGCCAAGCGGGCGCAGCGGGCTGCTGTGCAAATCCACCTGCGTCGGCAGCGTCACGCGCAGGGCGTAGCGCCGCTCGTCCGCGTCCGCGCCCAGGCGCCAGCGGTCCTCCGTGGCGTCGGCGAACTTGTGGAACGAGTAGGCCGGAAGGCCCGAGGGCGGCGTGCCCGCGAGGTTCGTGGGGCCGGCCCCCGCGAGCAGCTCGCCGCCGATGCCCGTGAAGATCGAGGTGTTGAGGTTGCTGCTGACGAGCTTCAGCGAGCGGGTCCCGAATGCGAGCTGCGCCTTGAGGCGGTGGTTGGCCAGCAGCTCGCCCCGTTCGCCTTGGAAGACGACGTAGCGGTTCGTGTCGCCTAGCAGGTACGCCGGCACCCGCGCCGTCGTGTCCGGCAGCGGCAGAGCGCGGATCTGTTTCACGCGCAGTTCGCCCGAGGGCGCGACCTTCTTGTACTCGAAGTCCAGCAGCAGCTCCTTCCTCAGCGGGAATTCCGCCTCATAGGCCTTCGCCGACTTTTCGAGCAGCGCCCAGAGCTGCCGGTACTCGGTCGGCCAGTTCAGGACGTAGTCCCCCAGCGGAACCAGCGCGGAGCGGTCCACAAGGTCGAGCTGCACGTCCGCGCCGCCGGTACCCTGCGCGCGGATGCGCTCGGGCCGCGCCGTCGAGTCCGGGTTCGTGACCGACACCGCACCGGCCTGCGTCACGAGGTCGCCGCCCAGGTAGCGCCCGCCCCACTGCTTGTTCACCGTGATGGTGGCGACGCCGTTCGCCAGCTCGAACTCGTCCGGCGTCGAGTGATGCACCAGCAGAGCCATGCCGACCGTGGCCTCGTCCACGTCGCGGCGGAGGCGCTCAAGGTAGGCGTTGTCGTTGTAGAAGCTGGCATAGACTTTCCGCATCGCGCGGAACACGCCGCGCTCGCGCGGCTCGCCCGGGTCGCACGCGCTCGGCCCCTGCGAGTCGCCGTCCAGCTCGTCCGCAAGGCAGCCGCTGAAGCTGTCGTAAAGCCCCGCGCCGGAGAACTGCTCGGTGTCCTCGACGTTGGTCGAGCTGCGGAAGCGGATCTTCCGGTCGGCCGTGAAGCCGGCGTCCTGCAACGCCGCCAGCACGCTCGAACGCTGCGCCGGCGTGAAGTCCGCGTCGTCCTCGACCCATTCACGAATCTCTGCCAGCGCCGTCTTGAGCGCGTTCATGTCGGGCGGCCAGGCGAAGGGCGCGAGCCGCGCGGCGATGGCCGCCCGCAGCGAGGCGTGGCCCGGCCACGGCTGGTCGAGGTAGGCGTCCCAGAGGTCGAACGTCACCGCGAGCGCAGGTGACGGCGAGTTCGTCGGGATCGCGCGGCGCAGCAGGCCGAAGTTCGCGGCCTTGCCGCCGACGAACTTCACGTCCGCCGGCCGCAGCGGGTCCGCGGGCCGCGAGAGGGTTCCCGCGTTGGCCTTGGGCGTGAGGTTCAGCCGCGGCGGTGCCTTGAGTTTCAGGATTTCCTCTCGCAGCGCCGGCGGCAGCGGCGAGGCGAGGCGCGTGGCGCGGACATCGCAGCCGCCGAACAGGTCCACCGCGGACAGCGCCACCTCCGCGCCATCCCACGTGCGCAGCTCCTCGCGCCGCGCGGGGTCGGCGAAGTACACGAACGGCACACCGAAGGATCTCGCCAGCAGCGCGACGTGGGAGTTGGGCGTGGCCGGCGTGAGCGCGATGATGCCCGCCAGCGGCGGCACCTCCGCCGGCACGGCGTCGGTGAGCAGGATGTCCGTGAAACGGAGCGTGCCCGCACGGTAGGCGTCATTGATTTCCGCGGCGGGCACGAACTGAAGCCGGCCGAACGTCCAGCCCGCGGCATAGCATTCGTCTCCCGCGATCCAGCGCGCCGCCGAGCTGACGCGCACGCCCTGCGCCGCGAACCACGCCGCATGCTCCTGCGCCACGCCGGCCTGCTCGAAGACCGGCAGGTAAAAGTCCTGCACGCCCGCCGGAAGCGGCAGCGTCGCGCGCACCATGCGGTACCAGCGCGCGAGCTGCTCCGGCGGGTACGCGTCGAGCCCGACGAACTGGAGGCCGACCTCGTGGAAGTTCGTGTTCGGCGGCCAGAGCACCGCGCCCAGCACGACCTGCTGGCCGTTCGTCCGCAGGGACACCGCGTCGAACTGCGGCCGCGTCAGCCCCGCAAACTGAGGCAGCCGCGCCACGGCGAAATCGTAGTGGAACGGCCAGCGCGTGCTGTCCTGGAAGACGACCTGCGGCGTCGCGCCCAGCAGCAGCGCGAACTTCACCCAGCGCGACTCCGGCTGCCAGAACGGCGCCTCCGGCGAGCGGAACGGCTCGTCCGTGCCGGCGAGCTGGTTCTTCCAGTCCAAACCGGCCGTCCACGGTGAAACCACCGCGCGGTAAAAGCGGAGCGGATCATTCCCGGCCGTGAAATCCGGAACCTGCGTGAACCGGTCCCGCGCCCGGGCGACCTCGACCTCCTGGCCCGCGAAGGGCAGCGCGGGCGCGGCGAGCAGGCGGACGAGGCGGTTGCTGCCCCCCTCAAGGGAGAAGCGCGGCCACCCGTTCGTGTCCGGTCCGGCCAGCCCGAGCCGGACTTCCGCTGCCGGCACGGCCGGACGGTGCAGCAGGAACAGAAGAAGCAGGATGACACGGAGGAGGTCCGACATGGTGATCCGGGCGGGCGGCATGATGACGAGGTTATCCGTCAAACGGCGGGACTTGGATTCACGAAAAGCACGAGGTGGCCGTCCAACACCTGAAATCTCGTCCCCAGGCAGGAGTCTCTTCGGTTCACGGGATCACCACGCGGTAGAAGCGCGCCTCCGCCGCGGACGCGCCGTCCAGTACCTCGACCGCCTGGTCCGCAGCCAACGGCCCGATGGTTTCCACGTCCGTCCAGCCGCCGCCCACGGCGTCCGTCCGTTGGAAGCGGTACGTGCGGCCGGCGACGCCGGCGCAGCGCAGCCGCGTGCCGCCTGCCGCCAAGGCCTGCGCCGTGAGTTCGAGCGCGCTCGCCGGATCGCGCGGATTCGTTCCGGCCAGGTATTCGTCGCGGTTGCTCAGGAGGTCGCCGTCCGGGTCGGCGCCCACGCCGCTGACGGCAGGGCTGGCCAGTTCCGATGCGGTGAAATGCTGCGCCGCCCACACCGCGTAACCGCCCGCGCCGCCGTCGGCGGTGATGGTGACCGTCTCGCTGTCCGTGATCAGCCCGTCGTGCGCGGAGAAGCGAAGCGTGTAAGTGCCCGCGGCAGGAAAAGTGACTTCCGTCGCCGGCGTGTTCGTACGGCTGAACAACGCTGAAGCCGGCCCGCTCACCTGCGACCACGCGAGCACCGGAACTCCCGGCGGCAGCGGCAGGCCGTCGTCCGTGAAGCTGCCGCGCAGCGCGAGCGGCACGCCCACCTGGGCCGGGCCGGCGGGGGCGATGGTGACGACCGGCGCTGCGTTGGCCGGGTCGCTGTCCACGTCGAGGTAGAGCGCGAAGCTCAGGTCGCTGCTCGTGGCGTTGCACTGGTGCAGCTCGACGGCGATCACGTTCACGCCGTCCACCAGAAGCGCCGGGTCCACGCTCCGCTCGAAGAACTGGCCTTCCTCCGCGTCACCGACGATCGCCGAGGCGTAGGTGCGGAAATTGAAGGCGCCCTCGGGCATGTTGTCGCGGCCGACCTCCACGCCGTTGAGGTACACGACCGCGCCGTCGTCACGCATCAGGCCGTACTTCAGCCCGCGCACGGCGGCGCGATTGGCGATGGAAAAGCTGCGCCGGAAGTAAGTGGTCGGATGCTTGTCCGCACCGTCCGGCCCGAAGCCGAAGACGGTCGCCTCATCACCGTCGCCGTAGCCGAGCTGGGCGGCGCCGGATTTCCAGCCGGAATCGTTGAAGGCCGTCGCGCGCCAGGCCGTGCCCTGGTCGCTGCCGTCGTCCAGGTACCGCCAAATGCTGCCCGCGGGGAGGACGCGTTGCGGGGCGGCGGGGCGGGTGAGCGTGACGGTGAGTTCGTCGCTGCGGGTGAGTTCACCGTCGGTGGCCGTGAGCCGGAGCGAGTAAGTGCCCAGCCCGGGGAAGCGCGCCGACGTGTTGGTCCGCGCCGGGTCGTCGAAGGTCACGAAGCCGGGGCCGCTGACCTGTTCCCAGCGGAAGGCGAGTGACTGGCCCGCGGGCAGGCCGTCGTCACGCCCCGTGCCCGCCAGGGTGAGTGCCGCGGGGAAGACGGCGGCGGTCGCCTCGAAGTCCGGCCCCGCGTTCACGGTGGGCTGACGGTTGCCGTCGTTGTCGAGGCCGGGCGAAGGCGTGCCGAAGCTGTCGCGCCAGTTCGCCGGGTCGTCGCCGTACGAGGCGGCGACGCGGCGCTCCAAAGACGCGCCGCGGCCGGCGGCGTTGGTGGGCCACGGCACCTTTTCATTGTAGCGCACGGCGTCCACCTCGATGTAAGGAACGAACCAGCCGTTGGAGAGCAGATCGGGCTTGTCCGGTCGCAGCAGCGCGAGGCGTTCGCCCTGGTTCTGGAGCACGCCGCTGAACGGCCCGAGCACGGGCACCCAAGCCGGGATGCCGTGCTGCGCGCGGAAGGACGCCGGGTCGCCGGCGGTGAGCACGAGCAGGCCGCCCGCGGGCAGGGTCAGGCCGGCGGGCAGCGTGAAGTCCGCGCCGCCCAGCCGCCATGCGTTCGTGGGTGCGGCCGGGTCGAAGAGCGGGACCGGCCCGGCGGAGATGTTCTTCAGCTCGACAAACTCGGCCCCGCCGGGCGGCGGCTCGTAGTGGATTTCGTTGATGACCACCGGCCCGACACGGGGTCCGGCATTCACCGCGCCGAGTGAGTTCTGCCGCTGCGGCGGGTAGGTGATGTCACCGGCGGAGTTGAGGTGGCAGCCGAAGCTCACCGGGTTCTCCGCGGCGGGGAAGCTGAAGCCGTCGCTGTAGCCCGTGAGGTTGCCCGCGGCGTCGGCGCTGAAGAGCCACACCTCGTCGCCGTAGCTGCTGAAGGTGAAGCTCGTGGGTGAGTTGGGGTTGGGATTGAAGTCCGCCTCGCTGAAGACGCGGTAGCCTCCGGCGGGGATCACGGTGCCGGCGGGGAGGCGGAACTTCTTCGGCGTCGCGAGGTCGTCGCTCAGCCACCATCCGCCGATGTTCGCGGCGACGGGGCCGGGGTTGTGGAGCTCCACGGCGTCGAGCAGCGGCAGGTCGGTGTGGGTGAGCACCTCGTTCACGAGCACCGGCGTGAGGCCGGAGGGCGGGTCGTCCGCGCCGGGCGAGCCGCCGGGCGCGGAGCTGGCGCGCCAGGAGGCGGCGAGGTCCGGGAGGAGGTTGGCGTTCGGGTTCACGGCCACGAGGCTGAAGCCGCCGCCGTCCGCGGCCTGCGGCCAGGGCGGCTCGGTTCCGTAGGCGGCGCTGAAGATCGGCGTGCCCACGGCGTGCGCGAGCGAGATGCGCTCGCCGGAATTGGCCAGCGACCCCGTATAGGCCCCGGCGACGCCGACGCCGGGGTAGCGGGATGAGAAGGCCGCGGCATTCGTCACCAGCACGGCGAAGCGGCCCGCCCCGAGCCGGGCACCCAGCGGGAAGATGAACGTCACCCCGTTGGTGAGTGACACGCCGCCCAGGTCCAGCTCCCGGCCGCCGGCATTCTTCAGCTCAACGAACTCGAACTGGTCGCCGTCGAGGTCGGGCGAGTCCGCGGGATGGTAGTTCAGCTCGGTGATCAGGAGGTTGGTGAAGGTCTGGATCACGGTGAACTGCGCCTCGTTGAGCGCGCTCCACTCACCGCCGCTGCGGACGCGGGCCTTGACCACCGTGGACTCGCCCAGCTGCCGGAGGCCCGAGTAGGGAAGGGCCGCGGGATTCAGCGCGCCGCCCGGCAGGCGCGGGTCGGAGCCGTCCAGCGTGTAGTACACGGTGCCCGCCGGGGCGGCCATGAGCAGGCCAAAGCCGGCGTTGATCGCCCCGCCGTGCTGGTTGAAGGAGGGCGCGGCCACGCCGGGGTACACGCCGTCGCTGCGGAGTTGGCCCAACAGCACGGCGGCGCGGCCGTTGATGAAGGCGAGGTTGTCGTTCACGGCGGCGGCCCAGTGCGTGTCGCGCTCGAAGGGCGTGGCGCGCTTGGCGTCGCCCCACCGGGCGGACTCGGCGACGACCGCACTGTCGATCTGGTCGCGGCGGGCGAGGTAGAGCGCACGCGCACGGGCGGTGGTGAGCGCGCCGCCGTTGAAGAAGT
>JBJXFY010000155.1:0-18489 GCA_046155815.1 Limisphaerales bacterium | reverse complement strand
GGCAAAGCCGGTGAGCACGCGTCGTCTCAGGTAGCGTTCCAGACAGGTGGTGGGGCGGCGTTGCTCATCCCAGACCGAAGGCTCGGCATCTCCGGCTGCCAGAAAGGGATCGGGCAAGCCCAGTTGCCGGGCAACTTCCCGCATGGCGAACCGGCACAGGCTCTTCATCGTCTTTGGTTCGGCCGGTGCCGTGGCCAGATCAAGCAGCACGGCCCTGTGGCCGGCTGCCTGCAAACCCTTAAATCCGCGGGCCAGCAAGGCCGATTTGCCTGTACTGGAGGGGCCACAAATCACAATCGGGCGGGTGTGCTTTTCCCGCAGCGCCCGCTCAAATTCCGCGTCCGCCTCACGGACGACGTAGAGCGGGTCGTCCGGCGGCGCGAGTCGAAAGTCTTCCATGTTGGCCTCCTGTCCCGGCGCGTTCACCCCGCCGCGCCGCGGCGGCGGAAGTGGCGGGCGTACAGTTCGCAGCGCATCCGCGGCGCCTCGGGCGCGCCGACCACGACGCCCACCGCGCGCAGCCGGTGAAACGCACGCGCGTCCCCGCACGGCCGCCCCTCGAGGGCGGCGCGCACCACCGCCGGCAGCTCCGGGTGGCGCGACACGATGTGCTCCAGCCGCCGCAGGTGCTCGGCGAACAACCCGTCCTCGCGGTCGGCCGCGGCCTCGATGACCGCCAGCTCCGCGCCGCTGGCGACCATCTCGTTCAACGCGCAGCGGGTGAGGAAGGGCTGACCGGCGAGCAGCGCGTGCAGGCGCGCGCGCTCCTCGGGCGTCTTCAATGGCCCGCCGTAGCGGCGGTTCATCTCCTCGCTTTCCGCGGGAGTGAAGTCGGCCAGCTCGATCAGCGTGCCGACGTTGAAGGGTGACTGCCGCTCGTCCGGGATGAAGAGGCGCACCTCGTTCGCGTAGGCGATGGAGAGGGTGAACTGGTCCCACGCGCCGCCGTTCAGCGCGCGGTCGTTGTACCAGGAGCGGAACAGGCCGAAGACCTCGGGGCCGAAGGCGCAGCCGAAGAGGCGGTCCACCTCGTCCAGCTCCCAGAGGAACGGCTTGGAGGCGTCGCCCAGCACCTCACGACGGAACCATCGCTCGAAGTTGGCGTTGGCGCTGCGGCGCTCGTCCCAGAGGTCGCGCGGCAGCTTCTCGAGATCGAGCTGGTCGGCCACGGACTCGCCCAGGAAGGCATAGAAGGCGTCGAGCGACTGGAGGCTGGCGACGTTGGCCTTCTGCAGGTCCGTCATCACCACGCGCCAGCCGCGCTGGCGGGCCTGCTGGAGGCCGCGCGCGAGCAGCGAGGTCTTGCCCATCTGGCGCGCGCCGGTGATGCGTACGATGCCGTCGCGGCGGGCCAGCGCGGTCTCGAGCACGCGGTCGCCCGCGCGCTCGATGTAGAAGCGGGACTTGAGCGGCACCGCGCCGCCGGCGGGCTCGAGCATGGTGGCGACGTCGCCGGCGGGATCGCCGGGCGGCGGCGGGGCACCGGGAGCAGGTGCGGGCATCGGCTTGGAGGGCTTCGGAAAGTCGCGCGTGCCGACGCCGGGGTCCTCCGCCACCGCGGCAAAAGGCGCCAGCGCGTCGTAGAACTCCGCCGCGTTCCGCCAGCGGTCCCCGGTTCGCACGGCGCAGGCCTTGAGCACGGCGGCGAGGAAACGCCGCTCGCGCTCGTCGGCGAGCTTGGCCGACACGTCGGGCAGGGCGTCGCCGCACTTGGCGACGGCCACGCCGGTAAACATCTCGAAGATCACGCGGCCGAGGCTGAAGATGTCCGCCGGCGGGCAGCCCGAGCCCTCGGGCGCGTTGTAGCCGATGCTGCCGACGAGCGTGCCGTCGCCGCTGATGGCGGCCACGAGGCCGATGTCCGCGAACTTGGGCTGGCCGTCCACAAAGATGAAGTTGGCCGGCTTGATGTCGCGGTGGACGAGGCCCAGCTGGTGCAGGTGGTCGAGCGCGGAAAGGATGGACAGGGCGAGGCGCGCGCAGTCCGGGACCGGCAGGCGCTGCCGGCGGTCAAGCTCGGAGCGGAGCGTGCGCGGGCGGTAGCTCACGGGCTTCACTTCCCGGCCGCCACCCTCGTCGTCCGCCAGCTCCATTACGTAGCAGAAGAAGCCCTCCCGGTTGTCGCGGCCGACGTGGAGGATATGGACGAAGCCCGGATGTGAGCGCGAATGCGGCTCGAAGGCCTTCACGCCCTCGAACTCGCGCTCATACTGGCGCTCGTGCTGGAACTTCTCCCGCTGGACGATCTTCACCGCGCGGAACGTGCCGAGCACCGTCTTCGCCAGCCACACCTGGCCATATGCCCCGGTGGCCAGCAGGCGGAACAATTCATGGTCCGGAACGCTGATGCCCTTGTCGTGCCGGTCGGAACTTTTGCTGCCGCCGAAAAACATGATTCAGGAAGCCGCCGGCCGGGCGGCGCAGGCCGGCTGCGCCGCGGGCGGGCAAATTTGGAAGCCGCACCTCACGCGGGCCAGCAGACCGCATGCCGGACGCCACGGCAATTGCAAAGCTCCGGCGCCCGGCCGGACGACGCGCCCAAACAGGAGGCAACCGAGAGGACGAAGGGGAGCTGACGTCCTGCATCGCCGAGCTGCCTCCCGCACTTCCGCCGCCCCCGCCGGATGAAGAAATCGAGTTCCCGGCGGGCAACAGCAGTCCCGCCTCCGAGTCCTCCGCGGGCTCCCCTGCCGAATCCGCCGGTCCGTGCTCACCGGAGGCGCGGCTGAAAATGCCGCGTGTACAGCCCGCAGCGCATCCGGGGCGACTCCGGCGTGCCCGCCACGACGCCCACCGCCTCCAGCCGGCGGAAAGCCCGCCCATCTTGGCAGGCGCGCCCCTCGAGCGCGGCACGCAGCGGCACCATCAGCTCCGCATGCCGCTCCACGATGCGCCCGATGCGACTCAGGTGCTCGGCAAAGAGCCCCTCCCCGCGCTCCGCCGCGGCCTCGACCACGCCGAACTCCGTACCGCCGGCCACCAGCTCGTTGAGCACGCAGCGGGTGAGGAAGGGCTGCCCGCCGAGCAGCGCATGCAGCCGCTCCATTTCCTCGTCGGACTTCAGCGGGCTGCCGTAGCGGCGGTTCAGCTCCCGCTGCTCGGCCGGCGTGAAGTCCGCCAGCAGCACCGACTCGCCCACGTTGAAGGGCGACTCCGGATCTTCGTCCGGGATGAACAGCCGCGACTCCGTGGCGTAGGAAAGGACGAGCGTCAGGGTCTGCCAGCAGGGATCCCCGAACGGGCGCTGGTTGTACCACGCGCGGAACAGGCGGAAGACCTCGACGGAGAACGGACGGCCGAAGACACGGTCCACCTCGTCAATCTCCCAAAGCAGCGGCGCGCCGACCGGCAGCACCACCTGCTCCAGGTAGCGCCCGAAGTTCGAGGAGGCGCTGCGCCGGCCGTCCCAGTGGTCCTCGGGAAGCACCTCCAGCGCCAGCTGCTCGGCCAGCGACTCGCCGAGGAAGAGCAGCAGCGCCTCGGCCGACGCAAGGCTCGCAGTGTTGGCCTTCTGCAGGTCGGACAAGACGGCCCGCCGGCCCGCCTGCCGCGCCTGCCGGAGGCCGCGCGCGAGAAGCGAGGTCTTGCCCGACTGGCGCGCCCCGCGCACGCGCACCAGGCCGTCGCCGCGGGCCAGCGCGACCTCCAGCACGTGGTCGCCGGCGCGCTCGATGTAGAAGCGGGACTTGAGCGGGACGGCGCCGCCGGATGGCTCGAGCACCGCCGCGGGCGGCGCCGGCCGAGCCCGGGCGCGCGCCTGCTGAAGGGGGTCGAATTCCCCGCTGAACGCGGCGGAGTCCTCCTCCGGCGGCAGGAACGGCGCGACCGCGTCGTAGAACTCCGCCGCCCCCGGCCAGCGCCGCTCCGGCCGGGCCTGGCAGGCCTTCAGGATCACCCCGAGGAAGCGCTGGTCGCGCTCGTCCGGGAAGCGGGGGGCCGCGTCCGGCAGCACGTCGCCGCAGCGCATCACCTCCACGCCGGTGAACATCTCGAAGAGCATCCGTCCGAAGCTGAAGATGTCCGCCGACGGCCGGCCGGGACCCTCCGGGGCCAGGTAACCCACCGTCCCAATGATGGTCTGGTGCTCGCCGATCTCCGCCACCAGCCCGATGTCCGCGACCTTGGGCCGGCCGCGCACCACGATGAAGTTCGCGGGCTTGATGTCGCGGTGGACGAGGCCGGCCTGGTGCAGGTGGTCCAGCGCGGAGAGCAGCGGCAGCGCAAGGCGCGCACAGTCCGCCACCGGCAGCCGCCGGCACGCGTCGAGCTCCGAGCGGAGCGTGTGCGGGCGGTAGCTGATGGGCCGGACCTCGTGGCCGGTCGCCGGGTCGTCGGCCAGCTCCATGACGTAGTAGAAGAGGCGCTGCCGGTCGTCGCGGCCGACATGGAGCACCTGCACAAGGGCGGGATGCCGGAGCGTCACGCGGTCGAAGAGCCTCACGCCCTCGAACTCACGCTCGTATTGGCGGTCCGTCTGCAGGCGGTCGCGCTCGACGATCTTCACCGCGTGAAAGGAGCCGCAAACGTTGCGGGCAAGCCAGACGCGGCCGAAGGCGCCGACGGCGAGGCAGCGGATCAGCTCATAGTTCGGGACGCGGACGCCCGGCTCCGCCCCGCCGACCGGCGGCCGCTTGGGATTAAGATTCATGGCTGCTCCTCCGACCGCATCCGCCCCGAGGCGATCCAACCCGGCCGCCGCGGCCGCGACAAACCTAAAAGTCCGGCGGCAGCTCCGCCGCCAGCTCGAGGCGCTGCGACTCCCAGCGGTCCTCGCCGCGGCTGGGCTCGTGGTTGGCGACGCCGCCCAGGCCGCCGAGGTCCATCATGCGCCAGCCCTGCTGCCGCAGCGCCTCGCCCATGATCACGTCCTCAAGCATGATCCGCAGGCGGGGGTCGGGCCAGCCGATGGCGCGCAGCGCGTCCAGGCGCGCGAGCCAGCTCCCGCCGTGGGGGAACCACCAGCCGGGCAGGCACCCGCCCTGCCGCCGCCGCGACAGCGGCCGGCCCCGGTACCAGCGCGCGGCGCGCACCCACGCCGGCCAGCCCGCGCCCGGCCCCTCGAAGATCCGGGCATCAGGCAGCACCTTCATGCCCCAGACCGCCGTGCGCGGCCCCGAGTTGCGGGCGACGATGTGCCAGAGTTCCAGCGTGCCCGGCATCTTGAAGGACGAGTCGTCGTCCAGCCACCAGACGTAGCGGGTCTGCACTTCCCCGAGCATCCGAGCCATCATCGGGCACTTGCTCACGTCCATCGGGCTGACGAGCAGCCGGTCAATACGGCCGGCCAGCCGCATCCGCTCGAGCCACGAGAGCACACGGGTGGAGACGCCGTTGGCGCCCACGACGAGGCGGTATGCCGCCCGCGGAGCGTGACGCCAGAGCGAGCGCAGGCACCGTCGGATGAGCCGCAGGTGATCCCCGCAGGTCAGCACGCAGAAGGTGATCTCCGCTGGTGCCTCCGGGACCGGCCGCGGACGGGGCCGGCCGCGGCGCGGGCGCGTGAGCCACGGCGCGGCCGCCGCCGCCTCGTCGGGCCGGAGGCAGCGCTGCGCGCCGTCGGCGAGATAGCTTTCCACCGCGGCCACGACCGTCTCCGGCCGGATCAATTCCATGCAGCGCGGCACGGCGTTGCGCGCGTCCTCACACCGCCAGGCAGGGGCGTCGTGCTCGTCGCCGTCGCCCAGCGGGAGGGTGCGGGACTTCCAGCAGGCGGCGTCCGCGCAGCACGGCAGGGAGCCCACGTTGTCGAGGAAGCGGTGCCCGGGGTAGGCCTCCCAGTGGGCCGGCTCGCGCCCGCCCGCGACCACCACGCAGGGTCGCAGGCGCGGCCGGCCGGGGCGGGGCTCGACCGCGGCGGCGAGGTGCATCAGCGAGGTGACCGGGCACAGGACGCCCTGGGCGTGGTGCATCAGCAGGATCAGCTCGCGCAGCGTCGTCCGGCCGCGCAGGTCGAGCACACCGTCGAGGCGCGGGTGATGGTCGCCCGGCGCGCCGACCTGCACGAAGATCACGCGTCCGCGCAGCATCTCGACCACGGCCTGCCAGCCGGGCGTGTGCCACCATTTGGCGGTGAAGTCGCGCTTGCCGCCCGCGGCGAGCAGCCAGAAGGGCAGCGGCCGGCCGACGAGGCGCTCGACGCGGGAGGGGGCGCGGCGCTCGGCGACGGAGAGGTACACGTCCCCGTGGAACAGCACCGGCCGAAAGCGCACGCCCAGCCGGCGGGAGAGGAAGTCCGGAAAGGCGTTCAGCGCGTGCTGCGGCAGGACCGTGCTGGAGTTGACGAGTTCGAACTCGTCGCAGTCCACCGTCTCCACGCCGCCCTCGTCCCCGCGCAGGGGCATGACCAGCGGGTTGTGCCGCCACAGGTCCGGGCAGGTAGTGCGGACGTCCGTGAGAAAGCGGCCCGGATGCGTGAAGTGCAGGTCGCGCAGCGCCGCCGACAGCAGCACAAGATCGCCGAGCGGGAGGCCGCAGCGCAGGATGAGCCGCCGGATGCGCAAGCGCGCGGGGAAGCGGGTTTGGGCGGGGGCCGGCCGAATGCGGCTACTTCGGCGAAGACAGGTGCTTGCCGAGATCCCTGATGGCGTTCTTCAGCGGCTGGAGGACCGTGTCGGCCGGCACGTCCTTGTATCGGCCGAGTTCCTTGGCCACCGCCTTCAGGGCGCTCAGGGCGGCCATTGGGCCGGCCTGCAGCGAACCGGGCTTGCTCTTCAGCACGGTGTTGGTGACGAAGGCTCCGGGCTTGGACTTGGCGGCAAGCGGTGTCTTTGATTTGGGCATGGATGACTCCTTCACAGGCTTGATCCCAAATGGCCGCCGGTTTGTCAATACGCCGTGCAGCCTGACCATGGCCCAATCTTGGGGAACCGAGCCTTGCTCGGCTGAATCTCGACCCGGCGCAGCAAGGCCGGGCGTTGCCCGGCGCCTCGCGGTGTCGCAGCCGGCCCGGCATGCCACGCGGCGTCTCAGCGCCACACGCGCGCTCTGACCTCCGGCGCCGGAGCGGGCAGCGCGGCCCGCCGGCGCAGAGTCTCCCAGACCTCGGCCGTGGCGCCGCCGCGGTTGATCCTGCCGCGCTGGTCCCCGAGTTCCCCGTCGTCCTCCAGATCCATGTCGTTGCCGGGATGCAACAGTACGGCGAGGGCGCGCAGCTCAGCGATTCGGCGTCGCTCCATCGGCAGCGCGAAGACCCCCGGACCCCGCTCCTGGTCCACCAGCCATAGCGCCTGTGCGCCCGGCAGAAAGCCTCCGCCCACGATTTGGCCAGCCTCGCTGAATGCCGGCAGGAGGGGCTGGCTGGAAGCGGCGAGCGTGACGCGCGCGCCCCCGTACGTCCAGATCGCGAACAGCAGGTCGCCCGCCCCCGGGCTGAACGCCACCCGCGAGGCATGATACCGGCCGAGGATGATGGGCGCGCTCAGGCGCCGGCCGGTGTCCGGGTGCCAGACCACCACCCTGCCGTCCTCGGAGGCCGTGGCCAGCCGCGCGCCATCGTCGCGGTACGCCAGGGCGTTCACCCCGTCCCAGTGGCCAAGCCTGCGCGGCTGGGCGGTCAGGCCGCCGCTTTCGGAGAAGTCGAACACCTGGGCGAGGAGCGACTCGTAGCGGTCATTCCTCAGGCCCACGGTCAGTTGCCGGCTCCCCGGCCGCGGATTGAAGGCCAGCGCGCTGACCTCGTGGCCGGAAGCCCGCAGCAGGGGCGTGGCGATGATCTTGCCGGACGCCGCCTCGCGGATCTCGACGCCCCCGTGCTGATGCCCGAAGGCCACCCAGCGGCCGTCCGGGCTGAAGGCGAGGCAGGAGACCCTGTCCGCTTCGTACTTGTTCGCGTCCAACCAGACGACGCCGGCGCCGGCACGGAGGTCGCGCAGGGCCGCACCCCCGTCGGCGAAGCCAACGGCCAGCCGGTCCCCGGACGGGGCGAAGCCGAGCGCGCTCACCCGGTTGGTCACGCTCACCCTCTTGGCCTCACCTGTGGTGGGGCGGGTGGATTCACCCACCAGGCCGGTTTCCTGCCATTGGGCGAGCAGCACGCCGGTGTCGGCATTCCAGCACATCACGCGGTGGCCGACGGCGGCGGCCACGGTCGCGCCTGGCCCGTCCACGGCCAGCGCGGTGACCGCGGCCGCATCCGTGTGCAGGAGGCGGGGCGGGGGCGGGGAGTTCGTCAGGGCCCAGACCTGAACGGTTTCGGTCCGGTCCAGTCGATTCGTAAACACGGTGATGACGCGGCCGGCCTGGGGCGGCGCCTGAACCTGGCGAATCTGCCCGGTCCCGCCGGCGTTCCACCCCGGATCCGACCAGACCGGCTCATGGACTGGTGGCGTCCACACCCGCACCGTGTGGTCGAGGCTGGCCGTGGCGAGCTGCCGGCCATCCGGGCTGAACTGGGCGTCCCGCACGAAATGGCCGTGGTACATCGGCCCGAAGGCGCGGTCGGCGCCGGTGAGATCCCACACGAACGCGGTGCCGTCGGCGCTGACGGTGGCGGCGAGCGTGCCGGCGGGATTGAGCACCGCCCGGTACAGGTCGTGCCGGTGCCGCACGGGCAGGGGCATGAACTTCCGGAGGGCCACGTTCCACTGGTACAGGCCGCCGTCGCCGCAGGCCGCGAGCAGGTTCGTGCCGTCCGGCAGGAAGATCGCGCTGCGGACCCAGTTCTTGTGTGGCAACGCGATCGGCGCCGGGTTGGTGCCCGCCAGATCCCAGACCGCGGCGGCATCCATGCCGTCACCGCAGGCGGCAAGCCAGCCGCCGTTGCGGCTGAAGCTGAAGCTGCTCAGCAGCACCTGCTGGCTGGGCGGGGCGATCCAGTTCGTCAGCCCCCCGGCGCGCAGCGGCGTCCGCTGCCCCGTCTTGAGGTCGAGCACGAGCACTTCCAGCGTGGTCGAGGTGGACTCATCGCCCGGACTCCGGTCTCCGCCCAGTGCCACGGCCAGCCGCAGCCGGTCGGGATGGGAGTCGAAGCCGAGCGCCTGCACCGTCAGGTCCGACACCTCGAGCGTCTCCAGTTCACCGCCAGACGCGGGCCGGCGCAGCAGCCGGCTGCCCCGGCCGACCACGAGGTCCGCGGTGCCGGGCACAAAGGCGGCACCGCGCACGTTGTTGGTGGCCCAGACCCGATGCACCTCATGGGCACCTCCCAGGCTGTAGAGGGCCAGGTCGTGGACGAGGGAGACGGTGGCGAAATGCCGTCCGTCCGCCGCCACGTGGATGCGATCGAGCGCCTCCGTGCCGGTCACTTCGGCGACCCGGCGGCCGGTTTCAGCGTCCCAGACAGCCGCCTCGTAGGTGGCGTTCGTGCCTGGCCCGGCGACGGAGAAGATCCGACTGGAATCGGCCGAATACGCCACCGCCTCCACCCGGCCGATGTGCGTGAGCAGATGGCGGAGCTGCGGACCGGCAGCCAGCACGGACGCGATGCGGGTGCGGGCGAGGCGTTCCGGTGCCGCCTCTCCCTCCAGCCGCAGCGCCTCGACGAAGTACGGCAGCGCCGCGTGGTGGTCGCCCTGCTCCATCCGCCGCACGCCGCTGTCCACGTTGGAGTTCAGCAGCGCCGCCTGGCTGCGGCGCTTCTCGGCCAGGGCCCACAACAGCAGCGCGGTGATGAGCGCCACCGCCAGCAGCCCCACCGCGGCGGCGCGGAGCACGCCGCCCCAGAAGGCCCGCCGCTGCCGGACGATCTCGGCGTCGGGCAGGTTGGCGCGGACCCACGCGTCGTTGAAGACCTCCTCGTAGATGCGGTTGCGCACCCGCAGCCGGCCCTCGTCGGCACGCACGATCCCGGCAAGGCGGAGCTGCGCCACGGCGGGATCCAGCTCGTCCACCCGCTGCCGGCCGGGACGGCGCAGGACCTCGCGGTACAGGACGAGCGCGGCCACGCGCCCCCCCTCGTTGCGCAAAATGCGTTCGCGCACGAAGGCGAGGTTGTCGTCGCGCTCGCGCGCCTCGGCGGTGAGGAACAGCCCGTCGCACAGTCGGTCCACCTCCGTGCGCGAGATGCGCCCGCGGTAGGCGGAAATGGCGCGGCAGAGGCGTTGCGTGAGGTAGGGATGGCCGCCGGTCCAATGCAGGACGCGCTCCAGCACCTGCTCGGGCTGGCCCGCGACGGAGAGCGGCCCGCCCAGCCCTCGGGCGAGGGGTGCGGCCTCGCGCCGCGTGAAGTCGTGCAGCTCGATGCGCGTGCCGACGTTGAAGGGCGTGATGCGCTGGTCGCGGATGAGGTCGCTGGGCGTGGCCACGCCCAGCAGGCAGAAGGTGAGGCCCCGCAGCGCGGGGTCCGCGGTGCGGCGGTTGTAGAGCTCGCGGACCGCCGCAAAGAACTCGTCGCTCTTGAAGGGCAGCGAGCGCACGGTGTCCAGCTCGTCCACGAACACGACAAGCTGCGGCGCACCGGTGGGCGTATGCGGGCTGCGCTCCGCCAGGGCCGGCAGGGCCGCCTCCGTCAGCGCGGCGAAGAAGCGCTGGCACGGGCCGAACTCGCGGTGTTCGTCCCAGAAGGCGTCCAGCTCGTCCTCGAGCCTGAGTTCCCGGCCGACGCCGGCGAGCAGGCCGGCGTACCACTGCTGGGCGGTGAGGTTCTGCCCGATGGCCGAGAGGTCGAGCGTGAGGGCGTTCACGCGGCGCTCCTGAAGCCTGAGCTTGGTGCGCGCCATGAGGGAACTCTTGCCCATCTGGCGGCTCGTGAGCACGTAGCACAGGCGCCCCTCGAACAGGGCCTCCAGCAGCTCCCGGTCCGCCGCCCGCTCGATGTAGCTGGGGGCGTCCGTCGGGACTGTGCCGCCGGTGACGAAGAACGACGTGTCCGGCGCCGGCGTGGCCGGGGAGGCCTGCGTGCCGCTCGCTTTCACGGCGCGTCCTTAGAGGAGGTGGCGTGCGAGGAACCGGCGGTACAGCTCGCAGCGGGGCCGGACATCGGCCCGCACGCTGCCCGTCATCACGCCGGCGCTGCGCAGGCGGAAGAAGCTTTCGTCCGTGGGGCAGGGCTGGCCGCGGAGGACTCCGCGCACCACGTCCATCAGCTGCAGGCCCGGCTCCCGGGCAAGCATCACCAGCAGCCGGCGAAGGTGCTCGCCAAAGATGCCGTCATCGCGGTCGGCCGTGGCTTCGAGCGCGTCCAAGGTGAGCCGGCCCATGGCCAGCTCGTACAGGGCGCGCCGGATGAGGAAGGGATGCCCGCCCAGCAGGCCCAGCAGGCGGCGCAGGTCGGCGTCGTCCTTCAGGGGAGTCCCAAGGTGCCGCCGGTTGAGCTCGCGGACGTGCTCCTCCGTGAAGTCGGACAGCTCGATCCGCACGCCGATGTTGAAGGGCGACATGTTCGGATCGTCGATCAGGAGGTGCGCCTCGGTGGCGTAGGTGATGGCGAGCGTCAGTCCGGCCCACGGGCCGGAAGGATCGGTGGCGCGCTCATTGTGCCAGGAGCGAAAGAGCGCGAAGACCTCGTTGCGGAAGGGGCAGGTGAAGAGCCGGTCCACCTCGTCCATGGCCCAGACCAGGTGGGTGTTGAGACGGCGAAGGATCTCGCGCCGCAACAGGCGCTCGAAGTTGGTGTTTGCACCCCGCTCGGGATCCCAGAAGGCCCTCACGTCCACGTCGATGTCGAGCTGGGCCGCCAGCGACTCGGCCAGGCCCATGAAGAAGTGCTGCACGTTCTCCAGCTCGTGCGCGTTGAGCTTCTGGTAGTCCATCAGCGCCACCTTGCAGCCGGATTCGCGCGCCGACTGGAGGCCGCGGGCCAGGAGCGAGGTCTTGCCCACCTGCCGCGCACCCTTGATGAGCACCGTGCTCACGCGCTCGCGCAGCGCCTTCTCAAGCTCCCCGTCCATGGCGCGGCGCGCGTAAAAGTGCGAGTGCAGCGGCACCGCGCCGCCCGGATGCTCCGGCGGATACGGGGGCGGGTCCAGGTCTGCCGTCGGGCGTGGCCCGAAGCGGATGACCGCGGGCCGGTGAGGCGGCCCCTCCCGCTGCTGGACGCGAAGGCCGGGGCGGGTGCGCCGCACGATCTCCGCCGCCACGGCGGCCGTGTCGGCCGGGGAATGCCAGCGGATCACCTGCGGCTCGTCCATCAGCCCGGCCAGCGGCTCGGGCAGTTCGCCCTCCCACGCCACGCGCACGGGCACCAGGCCGGGCCGGCCGGCCTGCTCCTGGGCGAAGTTGTGCGCGATCTCGACCTGCCCTTGGAACATCTCGCCGTGGACCGACTCCGATGACAGCAGCGGCACCACGACCTGGGCCGTGCGGAGATGGCTCTCGGTCTCGCGGGCCCACGCCTCGCCCGTGGACGGACTCCGGTCCAAGGCCGCCTTCACGCCAGCCTCGGCAAGGTGCCGCTCAAGTTCGGCCGCCAGGGTCTCGTCCGGCTCGAGGCCGCGTTTGAACAGGATCGCTGCGACCGGTGCGGTCGTGATGTTGCTCATGCAAGTGCTCCTCAGGACGCCAGCCATCACCAGGGGAGGAGCGCGGCGGCATCTGCGGCTGGTCTAACCTCGCCCCGCCAAGATTGCAACCGCGGATGCCGCGAACCGTGCGCCCTTCCCGCCCCCGCTACTTCTGCAGGTGCTTCACCACCGCCTCGGTGCGTGTATGCACACCGTACTTCGCGAAGATGCGTCGCAGGTGGCTGTGTACCGTCCAGACGCTGACGCCGAGCAAGCGCGCCACCTCCTTGTCCAGCCGCCCGCGGGCCAGCAGGTCCAGCACCTCCGTCTCCCGCGGCGTGAGGCCGCCGGCCTCGGCCGGCAGCGCGTCGGGCGGGGCGTCCTGAAAAAGGCGCTGCACATACTGCCCCGCCTGACGCCGCACCACGGCGGTCCCCTGCTCCGGCCGAGCGCGTGCCAGCGGCTCCAGCAGGCGGTCCGGCGTCCGCCGACGGAGGAAATACCCGCCGCCCACACCGGAGATGGAGGCGAAGATGTCGTCGCTCTCCGCAAACACCCCGAATGGCAGCACGCATACGCGGCCCTCCCACGGGGCCAGCGTCGGGCGGAATCCGTCCGCCTCCGCCAGCTCCCGCCGCACCAGCAGCACCCACGCACCGGCCGCCGGTGCGGCGTCGCGCAGGGCCTCGGCGGCCGCGGCGGCTGCCACCGACGCCACGCCCGGATTCTGCGCCGCCCATGCCCCCAGCGCCCGGCGCACGCCGCCTTCCTCTTCCAGCACCACCACCGGCCAGCCGCCCCGTGCAGCCGGGGCCGCCGGCAGCCCTTGTGCCGCCGGCACGGTAAGCATCGTCGCATAGGTGCAGAGGAAGGGGTTCGGCTGCCACACCACCGCCACGGTGATTTCGCGCGGCCGTGCGAGGCAGAGATGCCGCCAGCCGTCGCGGCCGAGCTCACGCTGGAACTCCGCCGCCCGCAGGTCCGCCAAGTTGGCGTCGCCCGTCCCCAGGGCGAAGCAGGCCGATTCCCCCTCCGCGCCCAGCCGCAGGAAGAGCTCGTGAGCGAGTCCCGGCGTGAGGCCCGCCGTGTACCGCCGCACCATCGGCCGCGGGGCGTCCGGACCGGGGGCGTCCCCGCGCGGGGCCGTGGCCTCCAGTGCGGCCCAGCCGCCCGTGCGCAGCCGCAGGTGCAGCACCTGCGCCTCGGCCGCGGCGGCCGCCCGCCCGGGGGCGCGCAGCGTCAGTGTCCGCCGCCGGCCGGCGTGCTGGAGCTTGACGTGCCAGCGCCGCACCACGCGTCGCTCACCCCGGTAGGTGAAGGTGTTCCGGAACACCCTCCGCAGCCACGGGCCGGTGGTGCCGGCGGGCCCCGACGTGCCCATGCTTGGACGTTTCTTGGACATTTTCTTCCGCACCCTCGCCGGGACACGCAGGGGCGCGCAATGTCCTTTCCCAACCACCCCGGCCGCCATCGCCCCCCGCACCCCACGGGTCCGCAAGCCCCCCACTCGAGGGACTCGCCCCCGCCCGCTTGCGTCAAACCGGTGACGCCGCTGCAAGAACGCCGTGGCAGTGCACCCCTTTCGGCCCCGTGTGCCTCGCCCAAACGAGCGACTAGGCGCGCCCGTCGCCGCCGGGAAGGTTTGCCCTGCCGGTTGGCTCGACCGAGCGCGGTCCCCTGACCTCGGACGCTTCCCCGCGTCCGCCGTGCTGTCGTCAAGTCCGTCGGCGCCATAGCCGTTCCATCCCATGATCCCCTCCCCGACACCCCTCCACCGACGGCTCGCCGCGCTCGCGGTCTGGGCCGGCTCCGCCGCGTTGCTGCACGGCCAGATCAACATCCCGCCCCAGGCTGCTCTGCCCTCCAGCGTGCTGGACCGCACCAAGCCCGGTTTCTCCGTGCGGGTTCACCAGGCCACGACCAGCGCCGGCGTGCTCCTCAACTCCAACGCCCGCACCGAGGCCCAGCTTGCCGGCCTGCTGCCCAACCCGGCCACCGGCGTCCCCTACGCAAACATCGCCGACCCCGCGACCTCCGGGCCGGACGGCCGCTACAACGAGGAGAACATCATCTCCTACGCCGCCGGCGCCTTCCCTGGCATTCCGGGCACCGAGGGGGCGATTGAGAACATCGCCCTCGAAGCCGTGACCTACGTCGAGCTCGCCCCGGGCACCTACTCGATGGTCGTGAACAGCGACGACGGCTTCCGCCTCACCACCGGCAATGTCGCCGACCGCCTGCAGGAATTCCTCGTGGGGCAGTTCGACGGCGGCCGGGGCGCCGGCGACACGGTGATGAACTTCAGCATCACCCAGGCCGGCGTGTATCCTTTCCGCCTGATCTACCAGCAGGGCGGCGGCGGCTACAGCGTGGACTGGTTCACGGCCGACCCGAACGACGCCGCCAGCCGCGTCCACCTGAACGGCTCCGGCGGCGTGGCGGCCTACCGGGCCATCAACACGCCCGTCTCCCCGCAGCCCGCCATCACCGGCCTGTACCCCGTGAACGGCCAGACCGGCGTCTCGCCCAGCACGCCCTTCACGATGCTGGTGGATGACGGTGCGACCGCGATCGAGACCAACTCCATCGTCGTGCTGCGCAACGGCACGAACGTCACCGCCCAGACCGCGATCACGCGCTCCGGCGGGCGCACCACCATCCGCTACAGCTCCACCAACCTCCCGCCGTCGCTCGCCCAGATCGAGTTCAAGGTGACCTTTGCGGACAAGTCCGCGCCGCCCGTCACCCGCGAGGCGGTCGCCCGGTACACCATCGCCCCCTACGCCAACTTCAACCTGCCCACGCCGCTCTTCCTCGAGACCTTCGACTCCACGGCCGAGGGCGGCCTGCCGGCCGGCTGGACCGCCACCTCCCCGATCACGCCCATCGGCGAGGAGGATCTCGACAACCCCAACAGCGACTCCTACCTCAACTGGGTCGTCATCTCGCGGGACCGCGTGCAGGCCCTCGGCAGCGCCGGCCGCTGGGATGCCGCCCGCCGCCTCAACTTCCCCGAGGCCTACATCAACGGCCAGCGCATCACCGGCCTCATCAGCACCAACTTCGCCTACCACGAGTCCGACGTGCGCGGCGGCAGCCAGTACTCCGTGCTTCTCTCGCCCACCTACAACCTGACGGGCCGGAGCAACCTCTTCCTGGTTTACCACTCCATCTACGAGCAGAACCAGGACAACATCGCCTCCGTCGAGTACTCGATTGACAACGGCACCACTTGGCTGCCCGTCGTGTACATGCTTGACGGCCCGGACATCGTGCTAAAGACGGACGGCACGCCGGACGCCGTGGCGACCTTCACCAAGGAAAACGGGGACACGGCCGTGTACACCGATCCCCTCACCGGCGAAGAGGTGGGCCGTGCCTACGGCCCCTTCATCGGCGCGGCGACCAACACCTGGCCGAACCTGGGGCCGTTCATCGAGGCACGGCTGAACGACGATCCCTTCGAGTCCAAGCGCATCGAGCGCTACCGCCTCCCCCAGGCCGACGGCAGGTCGCTGGTGAAGCTGCGCTTCGCCCAGGCCGGAACCGGCTCCTGGTACTTCGGTGTGGACAACGTGGGCCTCTACGAAATCACCGTCATTGACCCGCCGAACATCACCAAGCAGCCCGCCAGCGCCACGCGTCTCGTCGGCGGCAGCGTGACCTTCGAGGGCGGTGCCAGCGGCCAGCAGCTTGCCTTCCAGTGGTACAAGGACGGCACCAACGCCATCCCCGGCGCCACGAACGCGACCTACACGATCACGGGACTCACCCGCGCCGGGGCCGGCAGCTACTCCTTCACCGTCACCAACCCCGGCGGCAGCGCCGCCTCCTCCGCGGCCACGCTCGCCGTCCTGGACGCGCCCGAGGACGCCAGTTCCCTGAGGAACGGCCTGGGCGTGTACCTGACCTTCGAGGGCAACTACAACGACGCCTCGGGCAACAACCGCAACGGCGCCGCCGTCGGCGCGCCCGTGCTCACCAATACGGCCAAGGTCGGCAAGGGCGCCGTCCGCGTCTCCAGCCTGCGCAGCGCGACCACCTACAACTATGTCACCCTCGGCAGCAACGCCGACCTGCCCTTCGGCGTGTCGTCCAACTTCACCGTGGCCTTCTGGGTCAGGGTCGAGCGCCTCGCCGGCGACCCCTCGTTCGTCGCCAACAAGAACTGGGGCTCCGGCGGCAACACCGGCTGGACCATCGGCTCCCAGGGCGACGGCCGCATCGAGTGGAACTACAAGCGCAGCGCGCCCTCCCGCAAGGACCTGGACCTGACCTCCCGCGGCAACCTGCTCAACAACGGCCAGTGGAACCACGTCGTCGTCGTCTGGAACATCGCCGGCGACGCCGTGACCTACTGGAACGGTGAGAAGGTGGATGTCCGCGCCATCGGTCCCGCCGACGGCGACATTGCCGACGCCGCCCTCGCCCTGAATCTTGGCCAGGACGGCACCGGCCAGTACACCGACGGCGACTGGGACGGCCTGCTCGACGACGTTGCCGTGTGGGATCGTTCCCTCACCGACGACGAGGTGCTCACGCTGTTCGGCTACGGTTCCTTCGGCGACAGCTTCCTCGCCGGTCCGACCACCGACGGGCTGGCCGTCCACCTCAAGTTCGACGGTGACTTTGCCGACGCCTCGGGCAACGGCAACGGCGGCACCGCCGTGGGCGCGCCGACGTTCGCCGCCGGCCGGGCCGGCCAGGCCGCCAACCTGGTCACCCGCAAGCCGCAGGGCACCTTCAACTACGTCACGCTGGGCAACGGACCCAAGGTCCGCTTCGGCGACTCCACGAACTTCTCCGTCGCCTTCTGGGCCAAGATGAACGACTGGGCCAGCGACCCGGCCTTCATCGCCAACAAGGACTGGGGCTCCGGCGGCAATATCGGCTGGGTGATCGCCACCGACGGCGACGGCCGCCTCCAGTGGAACTACCGCCGCGACGGCGGCCCGGCCCGCCGGGACTTCGACTCCGTCGGCGGGCTCTTCAGTGACAAGCAGTGGCATCATGTGCTGGTCACCTTCGACATCAACGGCCAGGCGGCGACTTACTTGGACGGCGTCGAGATTCCGCTCGACCGGAACAACGCCGCCGCGCGCAAGGACATCACCCCGGGCACCGGCGTGCTCCTCGACCCCACCAGGGCGCTGAACATCGGGCAGGACGGCACCGGCCAGTACAGCGACAGCGACCTGTTCGACGCGCTGATGGACGACGTGGGCATCTGGACCCGCGTGGTCAGCGGCCGCGAGGCGGCGGTGATCTACTCCCGCGGCCTGCGCGGCGAGGATCTCACCGGCGAGTCCGGCTCCGGCGGCCAGCCCGCCATCGCGTTCAGCACCACGGGCGGGCAGCTCACGCTGAACTGGACCGGCGACGGCTATACGCTCGAGGAGAAGACCGCGCTCGGCGTCGCCGGCGGGTGGAATCCTACGCCGGGCGCCGGGGCCAACTCGGCCACGGTCAGCACCACCGGCAGCACCAAGTACTTCCGCCTGCGGAAGTGAGTACGATGACTGACCGCTGATTCCGAACGCACTCGGGAGCCCGGCCTCGGCCGGGCTCCCTTTTCGCGCTCCAACCCTCCCTTGATGAAGCACCCTCACCCAGCCTCCGGCAGGCAAGTTGGTTTCACCCTGATCGAGCTGCTGGTGGTGATCGCCATCATCGCGATCCTGGCCTCGATGCTCCTGCCGGCGCTGGCCAAGGCCAAGGCCAAGGGACAGGCCGCCAAGTGCATCAACAACCTCCGCCAGATCGGCCTGGCAATGAACCTCTACACGGAGGATAACGACGGCAAGTTCTTCACGAAGCGGGATGGCGAGCTGCCGAACGGCGGCCGTTGGGCCCTGAGTCCAACCTCGGAGAACCTGCTGAACCCAGACATTGATGGCTTGGCCTATTGGGGGATCGGTTACTACAAATACATTCAAGGGCCGCAACAGAAGACTTGGCGGTGGCAGAACGCTGTGACGATCTTCCGTTGCCCCTCGGCCAAGTGGGTGGACATGTGGCGCGAAGATGGCCTGAACTACCCGGCCGAGTTCTGGCTAAACTCCAGCTACGGCATCAATTCGTGGGCGGGGCAGAACGCCGGACCCAATGACCC
>JBJXFY010000145.1:0-13551 GCA_046155815.1 Limisphaerales bacterium | reverse complement strand
GGGCCGCGCTCGAGAAGGTCGGCCTGCGCAGCATCAATAACGTCGTGGACGTCACGAACTACGTGATGCTCGAGACGGGTCAGCCGCTGCACGCCTTCGACTACCACCTGATCGCGAAGGACGCCGCTGGACGCCCCGTCATCGTCATCCGCCGCGCCGCCGCCGGGGAGAAGTTCACCACGCTCGACGGCAGGGAACACACGCTCGCGCCCGACCACCTGCTCATCGCCGACGAGTTGCGGGGCATCGCCCTCGCCGGCGTCATGGGCGGGCTGAACACCGAAATCCAGCCCACGACCACCGACGTGCTGATCGAGTCGGCGTGCTTCGCGCCGACGAGCATCCGCCGCACCAGCAAGTCCCTCGGCCTGCGCACCGACGCCAGCTACCGCTTCGAGCGCGGCGCGGACATCGGGGTCGCCGACTACGCCAGCCGCCGCTGCGCGCAGCTCATCCTCGAAACCGCCGGCGGCACGCTCGCCGACGGCGTCGTGGACGCCTTCCCCGCGCCGCCCGCGCCGAAGCAGGTCACGCTGCGCCACACGAAGGCCAACGAACTGCTCGGCCTGAACCTGCGGCCGGAGGAGATGGAGTTCCTCCTTGGCCAGCTCGGGCTGAAGCCGGTCCACCGCCAGCCCCGTCCCGTGGATGACGCTTCACCGCCCGCGCCCGCCACGTTTGCCATCCCGAGCTGGCGCGTGGACCTCAAGTGCGAGGCCGACTTGATCGAGGAGATCGCCCGGCTGCACGGCGTGGACAAGATACCCGCCACGCCGCCCCGCGGCGCGCTCGGCGCGCACGCCTTCGACGCCGTGTACGACCAGCATGCCGAAGTCCGACGCCTGCTCGCCGGCCTTGGCCTCGACGAGGCGCAGGGCCAGACGCTCATCTCCAGCGCGGAGTGCAAAGCGTGGAGTGCGGAGCTGGTGCCGTTGGCGAACCCCCTCAGCAGCGACACGGACGCGCTGCGCCCCTCCCTGCTGCCCGGCCTGCTCGACACGCTCCGCCACAACGCTGCCCGCCGGAACTCCGATGCGCGCTTCTTCGAGCTCGGCCGCGTCTTCGCCCGCGGCGCGGACGGCGCGGTGCGTGAGGGCTGGCGCGTGGCCGTGGCCCTCACTGGTGCGCGGCAGCCCGCCTTCTGGGCCGGCGCGGAGCGCGACGCACAGTGCGACCTCGCCGACCTCAAGGGCATCCTTGAGGAACTCCTCGACCGCCTCGGTCTGCGCGGCGTGGCCTACGCGAAACAGCCGGAGGCCACGCCGTGGTTCGTCGAGTCCGCCGCCATCGCCCTCGGTGGGAAGCTGCCGCTCGGGCAGCTGGGACAGCTCCAGCCCGCGCTCGCGAAGCGCCATGACCTGCGGGATGCCGTGCTGTTCGCCGAGCTGGACCTCGACCAGCTCCTCGCCCGCCGCAACGCCGTCCGGTCCTTCAAGCCCCTGCCGCAGTTCCCCGCCGTGCGCCGCGACGTGGCCATGCTCGTGCCCGAGGCCGTCACGCACGACGCCGTGCTGCAGGCCGTCCGCCAGGCGAAGCCCGCGAACCTCGAGGCCGTGGAACTGTTTGACGTGTTCCGTGGCACGCACGTGCCTGCCGGCCAGAAGAGCCTCGCCTACGCCTTCACCTACCGGGCCGCCGACCGCACGCTGAGGGACGACGAGGTGAACGCCGCCCAGGCGAAGCTGATCGAGGCCTTCCGCAACTCACTTGGCGCCGCGTTGCGCGACTGACTTCCACTCACTGCCATGAATGACCCCATCTACCCCCGCAGCCCGCGCGAGACCATGAGCGGCTGGATGCACCTGCCGCGCTACGTGGACAAGATCCGCCTGCACTTCGCCGGCCGGCTGCATGCGGACTACCAGGCCAATTTCGGCAAGGGCTTCGACGGCCGCTGGCTTGAGGCCGCCGGCCTGAAGCACGAAGACTTCGTGCAGGTCGTCGTCGGCACGATCACCGACGGCGAGGTCGCCGACTGGGTGCTGAAGAACGTGAAGAAGTCCGACGCCGACAAGACCGCGCATCGCGAGGGCATGTTTAACTATCCCAAGCCCGGCGATGCCGCGATGGAGGAGCGCCTGCGGCTACGGAAGGAGCAGTCCGGCCTCAGCCAACGCGACGATCTGCGGACCTTCGTGGACTACATCGACGCGGACGAGGGACGTTCTTGAAATCCGCTGCGGGCGGCGCGACCGCCCCCGGGCTGAGAGTCCTTCACGCGCTCCAATCTCCCCTGGCCGTGCTTCGCCTCATTGTCTTGCTGGCCCTCGCCGGGTTCGCGGCCGGCGGGGCTGACTTTGATCTCGTGATTCGTGGCGGGCGCGTCGTGGACGGCACGGGCAATCCCGCCCAGTTCGCCGACGTGGCCATCCGCGACGGCCGTATCGCCGCCATCGGCCGCGTGACCGGCCACGCCGCCCGCGAGCTGGACGCCCGCGGCTGCGTGGTCGCGCCGGGGTTCATGGACGTACACACGCATGCGGACGACGTCGCGGAGCAGTCGCGTGCGGAGAACTTCGTCCGCATGGGCGTCACCACCGTCATCGCCGGGAACTGCGGCTCCTCCGCCGTGGACCTTGCGGCATGGTTCCGCGCCATCGAGACGAACGGCGTGTCCGTAAACGTCGGCGTGCTCGTCGGCCAGGGTTCCGTGCGGTCGCAGGTCATGGGCGGCTCGTTCCGCCGGCCGCCGATGCCGGAAGAGCTGGACCGGATGCGCGTGCTGGTCGAGGACGGGATGAAGGCCGGCGCACTCGGCCTCTCGACCGGGCTGATCTACCTGCCCGGCGTGTTCAGCACGACGGAGGAACTGATCGAGCTGGCGCGCGTCGTGGGCCGGCACGACGGTGTGTACGCCACCCACATGCGCAGCGAGGGCACGGACATCCTCGGGGCGCTGGCCGAGGCCTTCCGCATCGGGCGCGAGGCCGGCGTGCGCGTGCAGATCTCCCACCTCAAGCTCAGCGGCAACGCGGCCTGGGGGCGGACGAAGGAGGTGCTGGACGCCTTCGCGCAGGCCCGTCGTGACGGCCTCGACGTGACCCGCGACCAATATCTCTACACCGCCTCCAGCACGGGCCTGAGCCAGCTCGTGCCGCAGGAGTTCCGCGAGGGCGGCGGGCTGAAGACCGTGCTTGCCAACCCCGCGCGCAAGGCGGAGCTCGTGGCCGAGATGCGCCACCGGCTCGAGGCCTCCGCCCGGCCCGACTACCGCTACGCCGTCATCGCCGACTTCCCCGCCGACCGCTCGCTCAATGGGCTGAACCTCGCGGAGGCCGCGCAGCGCCGTCGCGGCGCGGACGCGCTCGAGGACCAGATCGAGACGGCCATCGAGCTCGTCGCGGCCGGTGGCGGCACCGGCGTCTTCCACGGGATGAGCGAGGATGACCTGCGCGTCTTCGCCGCCCATCCGCACACCATGTTCGCCTCGGACTCGGGCGTGCGTGTCTTCGGCGAGGGCGTGCCGCATCCACGCGGGTACGGCAACGCGGCGCGCGTGCTCGCGCGCTACGTCCGCGAACTGGGCCTGCTGCCGCTCGAAGACGCCGTGCGCCGCATGACGACCCTGCCGGCGGCCACCTTCCGGATCGCGGACCGCGGCCAGCTCCGGCCCGGCGCGTGGGCGGACGTGGTGGTGTTCGACTCGGCGACGGTGCAGGATCACGCGACCTTCAGCGCGCCGCACCACTACGCCACCGGCTTCCGCGCCGTGCTGGTGAACGGCGTTCCTGTGGTGGAAAACGACGCGCACACGGGGGCGAAGCCGGGACAAGCAGTGCGGCGGTAATCCCGGCGTGGGACCGGCGGCCCGCCGGTCCACAGACCATTCCGGAGCGACGCGGTTTGTTGAAGCAGGCCCGTCTCAGCGTCGCCACGGCCACCCCGCACGGAGGACGGTTGGCAGCCCGTCCCACGGGGGAGACTGTTGCTCCGCTCGCCGCCGGGCCCGTCGCGCGCTATCCTTCCCACCTGATGGCCACTTCGCCGCCCGCCCCGCGCCTGCCCGAGCTGCTCGCTCCGGCCGGAGACTGGGACTGCGTGCGTGCGGCGGTGGAGAACGGCGCGGACGCGATCTACTTCGGTCTGTCGCGCTTCAACGCGCGGATGCGGGCAAAGAACTTCACCGAGGCCGACCTGCCGGCGCTCATGGCCTTCCTCCACCGCCGCGGCGTGAAGGGTTACGTCACCTTCAACACCCTCGTTTTCACCGGCGAGCTGGCGGAGGCGGAGCAGTACCTGCGCACGATCATCGCCGCGGGCGTGGACGCCGCCATCGTGCAGGACGTGGGGATTTGTCGGCTGATCCGCCGATTGTCGCCCGACTTCCCGATCCACGCCTCGACGCAGATGAGCCTCAGCAGCGCGGCGGGCGTGGAGTTTGCACGCGAGCTGGGCTGCAACCTTGTCGTACTCGCGCGGGAGAACTCGATGAGGGAAATCGAGGTGATCCAGAAAGAGTTTTCAGCCCCGAGCCCTCAGCCCTCAGCCGGCAATGGAGCCGAAGCCGACGGCCAACGGCCGACGGCATACGGCTTGCCCCTCGAAGTCTTCGTCCACGGCGCGCTGTGCGTGGCCTATTCCGGCCAATGCCTCACGAGCGAAGCGCTCGGCGGACGCAGCGCGAATCGCGGCGAGTGTGCCCAAGCCTGCCGCATGCCTTACGAGCTGGTCGTGGACGGCGCGCTCCGCGATCTCGGGGACCGCCGCTATCTGCTCAGCCCGCAGGATCTCTCCGGCCTCGAGGTGCTGCCCGAGCTGGTCCGCCTGGGCGTCGCCTCGCTCAAGATCGAGGGCCGGCTCAAGTCGCCCGAGTACGTCGCCAGCATCACGCGCGTGTACCGCAGGGCGCTCGACCAATGCGGAACGCGGAAGGTGGACTGCGGAATGGGCACGGAAGGCGGCGACGTCGTCGCTCCCAATGCGCAATCCACGATCCGCCCTCCGCAATACGAGCTCGAGATGTCCTTCAGCCGCGGCCTGTTCACCGGCTGGTTCCGCGGCAACGACAACCAGGCCCTCGTCCACGCCCGCTTCGGCAAGAAGCGCGGCGTCTTCCTCGGCGAGGTCACGCGCGTCGGCCGCGACCGCGTCGCCCTCCGTCCGGTCGCGCCGCTCAAGGCGGGCGACGGCATCGTCTTCGACGCCGGCCGGCCGGATGAGGACGAGGAGGGGGGGAGGGTCTTTGAAATCAAAGGGCAAAAGGAAGAAGGCCAGGGTGACGGCGAGGTCGAAGTCACGTTCCTGCGCGGGGCGGTGAATTTTGGATGCGTCCACGTCGGCGACCGCGTTTGGAAGACGGACGATCCGGCGCTGAACCGCGAGCTGCGCCGGACGTTCGAGGGCGACCAGCCGAGCTTCCAGCGCCCCGTGACGATGGAGGTCCACGGCCATTCCGGTGCGCCGCTCACGCTGATCATGCGCGACGGAGCGGGCCACGTGGCGCGCCGCGACTCGGCCGTGCCCCTGGCGGTGGCCGAGAAGGCGCCGCTCGACGGGGCTCGTCTGCGCGACCAGCTCGGCCGCCTCGGCGGCACGCCCTTCCGGCTGGGTGAACTCGTGAACCGCCTCGAAGGCGCGGTCATCCTGCCCGTGAGCGAGCTGAACCGCCTGCGCCGCGAAGCCGCCGCGGAGCTGGAAGCCCTGCGCGCGCAGCCGCGGCGATGGAAGCTGCACGAGGCCGGCCTTGGAGTGCGCCGGCAAGGCGAAGCGACAGTGGCGCTTTTTCCAACGGACGCCGCCCCCGCAGGCAGGGCCGAAGGCGGCGCCGCGCTCCGCATGACACCGCAGTCCAGGACACCCGCGGCGGCGACCGATCCCGAGCTGATCGCCCTCGTCCGCACCTCGGACCAGCTCGACGCCGCGCTGGCGTGCGGCGTGCGGACGATCTGCTGCGAGTTCGAGGATCCGAAGCGTTACCGCGGGGCGGTCACGCGCGTGCAGACGGCCGGTGGCTGCGCGGCCCGGCCCGAGGTGTTCCTCGCGCCGCCGCGCATCTTCAAGCCGGGCGAGGACTGGATCCTGCGCCTCGTCGAGTCCGCCGCGCCGGACGGCTTCCTGGTGCGCAACGCCGAGCACCTCCGCCGCTTCGCCGGGCGGCGCTGCGTGGGGGACTTCTCATTGAACGTCGCCAACCCGCTCACGGCGGAGTGGTTCATGGAGCGGCACGCGCTGGAGCACGTCACGGCGAGCTACGACCTGAACGTGGAGCAGCTCGAGGCGCTGCTGCGCGCCGCGCCGCCGGCGTGGTTCGAGGTCACGCTGCACCAGCACGTCCCCATGTTTCACATGGAGCACTGCGTGTTCTGCGCCTTCCTCTCGAAAGGGAAGGACTACCGCGATTGCGGCCGCCCGTGCGACCGCCACGAGGTCCGCCTGCGCGACCGCGTGGGCGCGGCCCACCTGCTCAAGGCGGACGCCGGCTGCCGCAACACCGTCTTCAACGCCCGCGCGCAGACGGGCGCGGAGTTCGTGGGGCGCTTCCTCGCGGCCGGCGCGCGGCGGTTCCGGATCGAGCTGCTCGACGAGTCCGGCGAGGAGTCGCGGCGGCTCATCGCGCAGTACCGCCGGCTGCTGCGCGGCGAGATCACCGGCGGCGAGCTGTGGCGCGAGTTCAAGCTGGTCAACCAGCTCGGCATCACCCGCGGCCAGCTCGAGCGCGCCGCCGGCGTGGACGTGGGCGAAAACCTCTGGGCCGCGGCCCGCGTCGCGTAGCGGCCACGCCCCCGGCGCCGAAGGCGCTCGCGGCGCCCCGCCCGACCGCGTGGGACGGGCGGCTCGCCCGTCGTCTGGACGTTTTCGCGGGCAGAATGTCCTTGGGCGTGTGGACGCCCCCTGCCATCCCGCGCCTGCCGCTCTGAGGCGAATGGCAGATCGGCGGGTCGCCGGTCCCACTCGGGCCGCGCCTTCGCCTAAAGCAGCCCCCGCTCCTCGATCTCGTCCTCGTCCAGGCCGAGGTAGTGGCCGAGTTCGTGCAGGTAGGTGGTCCGCACTTCCTCGCGGTACACCCCGTCGTCATCGCCGGCGAAGTCCCAGAGGTTTTCCACGAAGAGGATGATCTGCGGCGGCAGGCCGCCGAAGCCGGCCTCGGCCGTGGCGTGCGGTTCGCCGACGAAGAGGCCCAGCAGGTCCGCTTCGTAACCGTCCGAGAGAAGCGCGTCGTTGGGCCACGGCTCATAGAGCACCGGCAGCGAATCCGCGGCGGCGCGGAGCGGTTCCGGGAGTTCGCGGCAGGTGGCGGCGACCACCTCGCGGGCCATGGTCACGAGGTGGGGGGAGGCGGCGGCCATGGGTTCAAGCGTCGCCATCACGCGCGGCGTGGAAGGCGGTCAGCACGTCGGGATGCTCCTCGAAGAAGCGCGCGAGGTCGGCCAGCGCCGCGAGCGTCTCGGCACTGAGGTGGTGCTCGATGCCCTCGATGTCACGCTGCTGAGCCTCCGGCGCGATGCCGAGCGCGGAGAAGAAGCGCGAGAGCGTGACGTGCCGCTGCTGGATCCGGCAGGCCACGGCACGGCCCTTCGCGGTGAGCACGAGGCCGCGGTACCTCTCGTAGTCCAGGTAGCCCTGCTCGCCCAGGCGCTGGACCATGTTGGTCACGGACGCCTGCTTGACCCGCAGCGACTCCGCGACCTCGCTCACCCGGGCGAAGCCCCGGCCCTCCGCGAGCTCGTGGATGCGCTCGAGGTAGTCTTCCTCGCTCTGGGTCGGCTGCCCGGGCATGCGCCCGGAGCAAAACGTAGCCGCCGCCGCGTCGCAAGCCGGCGGGGCAGGGGAGTCCGTACGGTTCAAGTCCGGGCCTCGGTCCGCGCCGGTCTCGGTGGCGACACCTTCCCGTAGGCCGGGCCCGCTGGCCCGACGCACGGTTGCCTCCGACCCATCGCGGCTCTTAGCCTTGAGCGAAATGTCCCGGTTCACCTCGCGCCGTTGCCTGCTTCAAACAGTCCTTCTGCTCACGCTTTCCGGGCTGGCTGCGGCCGTGGTACGCGCCGCGACCCCGCTGGATGCCGCGTTTCTCCGCGACTTCGCCGAGACGCGCGGGTTCCGCCACGGCCGGCCGACGGCCATCACGGTCGGATCGGATGGCGCCGTGTACTTCCTGCGCTCCGGCCCGCGCTCGCGCAGCCAGAGCCTGTTCGTCTTCGACGTGGCCTCGGGCCAGGCGCGCGAACTCACCTCGCCCGCCATGCTCGCGGGCGGCGCCGAAGAGAGTCTTTCCCCGGAGGAGAAGGCCCGCCGCGAGCGGATGCGCATCACCGCCGCGGGCTTCGCGTCCTACAGCCTGTCGCCGGACGGCCGGCAGATTCTGCTGCCTTACGGCGACGGCCTGTTTCTGGCGGACGCACAGACCGGGGCGGCGCGGCGGCTGCCGCTCACCGGCGGGGCGTTTGACGCCAAGCTTTCACCAGACGGCCGCGAGGTCGGCTTCGTCCGTGAGCACGACGTGTGGGTCACGAACCTCGCGAGTGGCCGCGAGCGGCAGGTCACGCACGGTGGTTCCGCGGAGATCACCCACGGCGAAGCCGAGTTCATCGCCGCGGAGGAGATGAACCGCCATACCGGCTGGTGGTGGTCGCCGGACGGGAAATCCATCCTGTACCAGGAGAGCGACGCGCGCGGCGTCGAGACGTGGCATGTCGCCGATCCCGCCCAGCCCGACACGACGCCGCGGGCGCAGTTCTACCCGCGACCGGGCAAGGCCAATGTCCGCGTGCGTCTCGGTGTCACCGGCGTGCGCGGCGGCCGGACGACGTGGCTGAAGTGGGACGCGGAGCGATATCCCTACTTCGCCCACGCCGACTGGCATCCGGCCGGCGGGCTCACGCTCAAGGTCCAGACCCGCGACCAGCAGGAGCTGGTCCTGCTCCGCGCCGACCCACGCACAGGCGCGACCACGCCGCTGCTCACGGAGCGCGACGACGCCTGGATCAACCTCGACCCGCATCTGCCGCAGTGGCTCGACGACGGCGGCGGCTTTCTTTGGACCAGCGAGCGCGAGGGCGCGTGGCAGCTCGAGTTCCGCGGCGCGGACGGCGCGCTGCGGAGCGTCCTCGTTCCGCCGGCGGCGGGCTGGCAGCAGTTCGTCCATCTCGACGCCCCGCGCGGGGAGGTGATCTACGCCGCGAGCACGGACCCGACGCGCAGCGCGCTCCACCGCGTCCCCCTCGACGGCGGCCCGGCGACGCCCCTCGTGGACGAGCCGGGCCTGAACACGGGCTTCTTCGCCGGCGGTGCGGACGTGTGGGTGCGCGGCTTCGCCGGGCCGCAGGCGATGCCGCGCAGCTTCGTCATGGTGCGCGACGGCCGGGTGCTGGGCGAACTGCCCTCCGTGGCGGAGGAACCGCCCGTGCGGCCGCGCGCAGAGATCCTCCTCGCCGGACCGGGCGAGGGCTTCTGGTCGCTCGTCGTCCGGCCGCAGAACTTCGACCCGGCGCGGAAGTATCCCGTGATCGCGTACCCCTACGGCGGCCCGGGGCGGAACATGGTCGAGGCCTCGGTGCAGACGTGGCTCCTGCCGCAGTGGCTCGCGGACCAGGGCTTCATCGTCGTGCGCGTGGACAACCGCGGCACGCAGCACCGCGGCCGGGCATGGGAGCGCGCCATCCGGAACCGCTTTGCCGAGGTGCCGGTGACCGACCAGGCCGCCGCCGTGCAGGCGCTGGCCGCGCGGTTTCCGGAAATGGACGTCGGCCGCGTCGGCATGGTCGGCTGGTCCTTCGGCGGCTACCTGGGAGCCGCCGCCGTGCTGCGCCGGCCGGACGTCTTCCACGCCGCCGTGGCCGGCGCGCCGGTCACGGACTGGTTTGACTACGACACGCACTACACCGAGCGCTACCTCGGCGTGCCGGCCACGACCGACGACCGCACCTACGTAACCAACTCATTGATTGCCGACGCGCCGAACCTCTCCCGGCCGCTGCTGCTCATCCACGGCACCGGCGACGACAACGTCTTCTTCCGCCACAGCCTGAAGCTGGGCGGGGCGTTGTTCCGTGCGGGCCGGCCGTTCGAGATGCTCCCGCTGCCCGGTCTTACGCACCAGGTGCCCGACCCCGTCGTCATGGAACGCCAGTGGTCGCTCACCGCGGAGTTTTTCCGCCGGCACCTGGGCGGGCCCCGCTGAAGGCCGATGGCTATTTCCTTGGCACCCGCCGCGCCGCCGCCGCTACGCTTTCGCCACGCCCGCCGCATGATGAATTGCTGAACACTGAACACTTGGAACCCCGAGCCCCCAGCGCATGAACACCGTCAACCAGCTCAAGACCATCAAGAAGAACACCGCCGGCAAGGTGGAGGCCGAGCTCACCCGCACCGGCGGGCTCCTGCGCCTCGCGCCCGCGTGGGTGCCGCGCTCGTTCCTCCAGCCCGGCCTGCGGATCAAGCTGCATCCCGACGACACCTATGCCTACGGCGCCAACCGCGGCGGCATTGACGAGCGCTGGTTCGCCTCCACCACCGTCACCGCCAACGAAGGCCGCGCGGCGGACGAGGGCTTGAACTACTGCGTTGTCGGCCGGGAGCGCTTCACCCTCAAGCAGGCGGTGGAGGACTGCGGCGCGACGCTGGTCGGCAAGGCGATCTGGAAGAAGTACGGCCGCTGGCCGGTGTACTCGAAGTTCTTCGACAACATGGGGCCGATTCCGCACCACATGCATCAGTCGCAGAAGCAGGCGAAGCTCGTCGGCCAGGAAGGCAAGCCTGAGAGCTACTACTTCCCGCCGCAGCACAACAACGTGGGCAATAACTTTCCCTACACCTTCATGGGCTTCGAGCCGGGCACGACGAGGGCCCAGGTCCGCAAGTGCCTTGAAGATTGGAACAAGGGCGACAACGGCATCCTCGACCTCTCGAAGGCCTACCGCCTCAGGCCCGGCACCGGCTGGCTCATTGACCCGTGCATTCTCCACGCGCCCGGCAGCCTCTGCACCTACGAGCCGCAATGGGGCAGCGACGTCTTCGGCATGTACCAAAGCATGGTCGAGGGCCGCTACGTCCCCTGGAGCCTGCTCGTGAAGGACATGCCCAAGGACAAGCACAAGGACCTCGACTTCATCGTGGACCAGCTCGACTGGAAGAAGAACACCGATCCGAGTTTCAAGGACAACCATTACCTCGAACCCGTCCCCGTCGCCGACACGCGCCAGGAGGGGTTCGTTGACCGCTGGATCGTCTACGGACGCATTGATGGCGAGCAGCTCTTCACCGCCAAGGAACTGACCGTGGACCCCGGCGTGAAATGCACCATCCGGGACAACGGCGCCTATGGCCTCATCTGCGTGCAAGGCAGCGGCCGGATCAATGGCCAGCCGCTGAACAGCCCGAAGCTCATCCGTTTCCACGAGCTGACCGAGGACGAATGCTTCTGCACCGAGGACGGCGCGAAGAACGGCGTCACCTTCGAAAACACCAGCGCGACCGAGCCGCTCGTCACCCTCCGCTACTTCGGCCCCGAGGTGAATCCGGATGCCCCGGAGATGGGGGCGTACCGGAAGAACGCCTTCTGAGCCCGGCCGGTTCGGCGAGCGGTCGGGCAGCGCCGGCCCGCTGTGGGTCGGCGAATTCTCCGGGCCGCCGGAGTTGTCGGGGCCGGCTCACGCGGGCATCCTCTCCGTACCGCCGCGGAGATGCCGCCGGCGGAATCCATGCTGCAGGTCAAAGACACGCTCCGTGCCACGGTGAACCTGACGTTCGACGGCCGGGTGGTGAAGACCTACCGCGGCCCGGACGCGGCCGGGCGCTTTGATCGGGAGGTGGAGATTCTCCGCCACCTGGAGGTGCGCGGCTGTCCCTTCGTGCCGCGGCTGCTCGAGGCGGACCGTGAGCGGCTGCGAATCGTGACGACCAACTGCGGCAGCCGGGTGGAGCACCTGGACGACGCCCGGCAGCGGGAGCTGTTCGCCGAGCTGGAGGAGTACGGCGTCCGGCATGACGACCCGGACAAGCGCAACGTGACCTACCGGCAGACCGATGGGCGCTTCTGCCTGATTGACTTCGAGTTTGCCACGCTGCTGCCGGAAGGGCGGTAGGTGCGGCCCGCATGGAGCATCCCCAATCCAAAAGGCCTGAGGCGCGTCTCCGCTGGTCCGGCTGGACCGACCGAGGACGTGTGCGGCCCCACAACGAGGATTCCTTCCTGGGCCTGTGCTTCGACGCGCGGGAAGTGCTTCACCTCGGTCGGTTCGGCGAGTCGCCCGCCGGCCACTTCGACTTCGCCTTTGCGATGAGCGACGGCATGGGCGGGGCGCACGCAGGGGAATTCGCGAGCCGCATCGCGGTGGAGAAGCTCACGACGCTTCTGCCGCGTTCCTACCGGCTGGCCGCGGCGGGCATGCAGGAGGGCTTTGCGGACGTGCTGGGGGAGCTCTTCGACCGGATTCACCAGGCGCTGGTCTACGTCGGCGGCAGCTACGCGGAATGCCGTGGCATGGAGACGACGCTGAGCCTGTGCTGGTTCACGCCCGGCTGGATGTACTACGGTCACATTGGCGACAGCCGCATCTACTCGATGCCCGCCGGCGCGGACCAGATACGCCAGCTCAGCCACGATGACACCCACGTCGGCTGGCTCTTCCGGCAGGGTAAGCTCAACGAGCGCGAGGCGCGCACGCATCCGCGCCGCAACGTGCTCCAGAAGGCGCTCGGCGGCGGCAACCAGTTCGTGGAGCCGCAGGTCGGCGCGGTGGCCTGCGGGCCGGGGGACACCTTCCTGCTCTGCACCGACGGCCTCGTGGAAGGGCTGTACAACCACCAGCTCACGGAATTTCTCCGCCAGCCCGGCCCCTTCAATGATGACGCCGGCCCCGCCCGGCGGCTGGTAGAGGCGGCGGTGGCCAATGACGGCCGGGACAACACGACCGCGCTGGTGATCCAGGTGGGCTGAGCGGGTGGGTCCGGACAGCCGGCTCAGGCGAGCAGCGCCTTGATCACATGGGCCTCCTCGACGCCGGTGAGTTTCTGGTCGAGGCCCTGGTACTTCACGGTGAAGCGCCGGTGATCAATGCCGAGATTCTGCAGGATGGTGGCGTGGAAGTCGCGGACATGGACCGGATCCTTGACGATGTTGTAGCTGAACTCGTCGGTCTCGCCGTACACCGCGCCGGCCTTCGTGCCGCCGCCGGCCATCCACATGCTGAAGCAGCGGGGATGGTGGTCGCGGCCGTAGTTGTCCTTCGTGAGGCCGCCCTGGCTGTAGATGGTGCGGCCGAACTCACCGCCCCAGATGACGAGGGTTTCGTCGAGCAGGCCGCGTGACCTGAGGTCCGCGATGAGCCCGTAGGTGGCCTGGTCAATGTCCTTGCACTGCATGGGCAGGCGGGTGCCCACGTTGGCGTGGTGGTCCCAGTTATTGAGGTACACCTGCACGAAACGCACGCCGCGCTCGACGAGCCGCCGCGCCAGCAGCGCCGTGTACGCGAAGGTGCCGGGCTTCTTCGCCTCGTCGCCGTAGAGCTGGTAGGTGGATTCCGTCTCCTTCGAGAGGTCGGTGAGTTCCGGCACGCTGGACTGCATCCGGAAGGCCATCTCGAACTGCTGGATGCGCGTGTGGGTCTCCGGGTC
>JBJXFY010000125.1:0-9476 GCA_046155815.1 Limisphaerales bacterium | reverse complement strand
CTTCGCTTTGCCGACGGGACCAGCCGGACCATCTGCTTTACGGAAGTGTTGGAAGGCGAACTCTACGGCCCGCTGAAGGATCCCGCGCTCTTCCGCGCCGCGCGCCTGGACGAGGAAGTCCACACGGTGGTCTGGCCCAACGGCGCGGACTTCGACCCCGCCATTCTTCATGACTGGCCCGAGCATGAGGCCGGGTTTCGCGCCGCCGCCGGGCAATGGCGCGAGATGGAAGCTGTCCGCTGATGCCCAACATCCTCGACACCATCGTCGCCGAGAAGCACCGCGAGCTGGCGCGCCTGCCGGCGCGCGAGATCACGGCGGAAGTCCTCCGCGACGCCGTCGCGCGGCACGGACCGCGGCGCGACTTCCTTGCCGCGCTGCGCCGGCCTCCGGCCGGGACGGCGGCGCTGATCGCCGAAGTCAAGAAGGCCTCGCCCTCCGCCGGCGTCATCCGCGCCGACTTCGATCCCGTGGCCCTCGCCCGCGCCTACGAGTCCGCCGGCGCGGCGTGCCTCTCCGTGCTCACGGATGAGAAGTTCTTCCAGGGCTCGCTGGACTACCTGCGCGCCATCCGCGCCGCCGTCGGCCTGCCGCTGCTGCGGAAGGATTTCGTGATTGATGCGCGGCAGATCCTCGAGGCCGTCGAGGCAGGCGCGGACGCCGTGCTGCTCATCGTCGCGATCTTGGACGACGCCCGGCTCCGTCACTTCCACGAGCTGGCCACCGCCGCCGGTCTCGCCGCGCTGGTCGAGGTTCATGACGAGGCGGAGCTGGACCGCGCTGTCGCGCTGGGCGCGCCGCTCATCGGCGTGAACAACCGGAACCTCAAGACGTTCTCCGTGGACCTCGCCACCACCGAACGCCTCGCCGACCGGCTCTGGGGGGCGCGTTCGCCGGCGGAGACGCTGCTCGTGGCCGAAAGCGGCATCCACACGCCGGCCGACGTCGCCCGCCTCCGGAACTGCGGCGCACGCGCCATCCTTGTCGGCGAGTCGCTGATGCGGCAGCCGGACGTGGCCGAGGCCACGCGGCGGCTGCTGGCCTGAGCGAGAGATCACGCCTCCGGCGTGCCGTGGCGGGCGTCGCGCCCGACACACCTTCGCCCCTCCATTTTCCCAATCGCCCAGGAAGGAAGGGAAGCTGGTCCGCACGAGGTTTTCGGCGTGACTCCGAAAACTGCACGCCGGAGGCGTGCGCTCCCCCTTGCTGCCCCAAAATCACCGCCCGGGCACCGGCGGGCGCCGCTCGGCGCGGCCTTCGGCGGTGAGGTCGATCTGCCCATCCGCGTTGACGGTCGGGGTCACGTCGAACGTGATCGCGTAGGGTATATCGTCCCCGGTCAGGCCGATGCCGGCCTGGCGGCCGTTGGCCGTGGTGATCCGGGGCGAAGCGAGGATTTCGACGCCGCCCCGATCCTCGAAGGCCTTGAGCAGCGCCTCGGCGCGCTCCGGCTCCAGCACGCCCTGCGCATCGGCCGCCGCGTCGCCGGTCCGCAGCGCGCCGAGGCCGAGTTCGTCCAGCAACGCGTCTGGCACCAGCACCGTCTTGTGCTCAATCTCCACGATCTCGCCGCCGTCGGCGGAAACCTGTGCGGTCGGCGTGATCAGCAGCAGCCCCCGCCGGCCGTCCGACCATTCCCAGCCGCCGGCCACCAGCGTGTGTCCCGGCGGCATCACCGCCTGCACGCTGGCCGTGAAGGGCTCAGCGGCCGGCTCCGGCGCAGGCGTGACCAGTGCCGGCGCAGCAGGGGCGGGAGACGGCCGGGCCGCCGAGCGTGCCAGCTCCCGCCGCAGCCGCCCGACCTCCCCGCGCAGGGCCAGCAGTTCGTCCCCGGGCCGGCTTGCGTCGGCTCGCTGGGCGGCGTCCGCGGCAGCTTGGCGCGCGGCGTCCGCGTCGGCGGACAACCGGGCGAGTTCAACGCGCAGTCCGGCACTATCCCGACGCAGCTGTTCACCGGCCTGGTGCTGCACGACGAGCGCCGTGCCGGTGCCCACGACGAGGATGGCGGCGACGGCTGACTTGAGCTTGGTGGAGGCCATGAGCGTGAGGATTCCAAGGGTTGAGCCGGCGGCCCCGGCGAGCGCACCGGCGGTGACATTGGCCGTCAACGCCGCGGGGACGGTGGCGACGGCGCTGCCGCCGAGCGCAAGGGCCAGCGCCGTGGCGGTGGAGGTGATGCCGCGCCGGGCAAGGTGGCTGCGGAGCCGGTCGAGCGCACGGTCCGCCCGCATACGCGCGGCGTTTTCGGACAGGCCCAGCCGCGCGCCGACCTCTGCGAAAGGCCTCCGCTCGAAGCAGCGCAGCAGCACGACGAGGCGGTCGGTTTCGCCGAGGCCGTGCATGGCCGCGTCGAGCACGGGGCCGACGCGGTCCCACGCGGTATCCGGGGCTTCGTCGCGCGCAATCTGCTGCATGGCATGGGCCTCCTGTTCGCGGCGCTGGCGGCGTGTCTCGCCGCGGACATGCCGTGCCGCCAGGTGGCGGGTCGTGGTGTGGAGCCAGCCGGCCAGGGCCGGGTGCCGCGCAAGGCGGCGGGCCTGCCGGGCCAGCTCGGTGAAGACGGCCTGTGTCACGTCCGCCGCAGCGGCCTCGCCCGGCACCTGCCGCCGCGCCGCCGCATGCACCAGCCCGATGTGCCGACGGACCAGCTCCGCAAACGCTTCCTCGGCGCCCTGCTCTGCGTAGCGGCGGAGCAGGGCGGCATCGGCGGCGGGGGCGGGCGGCGACATCTTCACCCGGATATGCCCGGCGCGGTGCAAAAGCGCACATCCAAAGGCGGGGACTTGCAGCGAAGGTGTCGGTGCCGTCCAAGAAGTCACAGCCCGTTCCGAGGACTTGGCGGCACGCCGCCCATCCGGGGACAACCGCTGCCCGGCGCGCCGGGTGACTGCCTCGCCCTCAGCCCCACACGGGGGTGGCGTCCTCGGCGACGGGCTCCAAGGCCGATGTGCCGGAATGGTCGAGCCAGAGTTCCAGGGTTTCAGCAAGCGCCGCGGCGGTGGGCGGGCGCGCAGCCGGGTCCGGTTCGAGGCAGTGGCCCGCCACCGCGCGCAGACCGGAGCCGAATTCCGGGGCGTCGTCGGTCGAACGGACGGGCTGGAGGCAGAGGCGCAGGATCGCGCCGAGCGAAAACACGTCGGCCGCGGGACCGGCGGCGGACGCCGTGGCCGCCTCCGGGGCGAGGAACTCCGCGTCCGCCGGCCGCGCGGCTGCCCCACCCGGCTCGGGCAGCCCGGCGGCCACAAAATCCGTGACGGTCGGGTAGCCGGCCTCGTCGAAGACGACATTTTCCGGCGTCAGGCGCGAGTGCGTCAGGCCGGCGCGATGGGCGGCGGCCACGGCCCGCGCCAGCACGGCCACGAGGCGCGCCACCAGAATGGCCGAGGGCGGCTCGCCGGCGAGCTGCCGGCGGAGGTTGCCGCCGGCTGCGAAGGGCATCACGAGGTACGGCCGCCCGCGGTGCGCGCCGGCGCAGAACACCGGCGCCAGCGCCGGATGGTCCGCCGAACCGAGACAGTCCGCTGCGGCGATCAAGTGCTCCGCCCGCTCCGGCGGGGCGTCGAAAAACTTGAGCGCAACGGGCCGGAGGATGCTGGGCTGAAGGCCGCGGTACACCACGCCGCGCGGCCCGCGGCCAACACATTCCTCGATGATGAAGTCACCGAAATCTTCCGGCACCCAGCCGGCGGCGTCCGGCGGCGGCGCGTTCCCAAACGCCCCGTTCACCGTGCCGTGCAGCACGCAGCGCGGGCATTGCCCGCCGAGGACGCCCGGATGCCGCGGCGTGCCGCAGACGGGGCAGGCCGCGACGGCGGAGGCGGGCATGGCAGGGGCGCCGCCTAGACCAAGGCGGCGAAGAAGGCGCGCATCTCCTCGTCCAGTTCCCCGGCGCCGCGGACGGTCTGGGCGATTTCCTCCCGCAGCGCGTCGCGCAGGCGGTCACGGAGGCGGTGCGCCGCGGTCTTCACGGCACCCTCGGTCATGCCGAGCCGCCGACCGACCTCGAGGTAGCAGTCGTCGCGGCCGGCACCCCCGGTCAGGAAAGGCCAGATGGCGTCGAACAGCTGCACCTTGCCGGTCTCCTCGCTCCGACGGCGGACGGCGGTGTAGGCGCGGTTCAGGAGCGTCACGGCCCACGCGCGGTCGTAGTGCTTTTCCGGGGTGGCGTGATCCACCGGCTCGTTGCGGAACCGCTGCTCGGCGTCCACCTCGTCAATCGAGACGATCGTGATCCGGCCCCCGCGCTTCACCGCCTTGTCGCGCCGGACCTCGCTGGTGAGGAAGTGCTGGAAGCAGGAAAGGAGGAAGGTGCGGAACTTCCCGCGCGCCGGGTCGGCAACACTCAGCGTCCGGTGCTCGATCAGCCGGAGGAAGAACTCCTGAACATGGTCGCAGGCATCCTCGTGGCTTTCCTTGCGCCAGCGGGCGTAGGTGTAAAGCGGGTACCAGTAGTCGCGGCATAGCTCCTCGAGCGCCTGACGCGACTGCGTCTCCGTGCCGCCGGCGGCGCGGATGACCCGCGACCAACGGGTCCGATCAAACCACTCGCGGGCCGCCGGGTTGTCCGGGCTGTCCGGGACCTCGGGAGCTTCCGCATGCGGGGCAAGCATGGGATTGGGGAGAGGTTGGCGGTACGGCCCCGGGGGTGGCGAGGTTTTTCACGGCGCCGGCTTTGACTTCCGCCCGGGTCTTGGGCAGTCAACTCGTCGCCATGAACTCTCCCCAGACCGGTGAATTCTGCTGGAACGAACTCATCTCCACCGACGTCCCTGCCTCGGCGGCGTTCTACTCCCGCCTCTTCGGCTGGACCACCGAACCGATGCCCGGCGGCGACGGCAGCTACACGCTCTTCAAGCACGGCGAAAAGATGGAGGGCGGCCTGATGGCCGCACCGGCACCCGGCATTCCGAGCCACTGGCTGTCCTACGTCACGGTCACGGACTGCGACGCCTCCACGGCCGAAGCGGTCGGCCTCGGAGCCACCGTGCTCGCGCCGCCGATGGACATCTCGGTGGGCCGAATCGCGGTCCTGCGGGACCCGCAGGGCGCAGTGTTCGGCCTTTACAAGCCGAAGGCGACGTGACGGGCGGCCGCTGCGGGCGGCAAGCGTCAACCGCCTCCCCCGTTCCCTCCGCTCCCTTCTGTTCCAACAGCCTTGTCCCCGCTCAGATGTCGAAGTGCAGCGCGGGCAGGCCGCGCGTTTTCGGGGCCAGCGTCCGGGCGCGGGCACACATTTCCGCCAGCGTCACGCCCTCCAGCAGCCGCGCCACCGCATCGCGCACTTCCTGCATCACGCTGCGCAGCGCGCACCGGGCTTCGTCCGGGCACGAGCACTTCTCGTAGAAGCGCTCGCTGACGCAGCCCACCGGTGCGAGCGGGCCGTCCATGTGCCGGATGATCTCGGCGAGGCTGATCTGCTCCGGCGGCCGGGCCAGCCGGTAGCCGCCCTGCACGCCGCGCCGGCTTTCGACGATGCGCGCGTCCTTCAGGTCGTTGAGGATCTGCTCGAGGAAGCGCTTCGGGATGTTCTGCTCGTCCGCCACGGTCTGGATGCGCACCACGCCCTCGCCGTGGCGCAGGCCAAGCACGAGCATGGCGCGCAACGCGTATTCGCCACGCTGGGAAAGCTTCACCAGCGGCAGTCTAGAGAATCTCCAGCACCCGAATCAAGAATCGCCTTGGGGCCGCTGCCACCATGCAAAGGAACAGCCTTTTCACAGGGCAGTTGCACAATTATATAAATCTCAGTTGACGTGATGGAGTATAACTGTCTTCTTGGTTTCGCAACGCACGATCTGCGCCATGCCAAACCAAGTTGCCCACACCGATTCCGCCACCGAGCCGCCGCCTTGGCTCGAACTCGTCCGCCGGCAGGTCGCCAGCCTGCACTATGGCGAGGTGCAGATCACCGTGCATGACGACCGCGTCGTGCAGGTGGAGCGCCGCGAGCGCGTCCGGCTCCCGACGGAGCCGCGTCCCACGGCCGGGTGAAATCATTTTTCCCTTTCCGCCTCCCCCGATCCTGATCCCGCCACATCATCAATTCCCATGGATCAACTTGCCCTTCCCGTGATCAAGACCTGGTTCGCCGGCCTGCTCGCGGCCGCGCTGGCCTTTGCCGCACCGGCCAAGGACATCGAACTCCTCAACGTCTCGTACGACCCCACCCGTGAGTTTTACGAGGATTTCAACGCCGTCTTTGCCAAGCACTGGAAGGAACGGACCGGCGACACCGTGACCATCAGGCAGTCTCACGGCGGCGGTGGCCGGCAGGCACGCGCCGTGATCGACGGCCTGCAGGCCGACGTCGTCACCCTCGCCATCGCCTATGACGTGGACATGCTCGCCGAGCGCGGGCGGCTGATCCCGAAGGACTGGCAGCAGCGGCTGCCCCACAACAGCACGCCCTACACCTCGACGATCGTCCTCGTCGTCCGCGCCGGGAATCCCAAGGGCATCAAGGACTGGGGCGACCTCGCCAAGCCGGGCGTCGCCGTGGTCACGCCCAATCCCAAGACCTCCGGCGGCGCGCGCTGGAACTACCTGGCCGCCTGGGCGTGGGCGAAGCGCGAGTTCAACGGCGACGAGGCCAGGATCCAGGATTTCCTGCGCCGCGTGTACAAGAACGTGCCCGTGCTCGACACCGGCGCGCGCGGCTCGACGATCACCTTCGCCCAGCGCGGCATCGGCGACGTCTTCATCTCGTGGGAAAACGAGGCCTTCCTGATCAAGCAGGAGTTCGGCGCCGACAAGTTCGAGATCGTGGTTCCGGGCATCAGCATCCTGGCCGAGCCGCCCGTGACCGTCGTGGACCGCGTGGTGAAGCGGAAGGGCACCGAGGCCGTGGCCAAGGCGTACCTCGAGTTTCTCTACTCGCCCGCCGGTCAGGAGCTGGCGGCCAGGCACCATTACCGCCCGCGCTCCACCGAAACGCTGGCCAAGTTCCCCGGCCGTTTCGCCGACCTCAAGCTGGTCACGATTGACGAGGAGTTCGGCGGCTGGACCAAGGCGCAGGCCGCGCACTTCGCCGACGGCGGCACCTTCGACCAAATCCAGCGTCCCTGACCATTAACCGCACCGCCCATGTCCACCGCCGTCCTTACCCGACCCGTTCCCGCCGCCGCCGCGTTTCAGGCCGGCACCGGCCGCCGCGACCTCGCACGCCTGCTCGAGCAGTTCGATGACCTCGCGGAACGTTTCCCGCAGTTGATCCGCCGACCGCTCGGCCCGATCGAAGGCCCGGACGGTCCGGTCGAGCTGCCGCGCTACGTCTTCGTCGGGCCCAAGGGCGGCGGCGACACGCTGCGGCTCGGGCTCTTCGCCGCGATCCACGGCGACGAACCGGAAGGCGCCCTGGGCCTGCTGCGGCTGGTGCAGCAGCTCGTGCGCGAGCCGGAACTGGCGCAGGGCTACGCCCTGTACCTTTACCCGGTCTGCAACCCTTGGGGCTACACGAACCATGCACGGCTCAGCCGCCAAGGGCGCGACCTGAACCGCGAATTTTGGAAGAACTCGCCCGCGCCGGAAATCCGGCTGCTCGAGACGGAGCTGTGGATGCACGGCTTCCACGGCCTGGTCAGCCTGCACAGCGACGACACCAGCCACGGTCTATATGGTTTCGTGACCGGCAGCGTGCTGTCCGAGTTCCTGCTCGAGCCCGCGCTGCGCGAGGCCGAACGCCACCTGCCGCGCAACCGCAGCACGGTCATTGACGGCTTCAAGGCGGAGAAGGGCCTGATAGACGACTGCTATCAGGGGGTGCTGCGCGTGCCGCCGGGCCTCCAGCAGCCGCCCTTCGAGCTGGTCCTCGAGACGCCGCAGCACGCGCCGCTGCACCGGCAGGTCGACGCCTTCCACGCCGCGCTGCAGACGATCCTCGCCGAGTTCCGCTACCTGAGCGCCATCGCGCAGAACATCTGAAGGCCATGCCCCGCATCCACAACGACATCACCGAGACCGTCGGCAACACGCCGCTCGTCCGCCTTAACCGCACGGCCGCGGCGCACGGCGCGCTCGCCGAGGTGCTCCTCAAGCTCGAATTCTTCAACCCGCTCTCGAGCGTCAAGGACCGCATCGGCGTGGCGATGATTGACGACGCGTTTGCCGCCGGCCGGATCAACGGCGACACCGTCCTCATCGAGCCCACCAGCGGCAACACCGGCATCGCCCTCGCCTTCGTCGCCGCCGCGCGCGGCCTGAAGCTCATCCTCACCATGCCGGAGACGATGAGCCTCGAACGGCGCAAGCTCCTGAAAATCTTCGGCGCGAAGCTGGTGCTCACCGAGGGCAGCAAGGGCATGAAGGGTGCCATCGCCAAGGCCGAGGAGCTGCACGCCAAGATCCCGAACAGCCTCATCCTCCAGCAGTTCTCCAACCCCTCGAACCCCGCGATCCACCGCCGCACCACCGCCGAGGAGATCTGGCGCGACACGGACGGCGAGGTGGACTTCGTGGTGGCCGGCGTCGGCACCGGCGGCACCATCACCGGCGTTGCGGAGGTCATCAAACCCCGGCGGCCGGGCTTCCGTGCCGTCGCCGTCGAGCCGGCGAAGTCACCCGTCATCTCCGGCGGCGCGCCCGGACCGCACAAGCTCCAAGGCATCGGCGCGGGCTTCATACCCGAGAACCTCCACCGCGACGTCGTGGACGAGGTGATCATCGTCAGCGAGGACGACTCCGGCCCCGTGTCCAAGCAGGTCAACAGCCTCGACGGCATCCCCGTCGGCATTTCCAGCGGCGCGATCATCTGGGCGGCGCTCCAGGTCGCAAAGCGCCCGGACAACGCCGGCAAGCGGATCGTCGCCATCATCCCGTCCGCCTCCGAACGCTACCTTTCCTCCTGGCTCTTTGCCGACGTCGGCACCGAGAGCGATCCCGTCGAAGCCGAACTCGCCGCGGCCTGACCCAACGCTGACCGCACGTGCGGAGGCGCTTACGCCATGCCCTTAATCTCTACTGAAACTGTCGTCAAACCTATGTTCGCGGCTTCCGCCCGACGCCGCAGTGCTCGTGCCGCAGCCTCCGTGCTGAGCTTGGCCATGATCTCGATCCCGGCCCCGGCCCAGCAACCGGCTACGAATCCCTCGGCGGCTGCACCGCCTGCCGCCACCCCGGCCGTACCCGCCGCACCAGCCGCCTCGCCCGAACTGATCCAGCAGCTCCTCGGGCGCATCGAGCAGCTCGAACGTCGCGACGCCGAACGCGCCCAGGCGGTGGAAAAGACCCACGCCGAAACCGTCCAGCGCCTGCTGGGCCGCATCCAGGAACTCGAGACAAAAGTGGGCGCGCTTGAGGGTGGCCGGGTACTGCCGGAGATCGCGCTCGCGCCCGAGGAGGGGCCCACCACGCACGAGCTCGAGCAGCAGATCCGTGTCGCCGAGCGGCGCGCCGAACTCGCGGAGGAGGCGGCGGCGGAGCGCGAACGCACCGCCGCCCGGCTCAGCGTCGGCGCGGCCGGCGTGCAGTTCAGCTCGGCG
>JBJXFY010000097.1:0-21901 GCA_046155815.1 Limisphaerales bacterium | reverse complement strand
ATTCGGCCGTGTTCAGCGACGGCTCTTTCGTCTACGTGCCGCCGGGCGTTCGCTGCCCGATGGAATTGTCGACCTATTTCCGCATCAACGAGGCAGAAACCGGCCAGTTCGAGCGCACGCTCATCATCGCCGACAAGGGGTCCTACGTCTCCTACCTCGAAGGCTGCACCGCGCCGATGCGCGACGAGAACCAATTGCACGCGGCCGTCGTCGAACTGATCGCGCTGGAGGGCGCGGAGATCAAATACTCCACCGTGCAGAACTGGTATCCCGGCGACGAGCAGGGACGCGGGGGCATCTACAATTTTGTGACCAAGCGCGGCCTCTGCAAAGGCCGCCGTTCCAAGATTTCCTGGACGCAGGTCGAGACCGGCTCCGCCATCACTTGGAAGTATCCCAGCGTGATCCTGCAGGGCGATGATTCCGTGGGTGAGTTCTACTCCGTGGCCGTGGTCAACAACTGCCAGCAGGCCGACACCGGCACCAAGATGATCCACATTGGGAAAAACACCCGCAGCACCATCGTCTCCAAGGGCATCTCCGCCGGCCGCGGCCAGAACAGCTACCGCGGGCTCGTGAAGATGATGAAGTCGGCCGCCAACGCCCGGAACTTTTCCCAGTGCGACTCACTCCTCATCGGCGACAGATGCGGGGCGCATACCTTCCCCTACATCGAGGTGAGGAACGACACCGCGCGTCTCGAGCATGAGGCCAGCACCTCGAAGATCGGCGAGGACCAGATTTTCTACTGCAACCAGCGCGGCATTGCCACGCAGGACGCCATTAACATGATTGTCAACGGCTACTGCAAGGAAGTCTTCCGACAGCTCCCGATGGAGTTCGCCGTGGAGGCCCAGAAGCTCCTCGGCGTCAGCCTCGAGGGCAGCGTCGGCTGAGCCGGCCGACCCCTTCCCTTTCCTCATCCATGAGCGAACCGATTCTCGAAGTACGCAACCTGCACGCTGGCGTGCAGGGCCGTGAGATCCTCAAGGGCGTTCACCTTACGCTCTACCCCGGCGAGGTCCACGCCATCATGGGCCCCAACGGCTCCGGCAAAAGCACGCTGGCCGCGGTGCTCGCCGGCCGCGAGGGCTACGACGTGACCGCCGGCGAAGTCGTTTATTGCGGCAAGGACCTGCTGGAACTTGCCCCCGAGGAACGAGCCCGAGAGGGTGTGTTCCTGGCCTTTCAGTACCCGGTCGAGATTCCCGGGGTGAATTCGGCCTACTTCCTACGCGCGGCAGTGAATGAAATCCGCAAACACCGCGGCCGGCCCGAGCTCGACGCCGTGGAGTTCCTCGGCCTGGTGAAGGAGAAGCTCAAGGTGCTCGACATCCCGGAGAGCTTCCTCAAGCGGCCCGTGAACGAGGGCTTCTCCGGCGGCGAGAAGAAGCGCAACGAAGTCTTCCAGATGGCCCTGCTCGAACCGGTGCTCGCCGTCCTCGATGAAACCGATTCCGGCCTCGACATTGACGCCCTGCGGGTCGTGGCTGCGGGCGTCAACAAGCTCCGCCGGCCGGACAACGCCCAATTGGTCATCACCCACTACCAGCGCCTGCTCGACTACATCATCCCCGACCACATCCATGTCCTCGCCGAGGGCCGCATCGTGCGCAGCGGCGGCCGGGAGCTGGCGCTCGAACTTGAGGCGAAAGGCTATGACTGGATCCTTGACGCCGTGCCGCAACCCGCCTGACCCATGTCCGCCCCGACCGTGAGCAACCCCGCCAAGGTGACCGGCGCCGAAGCCAGCCCCTACGTCCGGACCTTCGAGCACCTCGTGATGGAGGGCGCGCTCGAACATCCGGCCTGGGCGCTTGAACTGCGCCGCGCGGCCATTGCGCGCTTCGCCCGCCTGGGCCTGCCCACCGTCCGGCACGAGGACTGGCGCTACACCAGCCTCGCGCCGCTGGCCCGGCTGCCGTTCAGGCCGATCCTGCACCTCGACCCGCGCGGCCTCGATGAAACCGCCCTGCAAGGCCTAGGCGTGCCCGATTTCGGCGGCAGCCGGCTGGTTTTCGTGGACGGCGTGCTCGCGCCCGGACTCAGCCGGATCCTTCCCGAGGCCGGAGTGACTTTGGCCGGCCTCGCGGACCGGCTGGCGAGCGACGGCGTCCTGATCCGCAGACATCTCGGCCGGCTCGCGCCGGTGGATCGTGAGAATCCCCTGCTCGCGCTGAACACCGCCTTCTTCCGCGACGGCGCGTATCTTCATGTGGCCGCCGGAAAACAGGCTTCCCTGGTCCAGCTTGTCTTTGTCGCGAGCGGCGCGGAGGCCGGGTTCACCGCGTCCCCGCGCAACCTCCTGCTCTTCGAGCGCGGCACGCAGGCCGTCGTTGTCGAGCACTATGTCAGCCTCGGCGGCGAACCGGCCTTCACCAACGCCGCCTGCGAAGTCATCGTCGAGGAGGGCGCGTCTGTGGAACAGATAAAGGTTCAGGATGAGCATCCGGCCGCGTACCACATTGGCGCGCTTGAAGTCCGGGTGGACCGCGGCGCCACTTATCTCTACCACTCGATCGCGCTTGGCGCCCGCCTCTCGCGCAACAACATTCACTCCTTCTTCGCCGGCGAGCGGGTCGAATGCGTCCTCAACGGCCTCTACCTTGTGGACGGCGAACGGCTCGCCGACCATCACATGGTGGTCGAACATGCGAGCCCGCACTGCGCCAGCCATGAATACTTCAACGGCATTCTCGCCGGGAAGGCCCGCGGCGTCTTCCACGGGCGCATCCTCGTCCGCCCCGGCGCGCAGAAGACGGACGCCAAGCAGACCAACAAGAACCTGCTGCTCTCGGACGAAGCGCAGGCCAGCACCAAGCCGCAGCTGGAAATCTACGCCGACGACGTGCGCTGCACGCACGGCGCCACCATCGGCCAGTTGAACGACGACGCGATCTACTATCTCCGTTCGCGCGGCATCGGCCGGGAGCAGGCCCGCCACATGCTGGTCCATGCCTTCGCCGGCGAGATCCTCGACCGCGTCCGCCACGCCGGCATCCGCGGCCACCTCGACCGCGTGGTCTGGGACCGCCTCGAGGCCGTGCCGGAACTGGCCCCCCGCCCATGAAGGCTGGCGATTCCATACCGCTGACTCGCGACGTGGACGCGGTGATCGTGCCGGCCGGCTATCCGGTGAAGCTGCTCGCCGGCGAGAAGGCCACCCTCACCCAGGATCTTGGCGGCAGCTACACCGTCGTTGTGAACGGAAACATGTTCCGCCTCGCCGGCAAGGACGCCGACGCGCTCGGGATCGCCGTTGCGGCCGCGGCCCGGGGCGAATCCTACTCGGGCCCGGTGAACGAGCAGCAGCTCTGGGAGGTGATGAAGACCTGCTACGATCCGGAGATCCCAGTGAACCTCGTCGACCTCGGCCTGATCTACGGCTGCGCCGTGTCATCGCTTCCCGCCGGCGGACAGCGGGTGGAGGTCAAGATGACCCTTACCGCACCCGGCTGTGGCATGGGCTCCACCATCGCCCACGACGTGGAGACCAAGGTGATGTCCGTTCCCGGCGTCTCCGAGGCCCACGTCGAGCTCGTCTGGGACCCGCCGTGGAACCAAGCCATGATGTCCGACGCCGCCAAGCTGCAGCTTGGCCTGCTCTGAGTTTTCCAACCCTCCCCCCAAAACCAACCCACCGCCTCCGATGGCCGACCTTGCCAACCGCTACCCCGAGAATGTGTCCGGCCGCTACTTCGTGGACAACCAGTGCATTGACTGCGACCTGTGCCGCGAGACCGCGCCGGCCAGCTTCAAGCGCAACGACGACGGCGGCTACTCCTTTGTATACAAGCAGCCCGAGACCGCCGATGACGAGCAGCAGTGCAAGGAGGCCATGGAAGGCTGCCCCGTCGAGGCCATCGGCAGCAACGGCGTGTGATGCGCCTCCACCCGTGCGCCTGCCCGTCATCACAGGGTTGATCAAGCGCCGGCTGCTGGTGAACTACCGTGCGGATCCGGAGGTTGTGCTCCGCCAGTTGCCGGCGCCCTTCCGTCCCAAGCTCCAGGAGGGCAGCGCGGTCGTCGGGATATGCCTCATCCGGCTTGAAGGGATGCGCCCGGCCGGTCTGCCTTCCTTCGCGGGATTGAGCAGCGAGAACGCCGCGCATCGCATCGCCGTGGAGTGGGAAGACGAGGGGGCGGGCCTGCGCGAGGGAGTGTTCATTCCCCGGCGTGACACCGGCTCGGTGCTCAACCGGCTCGCGGGCGGCCGCTTTTTCCCGGGTGAGCATCATGCCGCGCGCTTCGCCGTTCAGGATGATGGCCGGCGGCTTCGCCTGGCCATGGAATCCGCCGATGGACTGGTCCGGGTGCGGGTGGCGGGTGAGGCCGCCGAAGGCCTGCCTTCCGGCTCCTGCTTTGGTTCGCTCGACGAGGCCTCCCGTTATCTTGCAGGCGGCAGCCTGGGGTATTCTGTGACGCGCGAAGCAAACCGTCTCGACGGCCTGGAACTCAGGACACGGTCCTGGTCCGTGGTGCCGTTCGGGGTGAGCGAAGTCTTCTCCAGCCATTTCGCCGATGCATCACTGTTCCCCCAGGGCACCGTCAGCTTCGATCATGCCTTGATCATGCGGGACGTGGCACACGAGTGGCATCAGGCGGAGGATTTCCGTCTGCCGTGCTGTGCCGACCTTGCTGCTTGAAGTTTTCGTCAATGAGCGCCGCCGTCGAACAACTCAAGGCCGGGCATCGCATGTCCCCGGACTGGGCCGCCCTTCGCCGTGACTTCCCGATCCTTGACCAGCAGGTCAACGGCCACCCGCTGGTCTATCTCGACAACGCCGCCACCAGCCAGAAGCCGCGGGCAGTGATTGACGCGCTTGTTGGCTACTACGAGCGCGACAACGCCAACGTCCACCGCGGCATCCACGAGCTGAGCAACCGCGCCACCGTCGCCTACGAGGGAGCCCGGGAACGCGTCGCCCGATTCCTGAACGCCCGCGGTGCCGACGAGATCATCTTCACCCGCGGCGCCACCGAGGCCATCAACCTCGTCGCGAACACCTGGGGCACGGCCAATCTCAAGTCCGGCGACGTCATCCTGCTCACCGAGCTCGAACATCACTCGAACCTCGTCCCCTGGCAGATGCTCGCGCAGCGCACCGGCGCGCGCCTCGCCTTCATCCCCGTCACCGGTGACGAGGGATTGCTCGATTTCTCCCGGCTGGACGAACTGCTCACCCCTGCGGTGAAGCTGGTTTCCTTCGTCCACATCTCCAACTCGCTCGGCACGGTGAATCCCGCCGCCGAGCTCTGCGAGCGGGCGCGGAAGGCCGGCGCCGTCTCGCTCGTAGACGCCGCGCAGAGCGCCGGTCACCTGCCGCTGGACGTGCAGTCGATCGGCTGTGACTTCCTTGTCTTCTCCGGCCACAAGGTCTGCGGCCCCACCGGCATCGGCGTCCTGTACGGACGGAGCGAGCTGCTGGATGACATGCCCCCGTGGCACGGCGGCGGTGAAATGATCAAGGACGCCGGGTACGAAGCCTCGACCTACAAGGACCCGCCGCAGCGTTTCGAGGCCGGCACGCCGGATATCTCCGGCCCCATCGCGCTCGCGGCGGCGATGGACTACCTCGACACCGTCGGCCGCGACGCGATCTTCCGGCACGATCAGGAGCTCGGCGCGTACGGGCAGGAGAAGCTGCTGGCGATCCCCGGCCTGCGCCTGCTCGGGCCGCGCACCGGCCGGGCGGGCATCCTGAGCTTCGCGCTGCGGGACGTGCATGCGCACGACGTGGTGGAGTTTGCGAACCAGCAGGGTTTGGCGCTGCGCGGCGGGCACCACTGCACCCAGCCGCTCATGCGCCGGCTGGGCCTCGAATCCACCGCCCGCGCCAGCTTCTACTTCTACAACACCCGCGCCGAGGTGGACCGCCTCGCCGAGGTGATCCGCGCCGCACAGCGGTTCTTTGCCGCCTGACGACGCGCCGGTCGGCTGCTACGTTTCCGCCGTCATGCACCTCGGGATCAGGTTCGAGCTGGAGGCCGATGGACAATGGATTGCCGAGGTGCCCGCCCTGCCTGGCGTGCTCGGCAACGGGGCCACCCGCGAGCTCGCGCATCGCTACGTGAGTGATCCGCTGAAAGCGCTTTCGCTGACGGGTTTCTCCCTCTCCCGCGGGGAGAAGGAGAGGGCTTTTCGGAACCGCATGCCTGAACCGTTTTCAACAGGGCTGTGGGCGAAGCCGAAGATTTCTGGAACGCGGCGTCTACGCCGCTTCAAGGCCCGTCTGTTGGATCGCGTTGAAGCGGGCTGAAGCCCGCGCCCCGAGCCGGCTGCACTTTTCCTGAAACCGCCCACAGCGAATGACCCTGACCGCCGCATCCACCCTGGCCGACGTGCTGGCCGCGTATCCCGGCGCGCGGCGGGCACTGTTTCGCGAGTACCACCTCGGCGGCTGTTCGAGCTGCGCCTTTAGTCCGGACGAGACGCTCGCCGCGCTGTGCGCCCGAAACGGCGGGCTGAATCCGGCAGAAGTCCTGGCGCACCTCTCCCGGAGTCATGAAGGGGACCTGACGCTCCTCGTCGAGCCGCACGCCCTGGCGGAGGAACTGAAGTCCCCCGCCCCGCCGCGCCTGCTCGACCTGCGGAGCCGTGAGGACTGGGAAGCCGCCCGCGTGCCCGGTTCCGAGGTCTTCACGCAGGAGCACATGCAGGAAATCCTCGGCCGCTGGGACCGTGCGCAGCCCTTCGTGCTCGTGGATCATGCCGGCCGCGAGGGGCTGGATGCGGCCGCGTACTTCGCCGGCCACGGCTTCACCGCCGTGCGCGCCCTCCGCGGCGGCGTGGACGCCTGGTCGCGGGAGGTGGACCCCGCCGTCCCGCGCTACAGGCTGGAGTAGGCGGCGCCGGGAATACCTCAGGACGGACTGGGCACGGCTTCTTCGGCCGCGGGAGCAGGCACGATTTCGGCGGTGGCGGGTTGCGAGACCGCAATCTCCGTGGTGACAGCCTCCGCAGAAGGGGCGGACTCCGCTTCAGGAGCGGCTTTCGCAGCAGCGGGCCCGGTGGATGCGGCCGGCGACGGGGCCCGGGCTGGCTTCGGTGGCGGCGGGGGGGGGCGGGGGGCTGGGCGCTTGGCGGTCTCGAGGTGGCCGTCGGCGAACTCGATCACATGGCCCTGGTGGATGAGCCAGTGGAGGTCAGCGATGAGGCCGGCGAGTTCGGGCGAGGGCGGCGCGGCATCCGTGGGCGCGGGCTGGCCTTCAACCGGGGGCGGGGGCAGCGCGACGCCGAGCTTTTCCAGCAGCTGGCGGCGGTTGAGACCGAGATTGGCCCCGATGGTCTCGACGAGGCGGCGGACGGAGTCGGATGCGGGGTTGGCCTCGAGGTCGAGGAAGCGCGGCCGCGCGGCGCAGATGTGAAGGGCGGTCTTGTTGACCTTGAAGAGCTGCAGGCCGGCACGGGTGAGACGGTCGCTGAGGAGGGTGATGACCTTGATGGGGAAACGCTGCTGCACGTCGAGTTCGCGGCGGGCGAGCGCCTTGAGCGGCGGGGGCAGGAGGTCGCGCGCCGCCGGGGTGCGGACGCTGAAGCGGTCCACGGTGCGGATCACGTTGGCGAGATGCACGTCACGAAAGTGCTGGTGGACGGCGTCGAGCGTGGGGAGCCGGAGCGGCTCGGGGAGGTTCAGGCATTCGTACTCGGTCACGAAGCTCTGCTCCTCAATCCACTGCTGGACCACGGCCTCGTCGCGCACGATCTGGACGCGGGCCTTGAATGCCTCGAAGGGCATCCGCTCGAAGCGCGCCAGATGGAGCCGTCGGAGGGCATTCTGGTAGTCGTGGTGGTTGGGCGGGCCGAGAATGACGCCGCTCAGGCCGCAGCGGGCGACGAAGGTGTAGGTGCCCTTGGGCTTCTCGGTCGGGGTTCGGGTGGCCTTGTAGAAGGTGTCGAAGTGCCGGCCAAGGGCATGGCGCACCGCGTCCGCCTCGCTGAGCCACAGGGTGTCGTCGAGCGAGCAAAGCCAGAACTGCGGGGCGGGCGCACCCTCGCGAGCGACGGCTCGGAACTCGAGGTGGTAACGCTCGGGGCGTTTCAGGATGAGATGCGCGATGTCGAGGAGCGCGTAGGCACGGCCGGTGTGCCGGATCTGACGGCCGAGCTGCTCGAGCCCGGCCTCGTCAGGCAGAAAATGGAGGTCGAATCCTGTGGGAAGCGGCGGCCGGTCGGGGGCGGACCGGAAATCAGGGCCGCGTTCCTGGCCGCGGGGAGGGCCGCCGTGCGGACGCTGATCACGACCGCGATCATCACGGCGCGGACCGCCGGGACCGGGACCGGGGCCGCGTCCGCCGCCGGGGCGGGGTCCGCGGGAGCGGTCGTCGCGGAAGCCTTGACGGGGGCGGTCACGGTCGAGGCGGCGATCCTCGGCCTCGCCGGCATGGCCGGCGTAGCGGTTGGTGGATGACGGCTGCCTGGCCCAGGCGGGCAGGAACTGAAGGTCGAGATCAAGCTCGAGCTCGGGGTTGGGACTGCTCATGGAGCGAACGGGGCGCGGTGACGTAGCCTGACGCGAGAGACCAACGGGCGACCGCGGGGGGAGGTTTGGGCGACGCCGGGAGGTTTGGCAAGCCCCCTCACCGGACGAGGAGGTGAAAACCCGGCGCGGCATGGTGGCGGCAGTTCAGCCGCCGGAGGGCGCGTTGGTGGCGGCTGCATCCAGCAGCCGGCTGTCCGGCGGAATGGGAAGGTCCACGTAGGGGCGGATGAGCTCGCGTTCCTCAGGCTTGAGTATCTTAAGCGGGAGACGGGCCAGAAGGCGGGCGGCGGCGTCGTTCTGCTGGTTGGCACCCAAGGTGGCGACGAGCACGGCGCGGGCGCCGGGCGGGATGCGAGTCCAGTCCACGGTGACCCCGGAGATGGCCTCGCGGGCGCCGACGGGGTTGTTGTTGCGCAGCTCGCCAAGGGCGAGGACGACGCGGTTGAGCAGATTGGTGGGGGACTGCTTCACGAGCGCCTGCGCCTTCTGCAGGCTCCGTTCGACGTCCTCGGCCAGGAGCAGGTCGTAATAGGTGATCTGCATGTCGAGGGCCTCGTCCTCCTTCTTGAGGCGGAGCAGCCGACGGGCGGCGTCGCGGGCGTTCCAAGTGTCGCCCTGGGCGTCGAGGAGGCGGATGATGTTGCGCCAGGCGTTTTCCTCCTCGTACGGGATGCCGGTCAGGGCGCGGTAGGCGCTGACGGCGGTGTCGAGGCTGTTCCCACGTTCGGCCGTCTCGGCGAGGATGCGGAGCGAGCGGGCGTCGCTGCCGGCGATCTTGAGCAGCCGCTGCCAGTGCTGCTGGACGTCTTGCTCACGCTTGAGCTTTTCGGCGGTCCGAAGGCGGAGCAACTCCAAGGGCATCTCCTCCCCACGGGCCTTGGGATCAAGGAGGAACCGGTAGGCGTCCTCGTCCTGACCGGCAGCCATCAACGCCTCGAAGCGGACGCGGAAGAGCGCGTCACTCTGGTAGGCCTCCTCAGGCTGGATGAGCTCGATGGCGCGCGCGGGCAAATCATGGCGGACGAGCCACGCGCCGACGGCGGCGACCTCCTCGGGCTTGCCGCGGCCGTACCGCTGGACAGTGTCCTCGGCGATCTCGAGTTTCCGCAGCGGGTCCAGCTGCACCTGGATGTCACGGCGCAGGAGCTCGGTGGAAAAGTCGCGCTCGGCGAGGCCGTCAAGGAGCCTGAGGCAGTCTTCCCGATCGAGCCGGTTGGCGTCGGGACGTGCGGCGAGGAGCTGGATGGCGCGGAGCTGGAAGGGGCCGTTGGTGGCGGCCAGGGTACGGATGAGCTCCTTGCCCTCAATGCGCATCTTGGCATCGGAGGCGGAGAGCAGGATGCTGCCGTAGGCGACGATGTTGGTGGGGTTTTCCGGCTCCTTACGGTGCGCGGCGCGGGCAAGGAGGATGGCGTTGGTGGCGTCGTTGCGGAGGCGGGCGAGCTCGGAGAGGAGGAGAAGACCGCGGGTGGAGGTGGCAGAGTTGGTGATGAGGAAGGAGGCGTGGCGGTCGGCGAGGTCGCCGCGGCCCATGCGGATGGCGGCCTGGAGGGCCTCCTCGCGGTCGCCGAGGCGGGCGTCCGGACCGGTGAGGAGCTGGTCCCAGTACCACATGGCGGCCTCGCTGCCGAACTGATTGAGAAGGGTGGCGACGAGGCGCTGGCAGCGGGGGTTGTTGGGGGAGAGCTGCACGGCGCCCTGGGCCTTGTCATAGGCCTCCCGCCACTTCTGCTGGCGGGCGAACTCCTCCGCCTGGTTGGCGAACTGCTCGGCGCGCCAGTTCTTGAACACGCGGTAGGCGGGACGCGCGCCGGCGACGCCCGCGACGACGAGCACGACGAGCACCACGAGCAGCCAGAGCCAAAGGTTGCGTCGGGGGCGGGGCGGTGAGGCGGTGGCCGCGGAATGGGCGGAGGTGTCGTCGGGCATGGGACCTGGGAAGTGCGCTACGGGGTGGGGCCGTCCGCAAGCTTTGTTTCGCCGGGCGGTGCAGGCCTCCGGTAGCCGAACGCGGCCTGGAGGGTCCTTTTCGCCACGTCGAGCGGCAGCTCACCCTCCTTGAAATTCACCAAGCAGGACACGGTCTCGACGGCCGAACGGCTCCGGCCCTTGAAGAGATCCCAGCTCAGCTTGCCCCCGAAGAAGTCCACCTGCATGGACTCGCCGTTGCGCCACTGGCCCCACAGCTGGAGCGCGTGGCGGTCGCCATCACTGAAATGGAACGCGTTGAAGGTGAGCGGATGCCCGTCAATCTCCACCACGACGGGGAAAGGCTCGCCCTCCGCCTTCCAGCCGCCCGCGGGCATGCAGATGTCGGGACGGTGGCCGGTCGCCCACTGGTTGGCCGCATCGGGTTTCCAGAAGAAGTAGTAGCAGAAGACCGAGCCGCCGAGCGCGGCGCTGTTCGTGTGCTGGAGGTAGCCGCCGCTGGTGGGGTTGAGCACGTCCAGGATGGCCTTGTCCACAGGCATCTCCCCGACGCCGTGTTCCGGGCCCGCGCGGGTGATGAAAAATGGCTCGCGCTGCGGCGGGTCCTTGATGTTGAGCGCCATGAGCCAGCCGTGGTAGGTGAGGAAACCCGCCGCGCCCACCACCAGCGCAGGCGCCAGGCTGGGGAGTGCGGCCCACGGTCCGCGGCGCAGGTGGGTGAAAAAGTCCCGGATGATGCCGCCCGCGGCCGGACGGTCCCGTCGCTCAGGGGCCGGCTCGTCCCAGCGGCTCAGCACCCAGCCGAGGCACCAGACGAGAAGCGGCAGAACGACCATGATGATGTTGCCGACCGTGTCATGCCATTTCTCCATGCCCTCGTGGCCCTGGTACTCGACCAGCAGGCTGAGCGTCAGCGTGCGTCCGAGGTTCATGACAAACGCCAGCGACGCGGCGAGCACGACCAGCAGCAGCCGCCGCACCCAGCCGAGGAAGAAGAGTTCCCCGACGGCGAGGCTGATCATGAGACTGGACTGCAGGGAGCGGATGCCGCTGCACGCCTCGGCAATGCCGACCGGGCCGTTGCGCAGGTAGATCGTGTTGCCCTGCGGCACGGCGTGGACGCCGAGCAGGTGCAGCACGTCGATGATGACCGTCGCGACCACGCCCTGCAGGCCGACGGTAACGGGCGATTCCCAGCGCTTCGGCCAGGGGACCGCCGCGAGGAAGAAAATCACCGGAAACAGCATGCTCCAGCGCAGCGCCCGGCCGCCAAACCACCCGGCCGCGAGCAGCGTGAAGCCCACCGCCGCCACCGCCACGGCCCAGTTGTTGAAGCGGTCATGGGGCACCTCCTGCCGGTACCATTCCGTCGGCAGCACCAGCACCGCCGCGAAGGCGAACACCACCGTGAGCAGCCGCGCGTTGGCCGGCGGGCGGCCCGCCTCGTAGGGCTCGACGCCGCCGGGCTTCTCGTCAATCCGCCGCCACGCGAAGAAGATCATCAGGAACGGCACGAACCACCCGTAAGAGTACATCGGGTTGTGCGTCCATTCGTCTGCGCAGCCCGCGATGGCCCAGGCCCACAGGGCGGCCAGAGACAGCACCAAGGGCCAGCGCACCGCGGCAACATCAGCGGAGGCGGCGGATGGGGCCGCAGGCGTGGGGAGGGCTTCCGGTACAGCGTTCATGCAGCGTGATCGGGACGAATCTGCGGTGGCCGCCAAGCTGCCGGCCGGCCATGCGGCCCGCAAGCAGCCCGGCGGCATTTGGCTTGCCGCGCCCGGCCGGCGCCCGCTATCGCTTCTGCATCCCGATGCATGCGCCGTCAGACCGCGGGCGGCCCGGGATGTTCAAAATGGAGGCCCCACCGCCCAGCCCGACGCGCCGGTAAGCGCGGCGCCTCCGCAAACCATCAATCCTTCATCCACATGCCCCAGGGAATCTCCCTCCACCTCGGCCTGAACTACGTTGACCCTGACCAGTACGGCGGCTGGGACGGTGAACTCGCCGCCTGCGAAGCCGACGCAAACGACATGGAAGCCCTCGCCGCCGGCCGCGGCCTCCAGACGCACAAGCTTCTCCGCGCCGACTGCTCCTCCACCAACGTCATTGCCGGCATCCGCGCCGCCGCCGCGCAGCTGAAGAAGGGCGACCTCTTCTTCCTCACCTATTCCGGGCACGGCGGCCAGGTGCCCGATGTGAACGGCGACGAGCTGGACAACGACCGCCAGGACGAAACCTGGTGCCTCTTCGACCGCCAGCTCATTGACGACGAGCTCTGGGCGCTCTGGGGCCGCTTCAAGTCCGGCGTCCGCATCCTCGTCCTCTCGGACAGCTGCCACAGCGGCACCGTCGCGAAGGACATCCCGCCGATGATGCCCGCCGGCCCCGGCGCCGGCCCCGCGCCCAAGGTCCGCATGATGCCCCTCCGCGTGGGCCGCGTAACCTACAAGGAACACAAGCGCGAGTACGACGCGATCCAGAAGGCCAACCCCGCCGCCGAGCGCGCCCGCGTCCGTTCTTCCGTCCTCCTCATCTCCGGCTGCCAGGACAACCAGTTCTCGCTCGACGGCCCCCGCAACGGCCTCTTCACCGGCACCCTCAAGCGCGTGTGGAACAAGGGCAAGTTCAAGGGCGACCACCGGACCTTCCGAGACCAGATCGCCGCCCGGATGCCCGCCAGCCAGACGCCGAACTACTACGTCGTGGGCAAGGCCAACCCGGCCTTCGAGAAGCAGACGCCGTTCACGGTCTGACGAAGCTCGGAAGCTCCAAGCTCCCAATGCCAATGTCCAAGCTTCAAGCCTGTGCCCGGATACCCGTTTGGAGGTTGGGCTTTGGAGCTCGCTTGGAGCTCTGAAGTTGGAACTTGGAGCTTTTCAATCCGACCTTCGACCACCCGCGATGCCCGTTCCACTCAAGCTGCTCTGCGTCCACGGCGTCGGACACCAGGAGGTTTCGCCGGCCTTCCGTGAAGGCTGGCAGCAGGCCATCGCCACCGGCCTCGCCGGCCTCGTGCTCGCCGGCGAACCGGTCACGCCCGAGGTCGTCTTCTTCGAGTACGACGCGCTCTTCGCGGAGCGTCCCGCGGACCTCGCGCTGTGGCAGACCGCCTTCCGCCGCCTGCTCGAGAGCGGCCTGCGCAGCGCGCTTGAACGCGGCGGGGCGCCCACCGGCGCCCGCACCGTGCCCGGCGCGCCGCGCGGCATCTTCGATTGGTTCGAGGCCGGCCACGAGGCGCTGCAATGGACCGCCGGCATGATCGCCCAGTGGGCCGCCGACCCAGTGCTCCGCGCCCGCGTCCGGAAGAAGCTCGCCGCCGACATCCAGCGCCACCGGCCCTCCGCCGTCATCGCCCACAGCCTCGGCTCGCTCGTCGCCTACGATCTGCTCGCCCGGCCCGCCACCGCCGCGCTGGGCGCGGAGCGCGTGCTCATCACGCTCGGCTCGCAGATCAACAACCCCTTCGTGCGCGACCTGTTCGGCGGGCGCGTGCGGGAGCTGGCCACCCGCCACTGGTTCCACCTCTTCAACCCTCACGACAACGCCTTCACCGCGCCCATCCGCACCCCCCTGCCCCGCTTCACCCAGGTGGACGCCGCCTTCAACCTCCCCGGCTTCCTCGATCATGACGCCGTCGAGTATCTCCGTCACGGCGCCGTGCGCCGCGCGATCTGGAGCTTCCTCAGCGAGCGCAGCGTGCCGCCGTCCGTGGCCGCCGCACGCTTTCTGCCCGCCCCGGCCGCCGCGTCGCCGCGCCGCCGCCGCGACCTGCCCGCCACCCCGGCCGTGAACAGTCTCGGCGACGCCATCGCCTTCACCATCGGCGAGACCCGGCAGCGCCCCGCCCGCCGCGCGCTGCTCGTTGGCATCAACGAGTATCCCGACCCGCGGATGGAACTCGAGGGCTGCGTGAACGACGTGTACCTCATGAGCGAACTGCTCCAGGAGCAGGGCTTCGCCGCGGAGGACATCCGCATCGTCCTCAACGACCGCGCCACCGCCGCCGCCATCCGCGAGCGGCTGCAATGGCTGCTCGAGGACTGCCAGGACGGCTTCGACCGCGTCCTCTACTACAGCGGCCACGGCGCGCAGATTTCCAGCTACGGCCTCGGCGAGACCGTGGACGCCGTGGACGAGTGCCTCGTGCCCTGGGACTTCGACTGGACGCTCGAACGCGCCGTGACGGACGACTGGTTCCACGACTGCTACAGCCAGCTCCCGCCCGAGGCGAGCTTCCTCGCCATCTTCGACTGCTGCCACAGCGGCGGCCTCGCCCGCGACGGCGGCCCGCGCGTCCGCGGCATCAACCCGCCGGACGACCTCCGCCACCGCCTGCTCCGGTGGGATGATGCGGCCGGGGTGTGGCAGTCCCGAACGGCCGACGAGGAGCGCGCCCCCGCCCGCCGCGGCCGGCTGCCCGCCGCAAAGGCCCGCCCGGCCGCCGGACTCCACCTCCGCCGCCTCGGCCGCGGGATGCGCGACGTGGATGCCGCCGCCAACGCGCTGCGGGCCCGCCCGGCGGAGTTCGGCCTCGGGCCGGCGCAGGGCGCGTACATGCCCATCATGCTGCAGGCCTGCCAGGAGGGGCAGAAGGCCTTCGAGTACCGGCACGGCTCCACGCCGCACGGCGCATTCACGTTCAGCCTCGTGCGCGCGCTGCGCCGCCGCGCCGGCCGCAAGTACACGTGGGGGCGGCTGATCGAGGATGTCGGCGGCCAGATCAACCGGCTCGGCTACCGCGACCAGAACCCCGGCCAGGAAGGTCCGGCCGGCTTCGAGCGCGACCCCATCCCGTGGGCGCAGTCATCTTCCCTCCGCCGGTGAACGCCTCCGACCTCCCCGACCTGCCTGCGTTGCTCGCGGATTTCGCCGCCGCCGCCGTGCGCACGCAGGAGCTGTTCGACCGCGCCTGGCTGGACGAAATCCGCCGGTGGCGCGCTGCGACGGAAGGCCTCGCGCCCGGGGCCGCCGCCCTGCTCGCCCCGCTCGCACCGGCGCGGACGGTGGTCCGCCGGCACGAAGTGGAAGCGGAGGTCCGCCTCCGCGTGGAACGCAGGGTGGAGTTCAGCCTGGGCATCCGCGTGGTGGGCGCCGCCGCCAAGCGGCTCGCGGAACAGGCCGCCCCGCCGGTCGAACTTCCCCGCTGGAGCCGTCACCGCGCTTCGGCGCAGACCGTCGGCAGCCGTCTCCGCGTCACCGTGATTTTCATCCCCCCGCCACCACCCTCAACCTGATCCCGCCATGGCCAGCAAACTCATCCAGGACCTCAAATCCGTCCCCAACATCATCGGCCAGCTCGGCCTCGACATCGCCGCCGCGCAGAAGGCGCTCAACCTCGACTACCTGTCCGCCGTCGAACGGCTCGCCGTCGTCATCCGCTCCCTGCTGGCCGATGCCGGCGTGAAGGAGGACGAGCGCGCGGAGTTCCTCCGCGCCCTGCTCGTGCAGCTCGTGCCGGCGCGCTACCAGTTCACCGAAACCACGCTCACCGTCCGCCTCGACCTCGCGCAGGCCACGCGGGGCTCGCTCGAGGCCGGTCTCGGCGTGGGCACCGGCGCGGTCGCCTTCAACGCCGCGCTCGCCATCGCCTACGCGCAGGACTACCGCGCCGCCGCCGAGTGCCGCACCGTGCTCCACGCTCATGTGCTCGACCCCAACGTGACCAAGGCCCTCCTCGAGCGCGCCAAGGACCTCGCTGACAAGCCGCTCGAGGCGCCGGAAGTCCCCCAGATTGACAAGGATGTCATGAACAAGGCCTCCGAAGTGTTCGAGAAACTGTTCGGGGCGAAACCCGCCAAGCCGGCGATCAAGGTCTGATCCCATGCCAAAGGCCCAGAAACCCAAGGCTGCCAGCCGCCAGCCCCGCAAGGCCGCGACCAGGTCCCGCAGCCCGACGCCCCCGGCCGCCGTGGCCGCCGGAGCCACCGGCGGGCCGCCGGAGGTCCTCGCCCTCACGCGGGGCGGGCCGGAGGGGCCGGGCGGCGCGGCCTCGGCGGACTTTGCGGATTTCCTGACCAACGTCGGCAAGGCGATGGTCCGCGCGCAGCAGGACCTCGACGCCGAGTCGCAGAAGTATGCGGCCACGCCGGTCGGGCAGACGCTGCCCTCGCTGTTCCGCCTGCCGCGCGTGGGCGCGCAGATGAAGTTCGCGCTCGAAAAGGTCGAGGGATCCAAGCTGGGCCTCGTCTTCTTCGGCCGGAAGTCCGAGTCCAGCGAACGCTACGAGCACACGCTCGATTTTGAGGTGGTGGCCGTGCCGGCACCGGCGGACACGCCGACGGGTCCATTGCCGGTTGCCCCAGCCGCTCCGCCCGGTCCCGGACCGCTGGCCAGCCCCACGGGCCGGGATCGCGTGATGGCGGCGCTGCTGGAAAATGCCGCCACCGCCAACGCCCTGGGCTTGTCCGGGCCTGAACTGCAAGGCCGGCGGAAGCACCTGCTCCTCTGGCCGCTGGGCGGCGATGAAGCGTCGCTCTTCCTGCTCGGGCACGCGCTGGACAACGGCCGCAGCGCGACCTTGCAGCTTGTCTTTCCGGCGGCCTCCGGGCCGGCGCTGTTCCCGCTCTGGGGTCCGCTCAATCCAGCGCCCAACTCCCCGCCGGAGCGGTTTGCGCGCTGGCTCGTGGAAGCGGGTGCCACCCAGGCCGGGCAGCCTGGCTGAATACATGTCCACCGCCGCCGCCGACCCCTTCGCGGACCTGCGGGAGGCGCTCGGGGCCGTGCTGCCGGCCCTGCCCCGCGCCGGCGACGCATTGCTGCTCGCCTCCGCCCCGCGGCTGGCCCGGCCCGCCGGCGGCCTGCGGGAATGGCTCGCCCTGCGCCGCGCGCGCTTCGCCTGGCAATGCCGCACCGCGGCGGATGGCCGCTTCCGCCTCTTCCGCGGCCCGGGCTCGAGCCGCGAGCGCCTGCACGCCGCCATCGAGGTCGCCGTGGGCGCAGTCGAGCCCGATGCGCCCCCGCTGGACGGCCTCGCCCCCGGCGCCACGCTGCGCCGGCCCGCCGCCTGGCTATCGCGGCCGGATGGCAACCTGCGGCTGTCGCTCGGCCCCGGTGGCACGCTCGAAGTTCTCGGCAACCCGCCGTACGACCCGAAACGGATCGCCGCCGTGTGGACCCGCGGTGGCCGGCGCGAAGAGCTGTTCCCCGGCGACAAGGCGCCTTGGCCGGCCGCGTTGTGGCCGGCGCTGGTCCGCGCGCTCGCGTCGCCCGCCGCCGCTGCGCCGGGTGTGGCCGCGCCGCTGGCGGAAGTCTTCGCCCGCGACCAGCCGGTCTGGCGGACGTTGCACGCGCTGATCCTCGAAGCCCTGCACATCGAACCCGCGCTCGCCGCCGCCCGCCCGGCCCTGCCCCCGGAACTCGCCGGCCTGCGGATGCCCTGGGGGCTGCACGCCGTCACCGCGCGACTGGGGCTGCTCGTGGACGAGGCCGGCCGCCTCGCCACGCCTGCCGATGACGACACCTTCCTTCTGCCGGTGGACGTTTCGCTGCGGCCCGCCGACGACGGCCTGCGGGTGGAGGCCACCGCCGGCCTGCCGGATTTCGTCGGCAACACCGAGATACGGGACGCGGTGCGTGCCGCGTTGGAGCAGGAAGTGAACTGGCGGCGGCAGGCGCAGGACCTGGCGCGCCACACCGGCGAGCGGGTCACGGAGACGGACTTGAAGCAATGGCTGCAGGATGACAGCCGCGCCTTCGTCATCCGCACGGACCGGCCTGCGGATACGGATGAGCAACTCCTGCTCCTCTGCGGCACGCTCGGCGCACGCGAGGCCGCCCTCCTGTTGTGGGCTGACAAGGTGGCGCTGGACCGGGACAAGACGGGTGGACTCAACGCCCGGCTTCGCGGCGGCATCTCGACGGTCTGGGCGGGATTTCTGGAGAACGAAGACATCGGCTGGCACCCCGGTGACGGCGGCAAACAGCTTCTCTGCGACGTGCTGCACGGCCTGCTGCGTTGGCATCATGTGATCGGAGGCGGCGCATGAAGCGCTGGCGGGCATGGCTGGGAACCCTCGCGCGCTGGGCGTGGCGGCGGCTGGGCCGCCGGCCGTCAGAGCGAACCGCGCCGGCTGACGAGTTCCCGGTGCCCGGCGCGGTGATCGCGGTCCTGCGCCGCCTTCCCGCGCCGAAAGTCATCCTGCCCGGCGAGGCCGGCGCCGTGCTCCTCGCGCATCATGCCCGGCTCCGGAGCGCCGCCGGCCACGCCATCCTGGCGACGGCGGCCGCACGCCGCGGGGTGGTGATCCATGCGCGGGTGGATGCCGGGACGTTCCCCGCCCTTTTTGTCGCTGCCGCCCCTGTGCCCGGCGAAACACAGGGTGCCGCGGCCGGCGGGCGCTTGACGTCACCGGGCGGAGGTTGAAACGGAGGCGCGACCTATGCGCGCCCCCGCCCATCGCCCCTCCGCCCGCGGCGGCTTCACCTTGATCGAACTGCTGGTTGTGATCGCCATCATCGCGATCCTCGCCAGCCTGCTGCTGCCGGCGCTGGCGCAGGCCAAGGAATCGGGTCGCGCAGCCAAGTGCAAAAGCAACATGCGCCAGATCACGCTCGGGATGCTGATGTACCTCGACGACAACGAGGACTACTTCCCCTGGGCTGGCGGCGTGGACCGCAACCTGCCGCCGGACTGGGTCTGGGGCGGGCAGGACGCCGCGGACACGAACAATCCGAACAACTGGCGCCGCCCGCCGCGCGGCTATGGCCATCACGCGGAGGCCGGCTCGGTGTTCCCCTACGTCACGAGCCAGCGGATCATCCGTCCCGCCACTGGCACGACCCCGGACGGCTACTCGAACAGCTTCGCCATCTACCAGTGCCCCAGCGCCGGCCTCCAAGGCCGCGCACTGCGCGTGAACTTCAGCATGAACGGCCGCGTGGACGGCGCGGAGGCGGATGATTTTCCGCCGAAGGGCCTGAAGGCCACGCAGGTGATCAATCCGGCGGGCAAGTTCCTGCTCATGCAGGAGAATCCGCGCTCCATGCACAACGCCAGCGTGAGCCCCGGCGGCTCGGTGGACGACTTCGACCTGCGACTCCACAAGGGCGGCCTCAACAATGGCTTCATGGACGGCCACATCGAGTTCATGAAGGAGAAAAAGCTCCTGCCCATCGTGCGCAACCAGAACGCGAACCTGACGCGGTCGTACTTCGATCCGGCGTACCGGGACTGAACTGCGGCGGGGTCACGGCCGCTTCACCAGCGAGGCCGCATGCTTCCTCGCCGCCTCGCCGCCGCCGAGCATCCGGGCCAGTTCCTCGATCCGCGCCTCCCCCTCCAGCGCGCGGATTTCCGACACCGTGCGGCCGTCGCGAACCTCCTTCTCGACCACGTAGTGCGTCTCCGCCGCGGCGGCCACGGGCGCGAGGTGCGTGATGCACAGCACCTGCCGCCGCGTGCCGATCTCCCGCATCCGCGCGCCCACGGCGTGCGCCGTCTCGCCGCCCACGTTCGCGTCCACCTCGTCGAACACCAGCACGGGGATCTCGTCCTGCGCGGCCAGCACGGTCTTCACCGCCAGCATCACGCGGGCAAGCTCGCCGCTCGACGCGATGGCCCGCAATGGTCGGGCCGGTTCGCCGGGGTTCGGCGCGAACTGGAACTCCACCGCATCGAAGCCCGTCCGTGCCGACACGTCGAGCGGCCCCAGCGCCGCCTCGAAGGCGCTCTGCGGAAAGCCCAGCTCCTGCAGCTGCGCAACCACCGCCCGGGCGAGCTTCGGCGCGGCCTTCTTCCGGGCGGCGGTGAGCGCGGCACCGGCCGCACGCAGCTCCGCGTCCAGCCGCGCGGCCTCCGCGTCCAGCCGGGCCAGCTCCGCCTCGCGGCCTTCGAGCGCGGCCAAGTCTGCCTGCGCCTGCGCGCCGAACGCCACGACATCCTCAAGGCGCGGGCCGTACTTCCGCTTCAGCGATTGGAGCAGGTTCAGGCGCTCCTCCAGTTCCGCGAGCCGTGCGGGGTCGAGGTCCACCTTGTCGGCGTAGGCGGACAGCGCGTGCTGGAGCCCGCGCCACGCGTCCACGGCCTGTTCGTGAAACTCGCCGAGGGCGGAAGCTGCCGGATCAAGCCGCTGCAGGTCGTGCAGCGCACGGCCCAAGGTGCCGGCGCGCTGGAGCAGGTTTTCGTCGCCCTCGCTGAGCGCCTCAAGCGCGCCCTGGGCGAACTGAAGGATCTGGGCGGCGTTGCTCGCGCGGCGGTGTTCCGCCTCGACCTCCTCGTCCTCGCCGGGGCGGAGGCGCGCGGCGGCGATCTCGCGCGTCTGGTGGCGCAGCAGCTCGAGCCGCTGCGCGTAGGTGCGCTCGTCCACGATCAGCGCGGCCTTCCGCGCGTCGAGCGCGGCGCGGGACCCGTGGATCGCGGCAAAGGCGGCGCGCGTTTCGCCGAGGCCGGCGAAGGCGTCGAGCAGCTCGAGCTGTCTGGCGGGCGAGAAGAGCGACTGGTGGTCGTGCGGGCCGTGCAGGTCCACCAGCCATTCGCCGAGCTGCGCCAGCGCCGCCAGCGTGGCGGGCGAGCCGTTGATGAACTGGCGGTTCGCGCCCGCGGCGGTGAAGACGCGCTTCAGAAGAAGCTGCCCGTCAGCGGCCGGTTCAAGCCCGTTCTCCTCGATGAACGACGACAGCGGTGTGCGCAGGCCGGACACGTCGAACACGGCCTCGACGGTGCAGGCGTCCGTGCCGGCGCGGAGGAGCTGGCGGTCCGCGCGCTCGCCCAGCACGAGGCCCAGCGCGCCGATGAGGATGGACTTGCCGGCGCCGGTCTCGCCGGTCAGGGCGTTGAAGCCGGGGCGGAGCTCAAGCGTGAGGTCGGCGACGAGCGCGAGGTTCTTGATCCGCAGCGTCGTCAGCATGGCGCGAAAAGTGCACGGCGACTCTGGCGGGCGCGGCGCGGCGCGGCAACCTTGGCCGCACGTCCGGCCCGCCCAACGCCCCGGCCACATGTTGGGTGGCTGCAGCAGTTCACCTGACGCGAAGTCCATGCCGGGATTCCTCGGGACGAAGTGCTCAGCCTGGCTCGGGCCGGCCAATGGGCGGTCCTCAGAGTCCGTGGATGCTGCCGCTGCGGGTAGTCCTGGGACTGTGCATCGGGGACTAAAGCCAGGGCATGTCCCGGCAGTTGTTCCAAGCGGGTTCGCAAACCACATCATTTTCAACGCACCGGCCCGCCCCGCTTTGACTTTCGGATGACGTCCCTTACACGTCTGCGACCAGGCCGTCTGCGACGGCAGTCCAAGCGACCTGCCAGCCGGATCAGCAACTCCCACGAAGGCGACTTTCGCCCCGCGCTCCACTTCGCCCACATGGTTGGAGTGGATGTCCACCCACTCCGCCAAGGCTTCCTGGCTCCAGCTCCGCGCCTGGCGCCGCGCCCGGATGGCTTCTCCGATGATTTTGGCCGGGGACGACGCGTTGGAAACCAACGGCTAGGCAAGCGCGAACCGGCAGGAGCGCTCCACAAGCCATTGGCTTGTATTCATGATTGCCTTCCCGCC
>JBJXFY010000094.1:0-8487 GCA_046155815.1 Limisphaerales bacterium | reverse complement strand
CAGGCGCGCGAGGCGGCTCTCGAGCTCGGAACAGACCGCGGCATGTGCAAACACCCGCCGCGGCGCGATGCAGGTCGCGCCGTCGTTGAGCCGCAGTCCGAAACGCAGCGCGGCGACCACGCGGTCCAGGTCCGCATCGGCGCGGACGAACGCCGCGTCGCAGCCGGACAGCTCCGCCGCCACGGGGGTCAGGTTCCCGGCGGCCTGCTTGAGCACGGCACGCCCGGTGGCGGCGGAGCCAGTGAGCAGGATGAAATCCGGCTCCAGCCCGACAGCCAGCGGGCCGGCCGCGGCATCCTCGGCCAGCACGGCCAGCAGACGTGGATCCAGCCCGGCGGCGACGAACAGTCGGTGCAGGGCGAGGGCGGCGGACTCACCGCCGGCGCCGGGCTTCAGTACGACGGCGTTGCCCGCGGCGAGCGCCTGCAACGCCTGCGTCCCGGGGATGAAAAGCGGGTAGTTCGACGGCGCCAGGATCAGCACGACACCGAAGGGCTCACGGTGAACCTCCGCATCCGCCCCCCGGAGCCAGATGGGCCGGCCGCGACGCCCCAGCCGCCGTGGCTGCAACAGGCTGGCCGCCTCACGCTCCAGAAATGCGCCGGCATCCGCGAGCGGGATGAGCTGCGCCGTGAGCGTCTCCGCGGCGGGGCGCGCCACGGTGCCAGCCAGTTTCTCGGCGTGCTCCGCCAGTCGGTGGCGGAAGGCCCGCAGCACCGCGAGCCGCGCCCGCACCGGCTTCGCGGCCCACGCCGGCTGCGCCGCCCGGGCCGCCGCAAAAGGGCCGCGCACCGCGCCCTCGAGCAGCGCGTGCTCGCGGGCGGGATTCGAGACGGGAGCGAGGGCGGTCACGGTCAGGCGGACTTGAGCGTCGGATTCTCCACGGCACAGGCCGGCATCGGTTCGGCAGGGGCAATGCCGCCAACACCCACGCCCAGGTCTCCCAGCAGCAGCTTCGCGCTGATACGGGCCGACTCGAAGATCACCGGCAGGCCGCTGCCCGGATGCGTGCCGCCGCCCACGAGGTACATGCCATCGAAGTCCTCGAAACGGTTGCGCGGGCGGAGGTGGAGCATCTGGTCGAGGCTGTGCGCGAGGTTGAAGGTGGCCCCACGATGGATTTCGTACTTCTGATCCCAGTCATCGGGCGTGATGACGCGCTCGTAGCGTATGCGGGCCGGATCAAGGTTGAAACCGGCCTTCGCCGCCTGCCGGAGCAGCCGCGCGCGGAATCCCGCCTTCTCCCGCGCCCAGTCAATGTTCGCGTGCTGGTGGCTGACCGGCGCCAACAGGTAGAGGGCGCTGTGGCCCGGCGGGGCCATCGCGGGGTCGGTGACGGTCGGGTTCTGGACGTAGAACGACGGATCCTCGCTGAGCACGTGGCGGTTCTCGATCTCGTCGAGGTTCCGGGCGTAGTCGGGGCTGATGAAGATGTTGTGGTGCGCCTGGTCGAACGTGCCTTCGTAGCCGAGGTACAGCATGAAGGTGGAGCAGGAGTACTTTTTCTTCGCGAGCTTCGCGTCGGCCCAGCGGCGGCGGCGCTCATCGGGCACCAGCTTCTCCATCGCACGCGCAAAGTCGGCGTTCATCACCAGCGCGTCGGCGCGGTGCGTGCCCGAGGGCGTGCGGATGCCGGTGGCTCGGCGGCCGGTAAACAGCACCTCCTCGACCGGCTCGTTCAGATGGATTTCCACGCCCAGCCGCTCGGCAAAGCGCGCCATGCCGCGGGTCACCGCGCCGCAGCCGCCGATGGGGTGGAACACGCCATGCTCATACTCGAGGAACGAAAGGATGCTGAAGAGGCTTGGGCACCGGAACGGCGACATGCCGAGGTACTTCGACTGGAAGCTGAAGGCGAGCCGGATGCGCGGGTCGCGGAAGAAACGACCGAGGTACGTGTCCACCGACTGATGCGGCCGGATGAGCGGCAGCATCTTCAGCAGGCGAGGGTCGAGCAGGTCGGTCCAGCCGAGGAAGGGCCGCTGAAGGCAGGGCATCATCGCGTGGAGTTTCACGCGATTCTCGGCGAGGAAGCGGCTGAAATTGGGCGCATCCGCCGGCGCGATCGCGGCGATCTGCCGTTCCATCTCCGCCACGTCCGGCGTGCAGCGCAGCTCGCCGCCCGCGCCGAAAACAAGGCGGTACTGCGGGTCAAGCCGACGAAGTTCCACCTCGTCCTCGAGCCGGCCGCCGGCATAGCCGAAGATCTCGCGCAGGACCTGCGGGTAGAGGAAAAAGGTGGGGCCGAGGTCGAAGGTGAAGCCCTGCGCCTCGATGGTGGAGGTGCGTCCGCCCACAAAGGGCAGGCGCTCGAAGACGCGGACGCGGAGACCCGCGCCGGCAAGGAGAATGGCGGTGGCGAGACCGCCCGGGCCCGCTCCAACGATGATGACTTCCTTTGGCATGTCCGTAATTCCTAAAGCTTATTCCCGTTTTTCGGCACGGCCATCCGATTCTGGGCCGGCCGGAAAACTCATCAACGCGCTTGGACGCGGCTGAGGCCGCCATCCACCGCGATCACCTGCCCGGTGATCCACGCCTGCTCCGGCGCGAGGAGCCACGCGATGGCCGACGCCACGTCCTCCGGCTCGCCGATGCGTCCCAGCGGGTGCAGGGCGGTGGAGTACTTCAGCGCCGCTTCGTTGCCGGTGATGGCCTGCGCAAGCTTCGTGCGCGTGAGGCCGGGCGCGACGGCATTGAAGCGCAGCCCCTGCCGCGCGTAGGTGGCCGCGGCGGCGCGCATCAGCCCCTCGACGCCGGATTTCGCGGCCGCGATGGCCTCGTGATTGGCGAGCCCCCGCTGCGCGGCAACGGTGGAGACCAGCACCACGGAGCCGCCCGTCCGGCCCATCAGACGTGCCGCGGCGCGGACGACGTGGAAGGCGCTGGTGAGGTTGACGGCCAAGGTGGCGGCCCAGTCCCCGTCGGTGGTCAGATGGGCGGGCTTGAGCAGGATGGAGCCGACGCAGTGCGCGACGCCATCCAGCCGGCCGTGGAGGTCATGGGCCTTGGCCACGGCGGCGTCCACCTCGGCCGGCATCGTGCAGTCGCACAGGAGCCAAGGCGCTTCCAGCTCAGCACCGAGGGCGGCAAGGCCAGCCTCGTTGCGGCCGGCCAACGCGAGGCGGGAGCCGGAAGCGTGCAGCCGGCGGGCAAGGGCCGAGCCAATGTCACCGTTGGCGCCAAAGACGAGATGGCCTGCTGCCGGACTCATCGAGATCCACGGTGGGAGATTCAGGCCGCTTGGGCCGTCACCTCAGGGCTGCTCTCCCGCTGTTCCATCCAACGGCGGAGCTTGACCAGCGCGATGTTCTGAAGCTGACGGATGCGCTCACGGGTGAGGTTGAACACGCGGCCGACGTCGTCCAGGGTCCGCTCAGGGCCGCCATCAAGGCCGAAGCGCAGGCGGAGGATGGTGAGCTCGCGGGTGTTGAGCTGGTCAATCAGCTGTGTCATCAGCCCAGTCCGAGTCTGGCGGTCGAGTTCGTCGTAGGCGTTGCCCGCGCGCTCGTCCGGCACGACCTCGGCGACAGTGCTGCTGTCGTCGTCACCGAGCTGGGCGTCGAGGGAGATCACGCCGAGCATGGCGCGTCGCATTTTGCGGATACGACGCTCGTCGAGATTCATCTCGTCCGCGATTTCCTCGTCGGAAGGCTCGCGGCCGAGCTCCTCGATGAGCTGCGCCTGAACCTTCCAGAACTGCGCGATCCGATCGCGGAGGTGGATGGGGATGCGGATTGTCTTGGACTGGTTGGCCACGGCGCGCTTCACGGCCTGCTTGATCCACCACGAGCTGTAGGTGGAAAACTTCGCGCCCTTGTCAGGGTCGAAGTAGTCCACGGCCTTCATCAGGCCGATGTTGCCCTCGTTCACAAGGTCGAGCAGCGGGACGCCGTGGTGCTCGTAGTCCCGCGCGATCTTCACGCAGAGACGGAGGTTCGCCCGGATCATGTGTTCACGGGCGCGGGCGTCGCCACGCTGGATGCGGCGGGCCAGCGCCACCTCCTCCTCGGGCGTGAGCAGCGGCACTTCGGCAATGTCCCGGAGATACTGGTCCAACGCGGATCGGGCGCCCTGCGCACGGGGCGTGGCCTCCTGCGGGACCACCGGGATGCCGTCCCTCTCCTGCAGAGCCGGCGGCAGGCTGGCCTCGGGTTTTGACGCGGTCCTCACGATCACACGCCGAGAAACCAGCCGGTTGACGGGACGTACGCTGCGGGCCTGAGCCTTGAGGTTGGGGACATTCATGATCGGGGAGGGTTCAAATGAGGATTTGGAATCGACGGGTTGCTAGGTTTCAGCCTGGCCAGCGCCAGTCCGAGAGGCGGCTGCAATGCGGAGGAGTCGAGGCTTCATCACGGGCAGCAGTTTGCTGATGCAAATAACTTCTGTCAAACTTTTGTTTAATATTGAGGGTCGCTTTTGTCGAAGTCGTCATGTCCGACCACGTGGACGACGTTGCGGCCAGGAGTGTTCATAAATGCCAATTTATTTGGATTTCAGTCACAAAAGGGGCCCTCCCAGCGCGAGCCCAAGTCGCACACCAAGGCATTCCATGTCAAACTTGTGTTGCTTTTTAGACAACCCGTGTCTAACTTCGATCCGTGGCGTTGAATATCCATCCAATCCAAGTTGCCTCCCGCATGACGGGGTTGACCGCCCACGTCATCCGCATGTGGGAGAAGCGCTACGGGGCGGTTTCGCCCAACCGCACGGAGTCCAATCGCCGGCTCTATTCGGCCGAGGACATCGAACGGCTCCGCCTCCTCGCCCAGGCTACCGCCGCGGGCAGCACCATCCGTAACCTCGCCCCGCTCCCGAACGACGAGCTGCGGCGGGTGATCGCTGCCGGCGGCGGCGAAGTGGCGTTTTCCTCCCCCGCCCCAAAGACCGAGGCCGAGCGGGGCGCAGGTTCGCGATCGCGCCGCGGCGACGCGGCGAGCTCGGCTGACTTGGTGCGCGAGGCCGTGGAAGCGACCCGGCGTTTCGACGCGGAAGGGCTGGAGGTCGTGCTGAAGCGCGGCGAGGTCCAGCATGGCCACAACGGCCTCCTCGTTCGTCTGATCAGTCCGTTGGCGGTCGAGCTCGGCAACCTCTGGCAATCCGGCCAGCTCACCGCCGCCCATGAACATTTTGCGACCGCTCTGATCCGTGGCTTCCTCGCCCGACACGCACGGCCCTACGCCGACAGCGCGGACGGCCCCTGCGCGATTGTGGCGACACCTTCCGGCCAGCTCCATGAGCTCGGTGCCGTGATGGTTTCCGCGCTCGCTCGGAACCTTGGCTGGCATGTCGTGTATCTCGGCACCAGCCTTCCCGCCGCCGAGATCGCGGGTGCGGCCCTCCAGAACCAAGCCCGCGCCGTCATCCTCAGCATCATCTATCCTCCGGACGACGCCCGCCTGGCCGGCGAACTCCAGCACCTGCGCGGACTGCTGCCGACCGATGTGACCGTGCTCGCCGGAGGCCGGGCTGCCGGCGCGTACTCGGACACTCTGCACCGGATCGGCGCCCAGCGGCCGGAAAGCCTGGACGAATTGGCCGGTGCGCTGGACGAGCTCCGCTTGCCAGCGCCGGCGACCGTCACCGCCTGACCCTGCGAACGAGCGCCGGCCGGGTGGCCGCCCGAAGTACGCATCCATCCGGGCATATTCGTTCCGCACGAAAATCAGGTTCGGGCGGGAAAACAGGATGTTTCCCGCCTTCAGGGGCTCTAACGCTTGATGGCCCCAACGACGGCAGGAAAGGAACGGGAATCGCAAAAACCGAAGGATTGAGGACCCCGCTTCGGCGACTTCGCCCTTGGCCGCCACGCCGTCCGCCCGCTAGCCTCACGGCGAATTCCCCCTGCCTGCCATGAACCGGAAAAACGCCGCCCCCGCCGCCAACAACTTCCCCAAGCTCCACAACGCCATGTGGCCCGGCCTCGTCGGCAAGGGCGGCCCCGGCGCCGAGCCTTCGATTGACCTCGACACCATGCTCGACCTGACCGCCAAGGCCGAGGTCAACGGGCAGAAGTTCGAGGGCGTGGACCTCTTCCTCTACAACCCGCATGTGGACATAGCCATCACCGACGACGGCATCCGGAAGCTCGCCGACAAGATCCAGCAGAAGGGCTTCGCCGTCGGCTCCGTCGTGGCGCCCGTGTGGTTCGACGGCTCCGCGATGGGCGACGAGACCAAGCGCGCCAACTGGGTCACCGCCGTGCGCAAGGCCTGCCGCATCGCGCAGCGGCTCCGCGAGCTCGGCGTGCGCCCCCACGGCATCGTGCGCATTGACTCCGCCGCCGGCGTCACGGACTGGGACAAGGATCCCAAGGGCAGCACCAAGCTCATCGCCAAGACCTTCCGCGAGGGAGGCAAGGTCGCGAAGGACCACGGCGAGCGCCTCGCCGCCGAGGGCGAGATCTGCTGGGGCGGCATGCACTCGTGGAAGTACATGATCCAGACCCTCGAGGAAACCGGCATGCCGAAGGTCGTCGGCTTCCAGGCCGACATGGCGCACACGCTGCTCTACACGCTGGGCTACAACGCGCCCGCCACCCACCGCATCGTGCCCGAGGACTTCCACTGGGAGCCGGAGGCCTTCCACAAGGCCATGAAGAAGATGACCGCCGCGCTGCGTCCGTGGACGATTGATTTCCACGTCGCGCAGAACGACGCGACCGTGAAGGGCTCCGGCGACCACGAGAAGACCGGCAAGCACTGCCCGGTGAACGACCCGAACGGCAAGCTGAACGTGGCCCGCGACGCCGGCTACTGGCTCCGCGACGACGAGGGCAAGGTCACGAAGAAGACCCGCCACATCTGCTGGGATGGCTGCATGTTCCCCAACGATCTGATGATGCAGCCCGAGACGTGGAACAACATCCTCGCGGCGATGATCCAGGTGCGGGAGAACCATGGGTGGAGGGAGTAAAGCCCGGCTTGAGCTACAGCACAAAGCACAACGGCCTCGGCAAACCTCCTCCAACGATTCCACGTGTCGTACGAGCTTCATGCGCAAGCACTGCTTCAGTACGGCGGCCTAGTGATATACATCGCGCTTCCGGGAGAAGCTGAAGAAATCGCTCAGCGCATAGCAGAAGAAAAGCGATTTAGTACCAGCCTTAGTAATCGCGATACTGCGCCACGGGGCAATGAGATCTGTCTCTTGTCGCTCCGGTATGGCGTCTTGCATTCCATCTGGCTCGGTAGATTTGGCGTCAACGCCAAGAGCGAATCGGCACGCTGCCGAGGAACGTTTTTTGATTATGCCGGACTTGACGACCTAAATTGGACAGACGCCGACTGTCCTGCCCCGCTGCGCGATGCCTTTGAAATTGCCTACCATGAGCGCGAGAGCCGACTCGATCCTGCAGATTGGCAAGGTGCATTGTCATGGATACAACGCAAACGTCCTGAAGCAGCAGCCGAGATCAAAGAACTCCGAACGCAGCAAACCGAAATTGGTCATACACCGTCCAATGCAGTTTAGTACCTTATCGCTGAGCAGTGGGACGCCACAGGTACTGCCTTAGAGTGCTCAGGGTTCAATCGAGCTTCTTACTTACCAGTACTCGATCGACAATTTCTCAGCCGGGGTGTTCCGTTCGAGCTCAATTTTGAAGGCGCGAAGAGCCTTGAATCTGAAATCCTGACATACGAAATGCAGAACATACCCGGATGGAGCTTGCTAAAGCACTGTGGAGGTGGAGTGATACAATTCGAACGTCAAGCAACAAAGGATCAGTCGCTTCATAGGCTAACTGTAATAAATGCGCATCAAAGGCCACTTGAAGAGTGCTTGGGCGTAGATCTTATTCTGCATCAATCTGCATATTCTTCATGCACATTGATACAATACAAACGACTTAAGCGTTATGATGACGGTTGGGGATTTGACTTGAACGACAGGCAGCTTGAAAAGCAGTTGGAATCCATATCACATTTCAAGAATAGCCGTAATACACACGAAGTCCCCTCTCAGATATATGATTATCGCCTTGGCATCGAATCATTCTTCATCAAATTCTGCCAGAATGAAGTGTCAGATCCGCATTCTAAATCGCTGTTTAAGGGTTGGTACGTGCCAGCATCGTACTTAGACCTATTGAAATCCGATCCTTCATCGATGGGCCCTTCGGGCGGCCGCCGCCTCACCGAAGCCAATGTTGAACGATGGTTCAGCAATACGGAGTTCTTCCCTCTTATTTCTTCCGGATGGATTGGCACCTGTGGCGACGCCACAAGGATTATTCATGATATGATCAACGCCTCATTGAGCGGCAATCGTGCACTCGTGTTTGCACTCTCGAAAGCAGTTCAATGACATGCTTTATCCTGCACTTCGCGCTCGCGGCGGGGCGACCGTCCCAGCTCTTCTCCCGCGATGAACGAACCCCGCAGCGCCGCCGCGACCGCCGCGAACTGGCTCGGCTGGCTGATCGTGGCCGCGGCGATCCTCAAGCTGCCCCTGCTGTGGACCTTCCTGCGGCTGGGCGCGATC
>JBJXFY010000078.1:0-8312 GCA_046155815.1 Limisphaerales bacterium | reverse complement strand
CGCCGGCCGCGGCCGGCTCGCGCCCTCGCCCACGGGCCACCTGCACCTGGGGCACGCGCGCACGTTCTGGGCCGCGCAGCAGCGCGTTCGCGCGGCCGGTGGCGCGCTCGTGCTGCGGATCGAGGATCTCGACGGCCCGCGCTGCCGGCCGGAGTTCACGGCCGCGATTCTCGAGGACCTGCGGTGGTTCGGCTTCGCCTGGCAGGAAGGCCCGGACGTGGGCGGGCCGTACGTGCCGTATGTCCAGAGCGGGCGGATGGAGGCTTACCACGCCGTCTTCGGCCGGCTGCGTGCGGCCGGACGGCTGTTTCCCTGCACCTGCTCGCGGCGTGACATCCAGCAGGCGCTCTCCGCCCCGCACGTGGCGGATGAGGAGCCGCTCTATCCGGGCACCTGCCGCCCGCATTGCGAACCCGAGGCCGGTGGCCGCCCGTGTTCCTGGCGCTTCCGCGTGCCGGACGGTGAGGCAGTCTCCTTCGCCGACGGCTGGCACGGCCCGCAGTCCTTCGTGGCCGGGCGTGACTTTGGTGATTTCGTGGTCTGGCGGCACGACGGCCTGCCGGGCTACCAGCTCGCCTGCGTGGTGGACGATGTGGCGATGGGCATCACCGAGGTCGTGCGCGGGGCGGACCTGCTTGTCTCGACCGCGCGCCAGCTCCTGCTGTATCGCGCGCTGGGTCTGGCACCGCCCGCGTTTTTTCACTGCCCGCTCGTGACGGACGGGCGGGGTGTGCGCCTCGCCAAGCGCCACGCCGCCCTCAGCCTGCGCACGCTTCGGGACGCCGGCGCCACGCCGGAAAGCCTGCGCACCGGATGGCCGGACTTCACGGGGCCGGCGTGATCGCGGCGGCGGTCCCGGGGGACCGTCATTGTACGCCGAAGAGCAGCTTCACGCCGACCACCAGCAGGCCGAGGCCGCCGGTGGGGATGAGCACCGCGAGCAGCGCCGGATCCTGCACGAAGCCGGAGTAGGCCCCGCGCCCCTCCTGCTCGATGCGCGCGCGCAGCTCCTTGAGCGCGGCAAGGGCGGGGCTGGATTCGTCTTTCGCGCCGGAACGGGCCGCGCTGAGGGCCCGCTCCACGCCGGCCAGCGCGGCGGCCTTCACCTCGCGCGCGGCGCGGCGCACGGCGCGCGACACCGCCAGCGCCAGCACGAAGCTCAGGCCGAACACCACAACCAGCCGCGGCGGCCACGTCCAGTCGTCGAAGAAGCCGCTGCGCGACACCAGCATCAGGCCGAGCACGATGAAGGGCAGGATGATGAGCTGGCTGGTCTCCTTGGTCTTTTCCGCGGCGAACTCGACGTCCAGCCAGCCCTCGAGGTGCCGGGGCTCGACCCCGAGCCGGCCGGCCTCGTCCTTCACGACTTCCGAAGGCCAGACCGTCGGTGCGGTGGCCAGACGCTCGAGCATCCGGGCGGTCATCCGCACGGCATCAAACACGTAGAACAGCAGCACGCTGAACAGGGCGACCTGCGTCCATAGCAGCACGGCGTCCACGCCGCGCGCGAGGCCGCCGCGCACGATGGGCGTTTCCGGCACGCCGCCCGCGAGCAGGACGAATGCCGTGCCCAGCGCGACGTAGCCGGCCGCCTGCGGCAGCACGCGCAGCATCCGGTGCGTGAACTGCGCGCGGCTCAGGTACGACTGGTAGAGCGCCAGCGCGTCCACATGGTCGCCCGGCCGCCAGGCGAGCGTGCCCGTCTCCCACGGGCTGGGTGCGGCGGGGCCGGTGGGAGAGGCGAGTTCCCACGATTCGAGGCTGACGTGCTGCCGCCAGTAGCCGCGGCGGGTCGCGGGATCCAGGAGCTGGCGCAGGTCCACCCGCGGCTCGGAGTAGGTCCGCGCGGCACCAAAGCACCGGGTCCACATGCGGAGCCGCTGGAGCCGGTGGCGGAACCACGCCGTCGCGAGGAAGCCGAGCGTGAGCAGGATGGTGCCCAGCCGCAGCACCTGCGTCGGCCAGGCGCTGATCCCGTCCCACCACGCCCAAGGCTCGCCGCCGGGCTGGCGCGCAAGCCACGGCCCGAGGACGAACGCGAAGGCGAAGACCCCGCCGCCCGCCAGCAGCAGCCACCCCACCAGCCCGACGCGCGCCTCGCGGATGGCCCCGCTGGTGCCGCCGCTCCCCAGCACGCGCCACCGCGACGGTCGGCACACCTGCAGCATGGCTCCGACCATGAGCTGCGCGGAGCGAAGGTGCAGGATGAGGAAGGCGGCGCTGAGTGCGAACAGGCCCAACGTCAACATGACGCGGCCGGAGTAATGGTAGCCAAGGTTGTCCTGCGACGGCTTGCCGGCCCGGAACAGCGCGGCGACGAAACGCTGGGTTCGTGTCCCGAGATGGTCCTGCGACGGCTCGCCGGCAGGAACCAGCTTCACCGGGCCGCGCCGGCCGAGCTCATACATCTGCGCCGCCGGGGCGGCGGTGAAGACGTCTCCGTCCGGCCCCAGGCCGGCGGCGTGCAGGCCGCTGCGTACCGCCTCGTACACCGCGCGCTGGTAGCCGTCGCGGAACGGCGCGAGCAGGTGCTGCCTGCCCGGCAGCGCGTCGAGGTGCTCCTCGAGCTGCACGTCCCACGCGGAGGCGACGAGGAGATTGCGGGTGTAACGGTACTGGCCGGGATGCCACAGCCGCGCATCGAGATCGGTGGTGAAGAAGACCGCCCCGTGCAGCGGCCGGTGCAGCGCCTGCAGCAGGATCAGCTTGTCGTACACGTCGCCGCCCAGCACGCCGACCGCCGCGACCCGGCCTGCGCCGCGCCGGCGCAGATGCCGGTCCAGCCCTGCGAGCAGCCGCGCCAGCCGTTCCGCATAGTCAAACTGCGCCTCGCCCTCGGGGAACTCCGACTGCCCGCGCAGGGCGGCCTCGAGCGTCTCCTCCGGCGAGCGCGGCCGCGCCTCGCCCTTGGCCGCGGCGCCTTCGGCCCGTCCCTTGCGGCCGTCGAGGCCGCGGAGGTAGCGGAACACGACGACGTTCCTCGGCGGCGTGGCGCGGCCCTGCGAGAGCGCCTCGATCTTTGCGGCCAGGCCGGGGCCGCCGGGGCCCGCGGCCTCCCCGCGCTCGTGCCGGTCCAGCAGCGCCGCCTGCATCACCGGCGGAAAGGAGCGCCCATAGGACGTGTCCGCCTCCGTCACCAGCACGATGAAATCGCGCCCGGCCCGCCCGGACTCGCCGGCGTCTACGCCGCGCAGCGAAAGCTCGGAGACCAGCAGGGCCGCCAGCTCGTCGTCCGTGGCGATGAGGTTCACGAAGGCCTGGCGCGTGCGGTCCTGCGCCTTGAGCTGCTCGAGCAGCAGCTCGTTGGCGCCGGCCCGCGCCCGCCCGCCGGCCGGTGGGTTCGTCAGGCCGACGGCCCGGTCCGGCGCGGTGGCCTGCGGCGAGACGATCGTCAGGCGCTCCGACAGGCGGATCGGGTCGCACCGGCCGCGGAAGTGCCCCGCGTCCACCTGTCCGGCCGGCGGTGAGTAGATCTGCCCGGGCCGGGTCAGCAAGGCGCGCAGCGTGTCCGAGGAGCGCGGCCCGACCCAGACGACGCGCGGCAGTGCGTCCTCCTCGCGCCCACAGCGCTCGGCCCGCGGATCGATCTGGTCCACGGCGAGCGTGAGGCGGCCCAGCGGCTGATCACCGATCTCGTCCTCCGGCAGCCAGAGCACGAGGGCGTGCTGAACGCCGCCGGGTGCGGTCGTGTTGGTGGTCCCGTCCGGGCGTTGGGGGGCGGAAAACCACTCGTAGGCGACCGTCAATGTCCGCGGCCGGCTCGAGGCCGGCTGCAGCGCCGCGGTCACGCGCTCGGCCGCGGCGAACGCGCGGGCCTCCAGCGCCGTGACGCGGGCGTCTCCGGCGGCGTGGCCGGCCGGAACCGGGGCGGAAACCTCGAGTCCGACGGCGTTGCTGACACTGCCCCCCTCCAGCTGGAGGCGTGCGGGCCAGACCAGCGGCACCGCACCGAGATGGTTGCGGTCCTCGGCGATGAACCCGTCCCGCGCGAGGGCCGTCTGCACGGCCAGCCGCGTCCGAAGCCGCACCTCCGCGTCCTCGGGGAAGCCGAGCCCCGGAACGGTGACGAGCAGGTATGCCGTCTGCGCCGGCGCGGAGTGGCGCTGGGCGATGCGCTCGTTGAGCCGGGCAAGGCTGCCCGGGGGCATGTTGGCGGCCTGCGAGCGCACGGCCTCCAGCGGATCCTCCCACGGCCGGGCCACGATGCCCTGATCGCCGGTCAGGCCGGGTTCGGAGACATGCTTTTCCGGCGGGCGGGCGGAGCTGAGCCTCTCGCGCAGCGTGATGAACCCGAGCGCCGCCGTGGCCACCGCGAGGACCACGGACAGGAGGCGGTTGATCTGCTGGGTGTTGTCAGGCATGGCGCGCTCCGCACGGATCCTCTGGGCCGTTTCCTACGACGCCGCCTTCCGCGAAGTAAAGCCCGCGGCTCTCGGCCGCCTCACGGCAGCTCGAACTCCGCCACGACCGGCGCATGGTCCGACTCCGGGAAATGCGTGTCGTCGCGGAAGGCACCGGATTCGTCCGGCAGCACCTCGTTGTGGATCTCCGTGCCGCGGTAGAAGGCCAGCAGGGCGCGCGACACCAGCACATGGTCCAGCATGAAGCCGGCACCGTGATGGAACAGCGAGTAGCGCGAGCTCAGGGGCACCGAGTCCTCGCAGGGCACGAGCACGCGCGACGCAAGGGCCGGATTGCCGGTGTCCTCGACCCGGCCCCGCAGCGCATGCACGGGGACGGAGTCGCTCTCCGCGTTGAGGTCGCCGCAGATGGCGATCAGGGCGTCGGGCGTGGCGTCAAAGATTTCGTCCACCAGGATGCGGGTCTCGAGAGCCTGGCCCACGCGCTTCATCGAGGCGAGGAAGCTGCCCTCGGCCCAGCCCGCGGCGGATTTCCACGCGAAGCGGTTGGCCGACTGTCCGGGGATGGACTCCGGCAGCTTGGATTTCAGGTGGAGGTTCATCACATGCAGCACGCGGCCCGCGCCGAGGTCGAGGCGTACATGGAGCACCGGCCGTTCCCAGGTGACGTCCCGCGCCGCCGCGTCGGGCGGGTTGGCGGTCACGCGGCGGTAGGCCGGCGCGGGCGCCCGCTGGTGCTTGATCTGCGCCGTGCCCAGCACCGGAAAGCGGCTGAGGACGACGAGGTTCCTCTCATCGAAGACCTGCCCCTGCTGGGTGCGGGTGGTGGCGACGTGGAAGTTCTCGTAGGCCGTGCCGGCGATGAGCTGTCGGAGGGCGAGCAGGTCGCGCGGCTGGGCGGGCGTCTCCTGGCCGTGGATTTCCTGGAGACACAGGACGTCCGCGCGCAGGCGGGTGAGCTGGGGCCGCAGGGCGGTGAGGCGTGTGGCCAGCGGCGGGCGCTGGTCCGGTTTGTCGTCGAGGTTCTCGACATTGAAGGTGGCGAGGCGGAGCGGCGTGGGCATGGCGGGCGGTGGTTGAAAGCTGCGGGAACGGGCTTCCCGCGATGCTACGCCAGCCTCCGAACGGGGTGACGCACGCAATTCCGCGCCCGGTCACTCTTCCCTCACGCGGAAGAAGCGCGCCGGCGGGCCGGACGTGTCCGGAACCACCACCAGCCGCCCGTCCGCGCCGGCGGAGTGCAGTTCCGGCCGCCAGGTCCGCAGGTCGGTCGAGACTTCCACCACGATCCGCCCGCCCGGCCGCGTCTCCCAGCCGGACGCCCCGTCGCGGACGAGCGTGGCGTGCAGGCTGCCGGACGCGCCCGCGCGCGCGCCGGCCAGCACGGCCCGGCCCAGCAGCCGCACCTCCGCCGGCGGACTCAGCACCGTGCCGAAGGGATTGCTCACTTCCACGGCATACCAGCCCGCGGTCCCCGCCTCCGCGGGCAGCGGCAGCGTGGCCGCGTCCGTTCCCGGCAGCGCCGCGCCCGCGCGCAGCCAGCGGTAATGCAGCGGCCCCGTGCCCGCCACCTCCACGGACAGCGACACGCCGCCGGGCTGGCCGACCACGCCCGTCACGCGCCGCGGGTCCGCCACGAGGCGCGGGGCGAAGCCGCCCAGCGCGACGCCGTGGTTCGGCCCGAGGCTGAGCGTCGTCACGCCGCGCAGCCCCGGCGGCGGGGAGAGCTGCCCGCTGTCGTTCCTTCCCAGAAGCGCCAGCGAGCCGTCCGCCAGCACCGCGCCGGTGAAGCGCGCGCCCACGTCCAGCGCCACCACCGCGCCGCCGAAGGCTCCCTCACGCCGGCCGTCCCGGCCCCACAGCAGGGCGAGGCCGTCCGCGGTCAGCGCACCGCAAGCCTCGGCCTGCGCCGCCACCGCCACGGCGCGGCCGAGCGCCGGCGGCACGTCCCCCTCCCCGCGCCAGCCGCCACCCCAGACCAGCACGCGGCCGTCGGCACGCAGGCCGAGGAGCTGGTTGCCCCCGGCCGCGAGGGCGGTGATGCGTTCCCAACCGTCCGGCAGGTTCACGGCGGCGGCGGCGTAGGTGCTTTCCACCTGCACCCGGCCGTCGCGGCGCAGCACGGCCCGGAAGCCGCCGAGGGCCACGGCGTCCAGCGCGTTGGTGATGCCGGTCAGCCGCAGCACGCCGGTGCCCTGCTGGGCGCGCACCACCCGCACCCGGCCGTCCGCGTCCACCAGCACGGCCGGCGCGCTGCCGGCCACGGCGACGATGTTGGTGAGTTCCGGCGTCACGCCCTCCGGCGGCATGCCCCAGAGCCGGGTCGTGCCGTCCGCCAGAGCGGCGAGGCTCCACGTCGGGCCCGCGCGGACGAGCAGGACGTTGGTGAGGAGGGCCGGCGCCGGCACCGGCCCGATGCCGCCCAGCCCCCACGACACGGCCTCGCCGTGGCCGGCGAGGAGCGCGAAGTCTCGGCCAGTCGGAAGGCGCCGGTCGTGGCTCCACAGCTCGACCTCGCCGGTGGCGAGGCGGTTCGGCACGCGGGCCTCGAGTTCTGTGCCGGAAAGCACGCGGAACCACGCGGCGTGCCCGTTGAACGTGACGGCCGTGACCGCGGTGAAGTTTGCGCCCGCGAACTGCACCCGCGCGCCCACGGCCGCGGCGTCGGGCACCAGGCGCGTGACGGCCGGCGCGCCCGCCGACGCGCGTACGAAGGCCACGCGCTGCGTGCTGCTCCCCGCGGCGCTGCGCGCCACCACGTCGAATTCCTGCCCGGTCACGCCCTGCACGCTGGCCCGCAGCACCGCGCCGGTCGCGCCCGGCACGGGCACGCCGTTGCGCAGCCACGCGAAATGCAGGTCCAGCTGCCCCGTCTCCGGCCGCGCCGCCAGCTCCGCGAGGGCGCCGGGCGCCAGCGTGAGTTCCTCCGGCTCGCCGACGAGCACGGGCGGGCCGGTGCGGAGGGCCAGCAGACGGATGCCGCTGGCGGTGCCCTGCGCCACTGGCCCGAGCCACGCCGGCGCGGTCTTCACTTCGCCGTCCGGGCCGATGAGCAGCGGCGGCGCGGACGAGCGCATCGCCACGATACGCACCCCGCGCTCAATGCCGGACACGCCCGCGGCGGCACCCGGCACGGCCTGCCACTGGCTGCCCGACCAGCGCCACACGCCGCCCTGGTCGCTCAGCGCAAAGAACGCCCCGGCGTAGGCCAGCACCGTGAAGCGCACCCCGCCGGGCGGCGGCAGGCGCAGGACCAGGCTCCCGGATCCCCACGCCACGACCCGGCCGTCCCGTTCGAGCACGGCCAGCCGGCTTCCGGCCACCACCGCGGCCCGCGCCGGCTGCAGGTCCGCCGGCGCGTTCGTGGCGGGGGCATTGCCCCAGACCGCGACCCGGCCGTCGGGCCGGAGCGCGATCACCCGGTCGCCGCCGGCCTCGACCGAGACAAACGGTCCATCCGCGGACGGCCCGCGCAGAAACAGGTTCGTCGAAGCGCCTCCCAGCGCCGCAAGCTGCCCGTCGCGCCGCAGGGCGATCACGCCCCGGAGGCCGTAGCTGGCGATGCGAGCCGCCCGGTTTTCCCCCAGGTCGAGGCCGGAGACACTGGCCGGTGCGCCTTCGCTCCAGACCACGATCCCGCCATCCCGCCGCAGCACGGCCGTCCCGCCGGCCAGCACCGCCACCTGCACCGGGTCGGCCAGCAGTTCCGCCGCCGGCGTTTCCCCGGACGACTCGAAGTTGTCCGGCTCGTCCGGCGCGAGGTGGAGCCAGCGGACGAGCGCGCGGCCGGGCGGCGCGTACTGCACGTTTTCCGGCGCGGCATGGGCGGTGTTCCCGATCCAGACGCGGATGGGGCCGGCGGTGTTGCCGGCCGGCGGGCGCAGCTCGAGCCGGCCCGCCGTGGCCCGCAGCGGGAAGGCGCCCACGCCGTTGAACGTCACCGCCGTCACG
>JBJXFY010000062.1:0-12158 GCA_046155815.1 Limisphaerales bacterium | reverse complement strand
GGGCGCAGCCGGGCACGAACACGGCCCATGTCCGGATCTTCACGTTGGCCGCGGATGGCGGCCTGATCCCGCGGGCCGCTTCGTTCCGCGCCAGAACCCCTGAACCGCTTGAGGCCGGCGGCGCGTTTGCGGTCGTTCCTGGCGGGCTGTTCCATGCCGAAGCCGGCGAGCGTCTGTTCATTCAACTGGGCCATGCGCCGGCGCTACGCGGCGGAATTTTCCTAGGCTGGCCTTGGGAGCCGTACCCGGTCGCGGTGCGATTTCAGGCCGCCCCTCTGGTCCGGCCCGCCAACGATGCCTACGCCGGTCGTCTGCCGCTCGTGGGCACGAACGCCGTGCTCGATGGCGACCTGCTCCGGGCGACCCCGGACGGGCCGGAGCTGCCACGGATCGCCGGCTCGGCCGGCGCCACGCTGTGGTGGAGCTGGCGCGCGCCGGGCCGGGGCACGCTGGTGCTGCGCAGCCGCGGAACCAACGCCGCCCCGGTGGCCGCCATCCTCAAGCGCGGCGCCTGGCAGCGGCTGGAGATCGTGCGCAGTTCCGCCACGGTGTTTGGCAACCGCTGCGTCGCCTACGACGGCGCCCGGCCCGAACTGCGCTGGGACACCGCGGTCGGCGAGGAACTGGACCTGCTGCTTGACCGTCACCCGGTCGTGGACGCCCGCCAGCCGGCGGTCTTCGACCTGAGCTGGCTGGCCGCGCCACCGAACGACGAGGCGGAGCAGGCCCTCGTGCTTGAGGGCAACGACGTGGTGCTGCCGGTATCCAACGAATCCGCCACCGCCGACGCCGTGCCATGGGAGCCGGCGGGCAGCAAGTCCGCCTGGTTTACCTGGACGCCGGCGGAGCGGGGCCTCCTGCAAGTCACGCACCTTGAGCCGGCCGCGTTCCTCGAGCCGAGCTTCGAGGTGCTGCCGCCGGGCGGCGGGTCGGGCGGCGGCGTTGTCATCACCATGCCCATCCCAGGCTGCGGTCCCATCCTTGACCTGCAGCCGCCTCCTCCGTTCGCGCCCCAGTGGGATGTGTACCAGATGGGCCCCGGGCCGGCCGAGTTCAACCCTCGGGCCAGCTCCACGGACGCCGCATGGCTGGAGACCTCTGCCGCCCATGAGTATCGCATCCGCTTCTCCGGCGTGAGCAACACCTGGGGCACAACGACACTGCGCCTCCGCCACACCGCGGCGCCACCAAACGACCAGTTCACGAACCGCATCCGCCTGCCGGCCGCCGCGATTGCCGTTTCCGGGCGGACGGCCGGGGCTTCCTGGTCGGCCGGTGATCCATTTGGCAGCGCTTGGAACTCGGTTTGGTGGGAATGGCAGGCGCCCCACGCCGGCGCGTGGGCGCTGAAGCCGCGGTGGACGCGCTACGTCAACGAGGTGCCCGGGGAGCACGGCCTCAGGTACGTGATCTACCGTGGCCAACAGCCTGCGGCCGCGCGGGAGGCCGGCCGCACATCCGGTCCTTCGGAGCCCCTGTCCTTCACCGCCGCGGCGGGCGAAAGCTTCGTGATCGGCGTCTTCGGCGCCGGCTTCGGCAACAACGTCGCCTTCGCCCTCACGGAGGCTGCCAGCCCCGCGCTGGCCATCGGACCGCGCGAATGGTCCCCCTGGGACTCACGGCTGGTCATCCCCCTTCACCTCGCCGGCAGCGACGAGCTGGCATATGTGCTGGAATCCTCGACCAACCTGGTCGGCTGGGAACCGCTCGCGACCAACCGCTCCGCCCATCCGCTGCCGGCTCCCCAGTCCTGGGATGAAAACGAGCCGGCGCGCTTCTTCCGCACCCGGCTGCTGGAATAATCGGGATTCGTTCGCCGCTCTTTCCGAGCGTGACTCTTCAAGTCGTGACTTGACGAATCGTGCCGGGAAGTTGTCGCCACCACCGGCGTCGGGCCCCTCAGCGCCGGCCGCGCTTCGCCATCAGCGCCTCGATTTCGTCCGGCTCGAGGGGGTTGTCGGCCATCAGGTCCACGGGGCCGTCGGCGGTGAGCAGCACGTCGTTCTCGAGGCGGACGCCGAGGCCCTCGTCGCGGAGGTACAGGCCGGGCTCGACGGTCATCACCCAGCCGGCCGCGAAGGGCTCGTTGATCAGGCCCACGTCATGCACATCGAGGCCGAGCGGGTGGCCGCAGCCGTGCATGTAGAACTTTTTCTCCGGCTTCAGCTTCGGGTCGTCCACCGGCTTCTTCAGGTCGCGCGGCTTCAGCAGGCCGAGGTCCACGCACTCCTTCGCCATCAGCTCCTCGGACTCGTCCTGCCACGACTGCCACTTCCGGCCGGTCGTGAGGCCGGCGATCTGCGCGCGCAGCACCCGCAGAACGGCCTCATAAACCTGGCGCTGGCGTTTCGTGAAGCGGCCGTTGACCGGGATGGTGCGCGTGAGGTCGGCGTTGTAGTTCGCATAGCCCGCGCCCACGTCGAGCAGCAGCAGGTCGCCGTCGCGGCAGGGCTGGTCGTTCTCGACGTAGTGCAGCACGCAGGCGTTCGCGCCGGAGGCGATGATCGGGGGATAGGCGAACTGGCCGCGGCGGCGGATGAACTCGTGCGCGTACTCGGCCTCGAGCTCCACCTCGTTCACGCCCGGCCGCACAAAGCGCGCCACCCGCACGAAGCCCGCCCGCGTGATGGCGCACGCCTCGCGCAGCAGCGCCACCTCGGCCGGTGACTTCACCACGCGCAGCCGGTGCATGAGCGGCGCGAGCCGCCGGTAGGCGTGCAGCGGGTAGCGCGCCTGCACGTCGCGCACGAATCGCGCTTCGCGCGTCTCGACGACGATCTCCGCGCGCCGGTGCTCGTTCGAGTTCAGGAAGACCACCTCCGCCTGGCACATCAGCATGTGGTGCAGCCGCGGGAAGGCGTCCAGCCACTCGATGCGCGGTACGCCCGTCAGCTCGCGGGCCCGCTCCTTCGTCAGCTTCCGGCCTTCCCACGTCGCGATTTCGTCGCTCGTCTCGCGCAGGAACAGGATTTCCCGCTGCCGCTCGTCGTCCGCGCCGGGGAACAGCATGAGCAGGCTCTCCTCCTGCTCGACGCCCGTGAGGTGGAAGAGGTCGGAGTTCGGCACGAGGCGGAGCGTGCCGTCGGCATTGGTGGGGAGGACGTCGTTGGCGTTGACGATGGCGAGCGCGCCCGGCGGCAGCAGGGACGTGAGGCGACGGCGGTTCTCGACGAAGAGCTGCGGATCAATCGGCGCATGGCGCATGGGTGGCAGTTTGAGGAAAAGCCCCGCCCTCGTCACGCGCCGTGGCGGCTCTACCCTTCCATCGAGGCCGGCGCGGCCCCTCGCTCGAGCCGTGCCAGGTTGTCCTCGAAAAGCGCGGCCAGCTTCCGGGCGGTGGAATCGTAGGCGGCCTTGTCCGTCCAGGCATTGCAGGGCACGAGCACTTCGGCGGGCACGCCGGGCGCTGCGGTTACCATGTCGAGGCCGAACACGGGATCGCGCTGCACGGGCGCATCCCGCAGCGCGCCGGCGTGGATCGCATCCACGATGGCGCGGGTGAGGGAGAGCTTCATGCGCCGGCCAACGCCATACGCGCCGCCGCTCCAGCCGGTGTTCACCAGCCAGACCTGCGAGCCGTGGCGCCTGATCTTCTCCGCCAACAGCTCGGCGTACTTCCTGGGATGCCAGACGAGGAACGGCCCGCCGAAGCACGGGGAAAACGTGGCCTGCGGCTCCTTCACGCCGACCTCGGTGCCGGCGACCTTGGCGGTGTAGCCGTTGATGAAATGGTACATCGCCTGTTCGGGCGTGAGCCGGCTCACGGGCGGCAGCACGCCAAAGGCGTCGCAGGTCAGGAAGATCAGGTCCGTGGGGTGGCCGGAAACGGCGGGGAGCTTGGCGTTGGGGATGGAGTCCAGCGTGTACGCGCCGCGGGTGTTCTGGGTGATGCTGGCGTCATGGTAGTCCACGGTGCTGTCGGGCAGGAGGACGACGTTCTCGAGCACGGCGCCGAAATGAACCGCGCGGAAGATGTCGGGCTCGGACTCTGCGGAGAGGTCGATCGTCTTGGCGTAGCAGCCGCCCTCGATGTTGAAGATGCCGGTGTCGGTCCAGCCGTGCTCGTCGTCGCCGATGAGGCGGCGCTTGGGATCGGCGGAGAGGGTGGTCTTGCCGGTGCCGGAGAGGCCGAAGAGGACGCTCGATCGGCCGGTCGCCGGATCCTCCGTGGCGGAGCAGTGCATCGAGAGGATGCCGCGCCGGGGCAGGAGATGGTTCATGATGGTGAACACGCCCTTCTTCATTTCGCCGGCGTATTCGGTGCCGAGGATGACGACCTGCCGGTCGTCAAGGCTGAGGTCCACCGAGGTCTTCGACGTCATGCCGGCGGTGTGCCGGTTGGCGGGGAACTTGCCAGCGTTGAAGATCGTGTAGTCCGGCTCCCCATAGACGGCCAGCTCGTCCGGCGTCGGCCGGATGAGCATCGTGTGCATGAAGAGCGCGTGGTACGGCCGCGAGCAGATGACGCGGACCTTCACGCGGCAGGCGGGATCCCAGCCGGCGAAGCCGTCGAAGACGTAGAGGCGTGGGCGGGTGTTGAGGTAGTCGAGGGCCCGCTCGCGGTTGATCTCGAAGACGTGGGGGTCAATGGGTATGTTGACCGGCCCCCACCAGACGTCGGACTCGGTGCCGGGGGCGCGGACGATGCGTTTGTCGCCGGGAGACCGTCCGGTCTTGGGGCCGGAGTACGCCACCAGCGCGCCGGAGGCGGAGATGCGCGTGCCGGGTTCGTACTGGAGCGCGTGCTCGTACAGCCTCGCGACCGGGAGGTTGCGGTGGATCTCGGCGACTTCGAGGCCGTGGGCTTTCAGGTCAAACGCAGTCATGGCGGGAGCGGGATGGTGCCAAGCTACGGGGAGCGGCGCCCCGGGCGCTAACCCTTGTTTGACGGAAGCGCGGCGCGGATTGGCGATGAAGCAACGACGGCGGGCAGTTTCGTTGCCTCGGCCACGCGGACCCGGGGCGCGGCCTACGACACGCGCATCGGCATGATGACGTAGAGGAACTGCGCCTCCGTGCGCAGCACGCCGGGGCTGAGCTCGTCGTTCAGGTCCAGCGTCACCTCCTCCACCTCGAGAGCCCGGAGGGGATCCATCACGTACGCCGGGTTGAAGGCGATCTGGAGGTCCGGCCCCTTGTAGTTGATCGCCAGGCTTTCCCGCGCCTCGCCCACCTCGGGCGTGTTGGCGGTGATGGCGAGGTTGTTCTTCGAGAAGGTGAGCTTGACCGAGTTTGACTTCTCGCTGGTCATGATCTCGGCCCGGCGCAGGGCCTGCAGCAGCTCCTCGCGCACCACTCGGATGCGTTCCTTGCTGTCGGTCGGGATGACCTGGCGGTAGTTCGGGTAGGCTCCCTCAACGAGTTTTGTGACGATGCGCACCTCCGGCTGCCCCTCGCACTGGAGGCGGAAGGCGGCCTGATTTTCCGTGTAGCGCAGGTCAACCTCGCCGGCACCCGTGAGCAGCCGACCCAGCTCCGTGACCGTCTTGCTCGGCACGATGAACTCGCCCTCGCTGCCGGGAGGCACGTCGACGTCCTCCTCGACCAGCGCCAGGCGCCGTCCGTCCGTGGCCACCAGCGTCAGCTTGTGCTCCTTGAGGTTGAAGAACAGGCCGTTCAGCACGTACCGGCTCTCATCCGTGGACATGGCGTAGGCCGTCCGCTTCATCATGCTTCGGAGGCGCTCCTGCGGCAGCACTATGTCCTTCTTCTCGGTCAACTGGGGGATCGCCGGGAACTCGTCCGGCGGCAGCCCGTTGATCCGGTAGTACGAATTCCCGGAGGTCAGCGTGGCCAGGTGCTTGTCGTCCGACTCCAGTTCCAGCTCGAGGTTCGTCAGCTCGCGGCAGATGCTGAAGAGCCGCCGGACCGGCAGCGTGGTGGCTCCCGGCTTGACCACGGTGGCCGTGACCTGGCTGGTGATCGTCAGGTCCAGATCGGTGGCGGTCAGCTCCAGCGTCGTGCCGGTCGCGCGGAGGAGGACATTCGACAGGATGGGTAGCGACGAGCGGGACCCCACAACATTTTGTACCGCCTGCAGTCCGACCAGCATCGCATCTTTGGCTATCGAGAGCTTCATGCGCGTGCTTCTTAGTGGGAGATCTTCTGGAAAGGAAGCCTCTTATTAAGGGCTGTGAAAAGGCCCAACAAGTCTGGAAACCCGCGTCAACAAAGGCCGCCGCGCCGCCCGGGCGACCCGGCAATCCAGCCCCCAACCGGTAGGCCGCCCCAACCCGGCAGGTTGTCGGCCGGCAAATCCGGGGTTGTCGGCAGGTTGTTCACCGGCCAGCCCCCCGGCAGCGGCGGATCACGGCGGGAAGAACGGCCGTCGCGTGAGAGATCTCCGGCCCCGTGGTCTCCCGGCCCAGCGACAGCCGGACCAGGCTGGCCGCCTCGGCCGGCGGCACGCCCAGCGCCCGCATGACGTGCGAAGGCTCGACCGAACCCGCCGAGCACGCCGAGCCGCTCGAGGCACAGACGCCCTCGAGGTCCAGCCCCGCCAGCAGGGCGATGCTGTCCGTGCCGGCGACCGTGAAGGCCAGCGTGTTGGCGAGGACGCCGAGCGGCGGAGTGCGCAGCGTGACGCCCGGCTCGGAGGCCAGCTTTCCCTCCAGCTTCCCCCGCAGCATCACCATCTGCGCCACGTCGAACACCGGCGCGCGGAGGAAGCGTTCCGCCGCCTCGGCGAGGCCGATGATTGCCGGCAGATTCTCCGTGCCGGCGCGCCGCTCGTTCTCCTGGCTGCCGCCGCGCAGCAGCGGGGACAGGGGCAGGGGAGAGCGCACGTACAGGACGCCGGCGCCCTTTGGCCCGTGGAACTTGTGAGCGCAGAGCGTGACCAAATCCGCCTCGAACTGGCCGATGTGGTTGAAAACCTCCTTGCCGAACCACTGCGCCGCATCCGTGTGGAAAAGCGCCCCGTGCGCGCGCGTCATGGCCCCCAGCTCGGCGAGCGGCTGGAGCGTTCCGATCTCGCTGTTGGCCGCCTGGATCGATACCAGCACCGTGTCCGGCCGCAGCGCGCGGCGCAGGTCCGCCGGGTCAACGCGGCCCGCCGCGTTCACCGTCAGGACCGTGAGCGTGAAGCCTTCCTCCCGCGCCAGCGCCTCCATCGGATGCAGCACGGCGTGATGCTCCACCGCGGAGGTGATCAGGTGCCGCCCCCGGTCACGCCGCAGCCGGGCCGCCCCGCACACCGCCAGGTTGTTGCTTTCCGTGCCACCACCCGTGAAGACGATCTCCGAGGGCTTGGCCCCCAGGACGAGCGCCACGCGGTCGCGCGCGTCGTCCAGGTGAGCCCGCGCCCGGCGGCCGACCTGATGGATGCTCGAGGGATTGCCGAAAATCTCCGTGAAGAACGGCTCCATCGCCGCGCGCACCGCCGGGTCGAGCGGCGTGGTGGCGTTGTAGTCGAGATAGACCGGGCGCATGGCGGCCGGTAGGGCCTCAGCGGTCCACGATTTCCAGCCGGTACTCCCCCGAGCGCACGCTGTTCGAAGGCGTCCCCCCGAATCCTTGCCGAGTGAAATCCCAGCGGAAGCGGTAGAAGATGCGGTCCTCGCCCGCCGGCACCGGAACCCAGCCCTCCCAACGGTTCGTCATCAGGGGCGAGAGCTGGAGCGGGTGGAAAGTCTCCCCGACCACGGCCTCCGCGCGCACCGAATCCCAGCGCATCGAACGCTGGCGGTTGCGGAACTCGACCTCGACCCGGTACAGGCCCGCGGGTTCGCGCGGCAGCTCGGGCGGCGTGAGGTTCGTGATGCGGTCGGAGACGCAGCCGGCCGCCAGCAGCGCCAGCGCCGCGGCCGGGAGAATGCGGAAGCCATGATTCATGCCGTCCGCCACGATAACCCCCCCCGGAATCCCCCGACAAGCGCGCAGCCCGCGGCGCTCTGCCCATCGGAGCGGCGGGCGGTTGCGAGCCCGGCCTCTCCCTCACCAACCTCCCGCACGCCAGTGCCCATCCCCCAATTCCCCATTCCCCTCCCCCGTCCGCCAGGCGGCGGCCAGAGGGCTGCGCACCCTCAGCCCCCCTCCTGAGCTGCACGTGGGTGTAAAGCTGCGGCGTCGCCGCGCTCTGGTCGCGACGCGGCGCCTGCTGCGTTCGGAGGCCCGTGCCGGCCAGCGGTTGGGCGTTGCCGCGGACCTGCTCCGGTCCGTCCACTCCCCGGCCTTCAGCCGCGGGTCTTCGCCTTCAAGGCATTAGTTCCTTTCGCGGTCCTTCCTGCCGTGTCCTCCGGGACCTGGACGGGCGCAGCGTTGACCGGCGCGCTCAGGCCCAGCGCCACCGCTCGGCCTCGCTGGCGCTGGGGCCGGATTCGGCGATGAGGGGGGCGGCCGGGTTGCGGTGGTCAATGCCGGCGAGGGCGGTGAAATGGGTGAAGACGTCGGTGTTGTCGACGAAGCCGCGAAAGCGCCCGGCGCCCGGGCCGAGGGCCGCCAGCGGCACGTAGTCCGACGTGTGCGAGTTGCCGGTCCAGCCGATGCCGACGTGGTTGGCGAGGAGCTGCCCGAGCTGCGTGACCGGGGAGATCATCTGGTCGAAGAGCGGATCGGCCTTGCCGGCGAGGAAGCCGGCGAAATGCGCCGCGCGTGGCTCGGGCACGGACCAGCCTGCGCCTTCGCCCACCACGTCCACGAGGTGCTGAGGCTCGATGTGCCAGACATCGGTCATGGAGCCGTCCGGCAGTGCCCGCCGTCCTGCGGGCTGGCCGCCGGAGAGCTGCAGGAGGGAGGTGAGCATGGCCGGGACGGAGCGGCGCACGGCGGCGAGGCGGGCGAAGTGCTGGGAGCTCCTTGCATAGCCGCCACCCAGGCCGTTCAGGCCGGGGTTGGAGTTGCCGTGGTCCGTGGCGGCGACGACCAGCGTGTCCGGATGCCGGCGCTGGAAGGCCAGCACCTCCCTCAGCGCCTCGTCCAGGGCGAGCTGGTCATGGATGGCGGCGGCGGCGTCGGAGGCATGCGCCGCATGATCAATCCGGGCGCCCTCGACCTGGAGCAGAAAGTGTTCCGCACCCTCGAACCGCCGCAGGGCGGCCCGCGTCATCTCCGCCAGCGTGGGCACGGCGCGCGCGAGCCGGGCGTCGGTGGCGCGGTCCATCGAGTAGGGCAGGTGCCCGGCGGCGAAAACGCCCAGGCAGCGGCCGTCCGCGGGCGCGGCGAGCAGGGCGTCGCGGTCGCGAAGGACCCGATAGCCGGCGGCCGCGTAGGCGGCGAAGAGGTCGCGGCGGTCGTCGCGCGAGGTAGGATCGAAGTGGTCGGCGCCGCCGCCGAGCAGCAGGTCCAGCTGGCGGGCGAGGTACTGCTCGGCGATCACCTGCCCCTGGCCGCGGTCGGTCACGTTGACGGCGAAGCCCGCCGGGGTGGCGTGCGTGATCTCCGCGGTGGTGACGAGGCCGGTCTTCCAGCCGGCCTGCCCGAAAAGGGTGGCCAGCGGCGTCAGGGGACGGCCGTCGGGCAGGACATTGAGGGACCCGTTCATCACGCGTGACCCGCCGCCCCAGCTGGAGGAGGCGGCGGCGCTGTCGGTCACGAGCGAATTGAGCGAGCGCATGTTCATGAGCGCCGTCGTGGCGCGGCTGTCGCGCCAAAGGTTCGCCCATTCAAGGTGCCGGCCGAGCGAGCCGAGCGCGAACTGGTCCGCCAGGCTCAGCGTGCTGAGGCTCATGCCGTCGCTGACGACCATGATGATGCGGCCGGGCCGCTGGCCGGTGCGGGAGGCCGCGCGGGCGGGGCCGGCGAGCACCGCCGGTGCGGCGGCGACGCCTGCGGCGAGAGAGCCTGAGCGCGTGAAGAAACGGCGGCGCGTAAGCGGCATGGGCTGGAGTTTAAGCCACGGCTGCGGCGGGCGGTAGGGTGAAGGGGGACGCCGCGAGACGAGGCGCATCCTTGGGGGGACGGCGGCGGTGCGGGGCAGCTCCCCCCGGGGCCAGCGTCGGCCCGCCTCTTGACCTGAACCCCGGCGGGGACGATGAGACCCGTGAAGCGGCCCGGCTCCGAGCCGACGGCCCGAGAGCGATCCCGAAGCGCGCCATGAAATCCGGAACCGACATCCTGAAGAGAACAGGAAGCTTCCGGACCTGGACCGAAGTGGACCGCGAGCGTGGGACGTGGTTGGCGGCGACGGGCTTGACCGATGCCCGCGCTCCGCGGCCGGGCGGGTGCTGCGACCGGGTGCGGATCGAACGTTGAGCGGATGGAAGCGGTTCCCGGCGCCGTCGGTCAACCTGGCGACCACACCGCGCCGCAGCAGACCGCGCGGGCCGCGCCGGTGGTGGAGGGCAGGTTCCCGGGCCGGCCGCGCAGGCGCTCCAAGGCGAGCAGCGCAAAGGCCGCCGGCTCGATGGCCTGCGCCGGCCAGCCCAGTTCGGCGCTCCGACGAAGGGTGGAGGCCCCGCCAAAGGCCTCGCGCAGCGCGGCGACCAGCGCCGGGTTCTCCGCGCCGCCACCGCAAAGAATGACCTCCCCCGGTGGTGCGGGCAGGTGACGGCGATGATTCTCCGCCACCGTGGCCGCGACGTACGCAGTCAAAGTCGCCAGGAGGTTCGGCCCGGCCACGCCCGCCGCCTCGGCCTCGACCAGCGCGCGGCGGAAGAAGGGCCCGCCGTACCGCTCGCGCCCGGTGCTCTTCGGCGGCGGCCGGCGGATGAAGGGGTCCCGCAGCCAGCGCGCCACAAGCCGCGCATCGGCGCGCCCGGACAGCGCCAGCCGGCCGTCGCGGTCACAGGCGAGCCGGCCGCCCGAGACGTGCGCGGCGGCGAGATCGAGGGGCAGGTTGGCCGGGCCGGTATCGAAGGCGAGCACCGCCGGCGCGGAGCGGCGGCGGTCACGCCAGTCGAGCGAGGTCACATTGCCGATGCCGCCCAGGTTCTGGACCGCCACCAGGCGATCCCGCCGGGCGAAGGTGCGGAGGTGGAAAAGCGACGCCAGGGGCGCCGCGTGGCCGCCGGCCGCGAGGTCCGCGCCGCGGAAGTCCGCCACCACCGGGACGCGCAGCGCCTCCGCAAGCCACGCCGGCGAGCCGATCTGCAGCGTGGCCCCGCGCGGTGGCGGAGCGTGAAAGACGGTCTGGCCGTGCAGCCCGGCGGCCTCGACCCGCCGGCCGTGCAGGCCGTGCAGGGCCGCGCGCGCATAGAACCGGCCCAGGTCGTGGTGCAGCCGGCCCAGTTCCCACACGGTCGCGGCGTCGCCGGCCGCATCGAGGAGCCGCCGCCGGAGCGCGGCTGGAAACGCCGCGGACCACAGGTCTTCCAGCGTCAACCGCCCGCGCCCTTGCCGGCACAGCGCGAAGTCCGCGCCGTCGAGGCTCGTACCGGACATGATGCCGAGGACGAACATGGGGTTTGGGGTCCGGGATCGGGCTGCCAGGGGCCGGGCCGTGGCGGGGAAGCCCCGGAGCCGAAGGTCGCCGCGGCATCCCGCGGCGGCGGGCTTCAAATCGTGGGCGAGTCCGAATCCGCAGACGCTCCCGGCGCCTCGAAGCGCCGCTTCGCCGGGTCGGGCTGCGGTCGGTAGAGGACAAGCACGTTGCCGACCTGCTGCACGATGGCCGCGCCGGCGCGGGCGGCAATGGCCAGGGCGAGGGGCTTTTTCTGTTCCTTGAGGTGGTCGAACCTGAGCTTCACCAGCTCGTGATCGAGCAGGGCGCGATCCAAGGCGGCGTGAAAGGCGTCCGAGAGGCCAGCCTTGCCAAGGCGCACGACCGGATCGAGATGCGGGGCGAGGGGTTTCAGCCGACGGAGCAGCGGGCCTGGGAGAGGCAGGGCGGTCACGCGGTGGAGCCTAGGGGAGGCGGCCTGGGCAAACGAGCAGGATCGGGCGGCCGGGCGAATCGCGTCGCAGGGGAAGGCCCGGCCCCGGGGTTCGAGGGGCGGCCGCTGGCGCGGAGTCCCGGCCTGGGCTACTACCGTGGCGTGCTCCCGTCCGCGTCCCCGTGGCTGCCGTTCCTGGCCAGCCTTCGGCGCGCCGTTCGTCCGGGGCCCGCGGTGCCGGACGAAATTGCTGCCGGCGGCGAGCGGGTGGCGCTGCGCTACGTGCGGCATCCGCGGGCGCGGCGCTACGTGCTGCGGGTGGCGCGCGACGGTACGGCGCGCGTGACGGTTCCGCGCGGCGGAACGCTGGCGGAGGCGCGGGCTTTCGTCCTCTCCAAGAAGGACTGG
>JBJXFY010000057.1:0-2664 GCA_046155815.1 Limisphaerales bacterium | reverse complement strand
ATGATGGCGTCGGCCTGCTCGAAGACGGCGTTGGCCACGTCCGTGACCTCGGCCCGGGTGGGCGCGGGGTTCTGGATCATGCTCTCGAGCAGGTGCGTGGCCACGATCACGGGCTTGCCAACGCGCAGGCACGCCTTGACCGCGCGGCGCTGGATGATCGGCAGCTCCTCGAACGGCACCTCGATGCCCAAGTCGCCGCGCGCGATCATGATGCCGTCCGACACGTCAATGATCGCCTCCAGGTTTCGCACGGCCTGCTGGTCCTCGAGCTTGGCGACGAGCAGGGGCCGGCGCGCGGCCTTTTCGGTCACGGCGCGGAGCTGGAGCATGTCGCGCGCCTCGCGCACGAACGAAAGCGCGATGAAGTCCACGCCCGCCTCCAGGCCGACGGCGATGTCGGCGAGGTCCTTGGCCGTGAGGGCGGGCAGGCTGACCTTCACGCCGGGCAGGTTGATGTGGCGGCGGCTGCCCAGCTTGCCGGGCGTCAGGACCTCGCAGTCCACCTTGTTGTCGTGCTTGGCCAGCACGCGCATCTGGATGTTCCCGTTGTCCAGCACCACGACGTCGCCGACGGAGATGTCGTTGACGAAGTTCTCGTAGTTCACGTCCACCGAATGCTCCTCCTCGCTGCGCTCGCCGCGGACGGTGAGGGTGAACTTCTGGCCGGGCGTGAGATCCAGCGGGACCGGCAGGTCGCCCGTGCGGATGGCCGGCCCCTGGGTGTCGAGCAGGATGCCGACGTGCCGGCCGCGCGCGGCGGCGGCGGCGCGGAGATCCTGCACGACGCGGCGGACCCAGTCGTGCGTCGCGTGGGACATGTTGAGCCGGGCGACGTCGAGCCCGGCGTCCAGCATCCGGCCGAGCATCTCCGGCGAATCCGTCGCGGGACCGAGCGTGGCGATGATCTTCGTGCGGCGCATGGGCGTCTCCGGGCCGCAGCCTAGTCCACGCCACGGACGGCGAACAGCAGGCAACGGGAAGAATCGTGAATAGCCGTTCATGGCTGGGGTGCCGCCGCGCCCCGGCCACACCCTTGTCCGCGCCCCGCGGGCCGCGCATCCTCTGCGCGTGATCCCGCCCGCTGACCCCGTTTCCCGCCGCAGCTTCCTCGGTCGTGCCAGCCTGTCCGCCGCAGGTTTGGCCGCCGCTGCCATCAGGCCCAGCATGCGCGCCGCCGAGCCCGCGCCCAAGCTCCGCAAGGCCATCATGTACGCCACCGTCGGCGTGCCCGGCTCCGTGCTGGAGAAGTTCCGCGCCATCAAGGCCGCGGACTTCGCGGGCGTCGAGCCGATGGGCGGGATGGACCCGGACGAGGTCCGCCGCGCGCTGGACGACACGGGCCTCGAGGCCGCCAGCGTCTGCTGCCACACCCACTGGGCCAAACCGCTCAGCGACCCGAACCCCGAGGTCCGCAAGGTCGGCCTCGAAGGGCTGCTCGCCACGCTGCGCGACGCGAAGAAGTACGGGGCCGGCTCCGTGCTGCTGGTCCCGGCCGTGGTGAACGAGAAGGTGGGCTACGCCGAGGCGTGGGACCGCTCCATCGCGGAGATCAAGAAGGCCGTGCCGGTGGCCGAGGAGCTGAAGGTCGTGATCGCCATCGAGAACGTGTGGAACAGCTTCCTCCTCAGCCCGCTCGAGGCGGCGCGCTACGTGGACGAGTTCCGCAGCCAGTACGTGGGCTGGCACTTCGACGTGGGCAACATCATCCACTACGGCTGGCCGGAGCAGTGGATCCGCGTGCTCGGGCCGCGCATTTCGCGCCTGCATATCAAGGAGTTCAGCCGCGCCCGCGCCGACAAGGAGGGCCGCTGGAAGGGCTTCGACGTCGAGTTCCTGAAGGGCGACAACAACTGGCCGGCGGTGATGCAGGCCCTGCGCGAGGTACACCACGCCGGCGGCTGGGGCATCGCCGAGCAGCCCGGGGCGAATTCGTCGGAGGGGCTGAAGAAACTGAGCGGGGAGATGGACCGGATCTTTGCGAGCTGAGGGGTGCCAAAACCAAGCGCCAGTTCCAAAGAAACGCCAACAGGCAACTTTCAAGGTTAGCCCGCATCCCACCGTGCCGCTTCCACCCGAGGTCACAGCAAGGATTGGGGCCGTCGAAGCCAGACTGGCAGAGCTTGACCCGATACTACACGGCTTCTGCATTCGTGGAGGTTACACGTTCAGCAGTCAGGTCGGCGTCTGGCCTCGCAGGCGAGTGTGGGCGCGAGAGGAGATTGGTCGCACGATGAGTCTGATAATGGATTTGACAGTGTCAGAGTTTATGGAGGGCGAATTCTGTACAGATATGCCGTGGTCGCTCTACGCAGACGCTTCGTTATCTGCGACTGCCGGACAGCCGACTCGTATTTTGAGGATGGAGATTTTTCGTGGCTTGCCGTTCTCGCGGCTAGCGACGATCCTTGGCGCGGGTCTTGAAGAAGGTCGCGCCAAGTTGCAGGGCATCACGCGTAAAGACATCACAGACAGAGGAGAGATCATCGGCGAGCCAACGACACCAGTTGGCTAACCAAGCGCCGCGGCGAACGGCGGCGTTTCGCTCCTGTTCCAAGCCCGCGCCCGTGACCGCAATCAACGAGCTTGGGTCATTCATGGAGCGGACAGTCGTATTAGTCGTTGTGAGTTGATATATCTTTTGAGTTTGAAGCTCGGAGCTTTCCC
>JBJXFY010000027.1:0-4759 GCA_046155815.1 Limisphaerales bacterium | reverse complement strand
CCTGAGCGGCATGGTGGCCACCTACTACGAGCGCTTCGCGACGACGACGATCCTGGCCGTGGTGGCCGTGGCGACGCTCGTGGTGGCGGCGCTGATGTTCGCGCTGGCAAAACCGGTGGCGCGGATGCTCGATGAACGCGCCGCGCGGCCCACCTCCCGGGCCGCCTCACCGCAGTGAGTCAAACCACGTCTTCACCGCCAGCAGCGCCGGCACCGCGCAGTCCCCGTGGTCGGCGGAGGGTCGCGGATCGAACACCTGCACGGACGCCGCCCCGGCGGCGGCCAGGGCGTCCCGTGCGCGGGTCGCATTGGCCGGCGAGACGTCCAGGTCGCCGCCGCAGTGGTAGAGGCGCAGCGGGGCAAGGGGCCGCCAGTCGAGCAGCGAGTTCTCCCGCAGCAGCCGCCGCAGGAAGTGGCCGGGGTCCGTGCGAAATGCCTCGAGTTGCGCCGGATCCAGCGCGGCGGAGGGCACGGCCGGCAGCGCGGCATTGATGGCGCCCGCGTCGCGCAGGCCGTCGAAGAGCGGCGGCACCGTCGTGCGGTACGGCGGCGCCAGCATCCCGCGCAGCGCCGCGGCGTCGGCCGGGTACGCCGCCGCGAGGCCGAGCAGGAAGTAGGGAAGGTAGTAGGGATTCGGGTGGACGCCGGTGCCGGTGAAGGCCTCGGCCGTGACGCCGGCCAGGTCGTAGGCGCCGGCGCCCGCGCCCACGGCGACCAGGTTGAACTCGTTGCGGTGAAGCGCCTCGATTTCGCGATGCGCGGCAAGGGTGGCGTGGCCGCCCTGCGAGTAGCCGGTGAGGAAGACCCGGCCGTTCAGCGCCACCGCGTTTGACGACGCCCATGTCCGCGCCGCGCGGAGCAGGTCCACCGTGGCCGTCGCGTGCGTCTTGGCGTGGTGATACGGATGAAAGCCCGGGGAGTCGCCCAGGCCGAGATAGTCCGGCATCACGGCCGCGTAGCCGGTGGTGGCGAAGACCACGCCCACGAGCGACTCGGTGCCCTGCCGGGAGGGCAGCTCCGCATCCTCCAGCACGGTGCCGTGCTGGTAGCTGACCAGCGGGAGCGGGTTCGCCACGCCCACGGGCACGGCCACCGTGCCGGAGGCGGTGGTCCGCCCGCCCCACGGGTCGACCGTCTCGTAGGCCACCTTGTGGAGGGCTACCGGCGACTGCGGGGTCACCGAAATGCCGGCGAACAGGAAGATGAGCTGCAGCTCGGACCTGGGGTAGGTCTTGAGCAGCGTGGTGTTGATGACCCGGCCGCGTGCGGCGGGCAGCGCGAGCGGTGTCAGCCGGTAAAACCGTTCCCCCGCGGACGGGCGCGGGTCAACGTAGCGGTTCGTGGCCAGTTCGCCGCCGTTGGGTGCAACGGCCCACGCGCCGCCGGCCAGCGAGTCGCGCGACTCGACTTCCATGAGCCAGCCCGCGCCGGGCGGGGCGTTCCATTCGAGGACCGTGCCCGCCGGGCCGGCCGTCACGCGTGTGAACTCGACGGCCACGGGCACAAAGTTCGTGGACGCCCGCGCTGCGCCGGCCAGGAGGACCAGCCCGTACATGAGCAATCGCCGCATGCGCGCAAGGCTACGCGGCGGGGGCACCCCCGTGAAGGCCGCGCCGCCAGCTTCATGAGGGTCCACCATGGGAAACGGCGACACAGCCCCGCCGCCGCGCCTTCGTCCCTCGACGATCCACGGCGCAAAAGGGCGGGCGAATTTCGGGTGAAGTCCGAGCGACCGAAAAATCAGTATGCGGCCGTCCCAGACGCCTCCTTGACTTCCGGGTTCCGATTTCGCATCAAATGCACCCGGTTCGCGCGCCGGACGCCCGTCGGGTCCTCCGCCTGGGCCGCACAACTCGGACCGCACTCAACCAACCTTGATCATGAAGCCGGTCGCACCCCTTCTCGCCGCGTCGCTTTTGCTCGCGCTGCCCGCCTCTGCTGCCGTCTCCGGAACCGCCCTGGGCACCGCCGCGCCGCCGGCGCCGCCCCTGCCCGTGCTGGGTGCGGAGGGGGACGTCACGAGTTCCGTCGCCACCCCGTTTGGCGGGATCAGCTTCGACCTGCCGCTGGAGATCGCCCAGGTCGGCGGCAACTGGAGCACTTGGAGCCACGGCTTCGCCGGCAAGGTGTACGCGACCGACCCGAACGTCTTCCCCCAGCCGACCTCGCTCACCATTGACCTGCCCCCGAACGTCGAGAGCTTCTTCTTCTACATCGAGCCGAACGCCTTCTTCACGCCCTTGGGGAATCCCATTCCCATCACGGCCCAGGCGCTGGGCGGCGCCCCGGTGCTCCAGAACATCAGCGGCAACGGCGGCGCGTCGGGCTTCCTCTTCACCGGCACGGGCGGCGATTTCATCACGCGGATCACCGTGAGCATCTCCGCCGATGCCGAAGGCTGGGCCATCGGCGAGCTGGGCATCGTGCCCGAGGGCGACGCCGTGGTGGCCGGCGCCGCGCTGGCCGGCCTCGCGCTGGCGGGCTGGCTGCGCCGCCGCCGGGCCTGAGCCGAGGCGCATCCTCCCTGCCAACCCCGGGGTTTTCCCCCGGGGTTTTTCGTTGGGGTTCAGCTTCCGCCATGCCGCAGCCGCCAGGTTCCGCCTTGTTCCGCGCGGTGCTCGTCGCCTTCCTGCCGGCCATGGCGGCTTCGTCTTCCGCCGCCTCGCCGACCGCGGAGGTCATCTTTCGCGGTGCGTGTGACGCCTCGGCCTCCCAAGCCTTGGGCGACCGCTGGCTGGTCACCGCCAGCGACGAGGACAGCACGCTGCGACTCTACGACCGCGACCGCGGCGGCCTGCCCGCGGCAGATTTTGACCTCGCCCCGTTTCTTGAGCTGGCCGGCAAGCACCGCGAGACGGACCTCGAGGGCTCCGCGCAGATCGGCGACCTGATCTTTTGGACCGGCTCGCATGGCCGAAACCGCGACGGGAAGCCACGCCCCAACCGCCACCGCCTCTTCGCCACGCGCGTCCTGCCGGGCGACCCGCCCACGCTGAAGTTTGAAGGCCGCCCCTTCACCGGCCTGGTCGCCGCGCTCGCCGCGGAGCCCGCCTTGGCAGCGTTTGACCTCGCGCGCGCCGAGACTCTGTCTCCCGAGGTGGACGGCGGTTTGAACATCGAAAGCCTCGCCGCCACCGCCGACGGCGGCCTGCTGCTCGGCTTCCGCAGCCCGGTGCCCGGCGGGCTGGCGCTGGCGGTGCCGCTGCTCAATCCCATCGAGGTCATTGCGGGCCGCCCACCCGTCTTGGGCGCGCCGCACCGGCTCGACCTGGGCGGGCGGGGCATCCGCAGCTTCCAGCGCGTGGGCGACCAGTACCTCGTGGTCGGCGGCCACGCGACGAAGGGTGGCGACTTCGCCTTCTACCTCTGGGACGGGCGCTCGACGACGACGCGCCGCCTGCCCGCCGCCGTGCCGCACGGCCTCACCGTCGAGACGATGGTCCTCGATCCGCACACCGGCCTGAAGCGCGCCTTCTGCCTGAGCGACGACGGCTCGCGTGCCATCCGCGGCCAGGATTGCCGGGACGAAAAGGATCCCTCACTCCGGCAGTTCCGTGGGGCGTGGATGGCGCTCGAATGACCTGCGTGCCAGGCGCGCGAATCGCCGGGACGGAAGGGGCGCCCCGCAGGAGCCGCCGTCAGGAGGCCGGGTTCGGCCTCCGGGAGCCGTTCATGCCTGGGCCGGCTCCCCGGCCCCCCAAGTCCCGCCCTCACTCCGGCACCCGGCTGGCGGGCGGTATGGACTGCCCTCCCGGAACAGCGACCAGCGCGGGTGTCATGGCTTCGCAGACGGGTACACGAGCCGCGCGGAAGGGTCGCCAAGCTCCTGCCGCAGCCGGCCCAGCGCGCGGCCGAGGTAATGCCGCGGGTCGGGCTGCTGCTCGTAGCCGCGGAACTGCGCGTGCAGTGCGTCCACGTCCGCCGCCCGGCCGGACGCGGCGCCACGGCGGCGCAGCAGGACGTTGGCCGCCTGCACGGCAGCGTAGTCGGGCGGATTCCGCTGGAGCACGGCCCACAGCGCGCCCACGGCGGCGGGATCCATTTCGTCCAACCGAAGCAGCGCCTCGGCGGCGGCCACGCGCACACTGGGCGAGGCGTCGTCCAGCCGGCGGCGCAGGGCGTCGCGCGCCGGCTCGGCGGCGGAGCCGAGCAGCGTGCAGCCCTGCGCGGCCCACCAGCGGCGCGCCTCGTGCGCGTCGTCCAGCGCGGCGAGGAAGGCCGGCAGGTTCGCCGCGTCGCGGTCGCCCGCACGCCAGGCAAGGTCGAGCACCTCGGCGACGGGAAACGCGCCCGGCCGACGGGAGGCTTCCCAGCCCTCGAGCGACGAGCCCTCGGGCAGGAGGCCGTTGTCGAAGTGCCCGACCATCAGCCCGCGCAGCGCGGCGCGCAGGCGGTCGCGCGTGGCGGCGTGCGCCGGGTCGGCGGCGAGGCTGGCCACGTTGTCCGGGTCCTGCTCCAGGTCGTACAGCTCCTCGGCGGGCTTCACGCCCCAGTAGCGCGCCGAGGCCGCGGTGAGCCCGCCCGCGGCGGCGGTGCGCGCCCACGACTGGTAGCCGCGCGCGCGGAACATGTACTCGAGCGGCTCCACGTACGGCACGTCTGGCCGGAAGTGGCGGAGGTAAAGCCAGCGGCCGTCCGTGACCGCGCGCGACATGTCGTGGCGCTCGTCCATGCGGTCGCGGCTGAGGAAGACAAGCTCCCGCGCCGCCGGGGCCGGCCCCGCGAACGGCCGCCCGGTGAAATGCGCCGGGGCCGGCAC
>JBJXFY010000244.1:0-9209 GCA_046155815.1 Limisphaerales bacterium | reverse complement strand
CCCGCTTGGTACGGGACATGGCCCAAACGGCCATTGCCGGCCGCGGCCTGCCCCGAAACGCTCACCTGTCCATGTGCATCGTCCTGGTCGAGCCCGAGATTCCGCCGAACACCGGCAACATCGCCCGGCTGTGCGCCGCTACGGATACGGAGCTGCACCTGGTCGAGCCGCTCGGCTTCCGCCTCGATGACGCCACGCTCCGCCGGGCGGGCATGGACTACTGGCGGCAGGTCCGGTGGCGGCGCTGGCGGTCGTGGCGGGAGTTTGCGGAGGCCGGCGGGGCGGAGCGTTGCTGGTTCATCGAGCAGGGCGCGCCGCGGAGCCATGCCGAGGTTTCCTACGCGCCGGACGACGGCCTCGTGTTTGGCCGCGAGACCGCGGGCCTGCCGGCCACGCTGCTGGAGACGCACCGCGACCGCTGGGTTTCGATTCCGATGCGCAACCCCGCCGCGCGCTCGCTCAACCTCGCGAACTGCGCCGCCATCGTGCTGTACGAGGCGCTGCGGCAGCAGGGCTTTCCGGCCTCGCCCGGAGCGACGCGGTGAGGCGGGCCGCGTCCTATCCGTCCCGAGTCTGCACCGTCCCGACGGGCGGAACTGGAATTTGCCCACGCGCCTCCCCCAGTCTCCCGGCGACCCCATGAGCGCCAGCACGCCCCGGACCGACGCGTCTCCTCCCCTGCTTTCCGACCAGATCTTTCTCGAAGGACCGCGTTCGCGGCCGGGCGAGCTGGCGACGCTGTTCGGCGTGATGCGCGACTTCCTCCGCGGATTCCGCGTCCTGCACTTCGTCGGCCCCTGCGTGACGGTGTTTGGTTCCGCGCGGCTCGGGCCGGGCACGCCCGCCTACGAGCAGGCGCGGGCGATGGGCGGGGCGCTGGTCCGGCAGGGTTTCACCGTCATGACCGGCGGCGGCCCCGGCATCATGGAGGCCGCCAACCGCGGTGCGCGCGAAGCCGGCGGACGTTCCGTGGGCTGCAACATCGAGCTGCCCTTCGAGCAGGGCCACAACGCGTACCTCGACCGCGTGGTGACGATGAGATACTTCTTCGTCCGCAAGACGCTGCTCATCAAGTACAGCTACGCCTTCGTCTGCAGTCCCGGCGGCTGCGGCACGCTGGACGAGCTCTTCGAGTCCATCACCCTAATCCAGACCGGCAAGATCCGGCAGTTTCCCGTGGTTATGCTGGGCACCGCCTACTGGCAGGAGCTGCTCGGCTTCATCCGAAAGATGGCCTGCGAAGGCACCATCAGCCCGGAGGACGTCAACCTCTTCTTTGCGACCGACTCGATCGAGGAGGCGGCGCGGCACATTGAGGAGAAGGCGGTGAAGCCCTTCGGCCTGCAGCGCCGCGTGTACCGCCCCAGCCGTTGGCTCGGCGAACGGCCCGACCGCATCATGTCCGCGGCGATGTTGCGGTAAGGCCCGCGTTCACGGCGCCGTGCGCAGCCGGAACCAACGCGTCATGCCGTCGGCGGGCGCGGACCACACGGGATTCACGGATTCCGCCAGTACCGTCTCCACGGCCTGCCACGCTCCCGGCCGCACCACCGCGCTGATTTCGTAACGCCGTCCCACCCGCGCGGGCCAGGTGAGCGAGATGCTGCCGGCAGCGAGTGACTTGGCCTGCACGGCAAACAGTTCCTCGTCCGGATGCCCGAACCACAGCATCACCGGCAGATGATCCGACGCCGTGGCCGAGTCCGTCCGCTCCATGCCGGGCGGGCGCGGGAAGAGCGTGTCGCTGCGGAAGACAAGGCCGGCGGCGAGGTTCGAGGAGAGCAGGCCGCCCGGCAGCACGTAGTCGTACCGGCGGTCCAGCCGGTCGCGGATGGAGAGCGTCCATTCGCGGCCGGTGCCGGGGTTGCGCGGCAGCGTCATCCGCAGGCCCGAGCCATTGGTGAGGGCCATGACCGCGCTCATCCGCGGCAGCGGCGGGCTGGCGTGGTCCTCGTTGAAGTCGCCGGTGAGCACGTGGCCGCGGGCGCGCTGCGCGGCGGGGAAGGTGTTCACGAAGAAGTTGCTGACGGCCAGCGCCTCGAAGAAGCGGTTCGTGGGCGAGGCGCCAAGCTGCCCGGACTTCAGGTGAGTGGTGAAGACATGGACCGGCGCCAAGTAGTCCGGCACCGCCAGCTCCGCCTCGAACAGGTCGCGCGTGAAGCGCCCGCTGCCGCCGAACGGCGCGAGGTCCGCGCCGTCCAGCCACTTCTGCGAACGCCGCACGGGAAACCGGCTGGCGATGCCGCTCATGAGCACGCCGTCCGTGCCCGAGTTCTGCACGTAGGAATGCCCCGGCAGCCACGCCCGCACGATGGCCGGCATCCGGTCACGGAACTGGAACGGCACCTCCTGGAACGTGGCGACGTCCGGATCCAAGTGCCGCAGCACGCGGCCGATGGCCTGCACCTGGGGCGAGTTCGTGGACCAGTCGGCCGCGCCGTTGCCGGAGAGGTTCCACGTCAGCAGCGACCAGGCGGCGGCAGGACGGGCGAACCCGACGAGCAGCCAGAACAGCAGTCCGCGCGCGTGTCGCCCAACCGCAACCTGCCGTATCGCCGGTCTGCTTCCGGAATGCGGAGGTCGGAAAAGGGAGATCCAGGGCAGTTGCGGAGCCCCCAGGCTGCAAACCCGCGAAACTGCAGGCTGCGTGCCCGCCCCTCGAGCGCGCGCGGCGCTCCGCTTGCCGGTGAACTGAGTCACGGCGTTCATGAATCCTCCGAGAGCAACCACCCACTCAATCCCCCGGAACCATCGTCCACATGCCGCGCGGGGCATTCAGGGTGCCGCCGCCCACGGTGCTCTCGACCCGGTGGATGGCAACATGCCCGTCGTGAAAGAGGTAGTTGAAGCGCCGCCCGTGCAGGCCATAGGCCGTGGCGCCCCATTCCTTCCGGCCGCCCGTCACGATCTGGAAGGGCGTCTGGTCGCCGTTGTTCGCCGGGCCGCGCGGCCCCATCGAGAAGGAGGGCCAGTCGTTGCCCGCGATGTTCCCGCCGATGGGCTGCTCCACGAGCAGGATCGTGCCGGCGGGGTCGGTGATGGTGCTCTCGCTGTAGCCCCGTGCGTCCCAGTCCGGCAGTTGCCCGCCCGCCGCGCCGCGGAGGTTGAAGAACACGCCCGCGCCGTGCGTGGCGGGCGGAAGCACTCCTCCACGCGCAGTGACCTGGAAGGATTGTCCCGCCCAGTTCATCGCGTAGGTCCGGCGCTGGCCAAAGGTCGCCCAAGGGATCGTGATCTCGATCTTGTCCGCCGGGCAGCGGAGTATCTTCGGTATCGAACCCTTGTCCGCGATGCCGCCGGAGATGCCCACGTTCAGGTCCGCCTCCGGCGCGGTGCCCCCGATGTACTTGTGAATGTAGTCATCCCACGCGAGCTGGTACTGATAGTCACCCGTCGAATACGCCGTGGGCGGGAGCTTGTCCCCGCCGTCCGATGCAAAGACGCTGAAGCCGAGGCCGATCTGCCTCATCTGCGACGTGCACTTGATGCGCTGCGCCCGTGACTTGGCGCCGGCCAGCGCCGGCAGGAGCAGGGAGGCCAGGATCGCAATGATTGCGATCACGACCAGCAGCTCGATGAGGGTGAAGGCGCGGCGCGGTGGAACCGCGGATGTGCGCAGGTGGACGCCGATTCCAGATTTCTGGCCGTAGGAACCTTCAAGTGACCGGCAGGTCCGGGAACAAGGATGAATGCGTGCAGCGTTCATGGTACATCCGCAAAAATCGGCGTTCATCTGCGGATCTGCGCTTCATTCCTCCAGCACGACGCGCAGGTCCCTGGCGATGACAAAACGCTTCCCGTCCGGCGCCTGCGGCAACTGGCTCAGATACCCATGGGCCACCAACTCCTCCAGCCCCTTCGGCACGGCGCGCCGCTCGACGCTGAACTTGCGCACAGCCTGGGTGAGTTCACCGAGGATGGCGTCCATCGGCACGGCCTCAGGAACGGCCGTGGACGATCCCTCGTTGGAAGGGACCGCGACCGCGGGCGGGGCGGGCGGGGACACCGCGGCTTCACCGGCGGAGTCACTGGGTGACCGGCCGCAGCCGGCGGACAGCAGCAGCACGCCGACAAAGCAGTTCCGGAGTGACATGGCTGCAAGAGGTTGGCCGCGGCTACGGTCAGGCGTCGATCTCCCAGCCCTTTCGGTACTCCGTCCTCACAAACCGATTGGCTTCGGGCGCGTTGGTCACGCGCAGGCGGCTGGCGTCCCACTCGATCGGCAGGCCGGCCCGCAGCGCGAGCTGCCCCAGCAGCACCGTCTCCGTCACCGGCCCCGCCACGTCGAAGTTCGAGAGCGCCCGCGGCCCGCCCTTCGCGGCCGTGATCCACTCCTCGTAGTGGTTGCGGTCCCACGTCCCGGTACGCGGGAAGGTCTCCGGGATGGACTTGAAGTCCTCATAGGTCCGCCCGCTCTGGAGTACGCCGCCGCCGGGGTAGGCTTGGAGGAAGCTGTCCCGCGTGCCGACCAGCAGGCAGCCGTTGTCCGGAAACTTCGCCGAGGGGAACAGCGCTCGGTCCGGCAGCCGGCCGCCGTCATGCCAGAACATCCGCAGCCCGTCCCGGCCCGCCCGGCCCTTCCATTCCCAGCGGATCGTCGCCGACCTCGGGCCGGTCTCGGACGTGGCGCCTTCACCATGGGCATCCACGCGCACCGGCGCTTCGAGGTCGAGGCTGAGCGTGACGAGGTTCAGCAGGTGGCAGCCCATGTCGCCAATGGCACCGGTGCCGAAGTCCCACCAGCCGCGCCAGGCGAAATGCCCCCACGCCGGATGGAAGGGCCGCGCCGGAGCGGGCCCAAGCCACAGGTCCCAGCTCAGCTCCGCCGGCACGGGCGGGCGGTCCGGCGGCCGGTTCACGCCCTGGGCCCACCATTTGCCCGGCCGGTCCGACCAGATGTGGATCTCGCGCACCTCGCCGAGCACGCCCGCGCGCACCAGTTCCGCGTCGCGTCGCAGCTTCGGATGCGAAAGGCCCTGGTTGCCCATCTGCGTGGCCACGCCGGCCCGGCGCGCCGCCGCGGCCAGCGTGCGCGCCTCCCAGATCGTGTGCGTGAGCGGCTTCTGGCAATAGACATGCCATCCCTCGCGAACCGCGCGCAGCGAGGGGTGGAAGTGCGTGTGGTCCGGCGTCGAGACGGTGACCGCGTCAATCCCGCGGCCGAGCTGGTCAAACATCACCCGCCAGTCCGCGAATCCCTTCGCCTGTGGATATTTTTCCGTAGCCTTCGCCAGGCGTTTGGCGTCCACGTCGCACACGCCGACGATGTCCTCCGAATCCACCGAGGTGAGGTCCGTCCAGCCCTTCCCGCCGACGCCGACGCTGGCGATGCGGAGGCGGCCGTTGGCCCCGAGCACGCGGGGCGAGGCGACATAGGGAAACGCCGCCGCGGCGCCGAGCGCGGTGGTGGTGCGGCGGAGAAAGGCGCGGCGGGAGAGGGACGCGGTTTTCATGGGCACATGCGGAGGCTCACCGGAGCGTCCGCTCGGAGTCCATCTGGAAAATGCGGCGGGCGGGCACCGGGCCGGATGTTTGGCTACTGACAATCCGGCCGAGGCGGCCCGTAACGGACAAAAGCCCGGGCGTTCGACCGGCCGGATGGAAAACTGGCCGGTTGCCCGCCCGTCCCGCAAAGGCCGTCCTATGAACGATGAAACTGCGGCTGGATCCGCTGGAGCACCTGCCGGCGAAGGACCTTCGCCGGGCGGCGGAGGAGTCGGTTCACCGCTTCAAGCCCAAACCGCATTTCTCAAGAACTGGAGCCGGGTCGCTGTCGTCGGCATCAACCGGGGAGCGTGCAAGAGAGGCCGGAAACAGCATGGATTTGACACGGAAACTGGAGCGGCGTGCGCGACGGAGTGGCGGCCCTCCGCCCCCAAAAGCCCTGACGCTGGCGGAGACGTTTGACAGGCAGCGCGGCTTCCACCGCTGGGCGCCCTCTCTTTCCGTCAACGGCAACACCTTCGCCACCATCGGGCGGGAACTGACATTTGCCCTGTTCAGCGATCTTCCACCGGGGCGCAAGCGCGAGGCCGGGTCCGCCGTGGCGCACTACATCCCCGGGCTGCTGGACCGGGAGGCGATGGTGGAGATCGTGGAAAGCCTCTGTCAGGCGGCCGACTTCAAGCTGGGCGACCGCGTCCAGACCCTGCTCGGCTCGAACCGCGGCGTGATCGTGCGCCTGCTGGAGAACGGCGGCGTGGCCTAGGCGCCCCGACGGTATGGAAAGCGAACCCACCGGCCAGCCGGAAAGCCTGCTGCCGGAGGGAGGTGTCCTGGCTGGACGTTGAACCGCCCTGTCCGCCGCCGTCGCCGCAGGGCGGCCAGCGTGAGGCGGAGCGCGTCGGGTGAGGCCGCGAGGGCGCTGCCGTGCCTACAGCCGTTCGACGTGGCCGTCGGCGTACCAGGCGTTCTTGTGGCCGACGATGACGTTGGTGTCGGTCTGCGTACTGCCGCCGAGGTGGAAGTTCTCGTAGTCGAAGAGCAGCGCCACCCGCTCCTCGGGCAGGTCGATGCGGCCGCGCATGATGCGGATGTCGGCAAGGACCTTGCCGTTCATGCGGAAGTTCCACTCGTAGCTGGAACCTTCGCGGTCGAGCTTCCAGTAGCCCACGCGGTCGTCGGGGCACTTCCACACACCGGCGGCGCCCGCGAGGTAGTTGGTGCCGATCACGGCGCGGATGGAGGGCAGGGAGTTGGACGCGCTCACGGGCATGGAGGGCAGGGCCTCGGCGTGGGGGAGCTTCCCGTTGTAGTCGTCGGCATACAGGTTCACGCCGAGGCCGAGCTGACGGAGGTTGCCGAGGCAGTAGGTCCCGCGGGCCTTGCCCTTGGCACGGCCGAGGGCGGGCATGAGCAGCGAGGCGAGGATGCCGATGATGGCGATGACAACGAGCAGCTCGATGAGCGTGAAGGCTCGGGGGACGGGACGGGAGGTCGGCTTCATGACTTGGGAAAGTGGATGGTGATTCATTCACCGCGGCGGTGCGTCACCGGGCGGGCCGCCCGGGCCGGGCGGCCCGCCACAGCCGCCGCCCGGCCCGCCGCGCCCGCCGAAACCTCCGGGGCCGCCGCGGCGGTAGCTCTCGACGCGCTGCTGCGGGGTGGAGGCGCGCAGGCTGGCGGACATCTGCTCGGCCATGCGCTGGCCCATGGCGGGGTCCGCGAGCCGCTCGGCCATCTGCGCCTGGCGCTCCTCGGGCGTCATGCTGCGCAGGGCCTCGAGGCGGGCGCGTTCCTCGTCCGACATCTGGGCGAGGCGCGCCGCCATGCGCGCCTGCATGTCCTCGGGCGAAACATTCTCGCGCAGGCCAACGGGCGGACGGCCGGCGCCGGTGAGGGCGTAGAGGCGCGCCTGCTTCGTCCTGCTGGCGGCGGCGAGCTGTGTGACCGCGTCCCGGGGAGGGGCGGCGCTGAGGGAAAGCGTGACCGGCTGCACGAGTCCGTCTTCGGGCACGACCTGCGCGCGGGCGGCGCGGCCGACGCGGCGGGCGGCCTCGTAGAGCGGCGTGCCGGCGAGTTCGAGCGTGACGCCGGCCCCGCGGACCGGGGCGTTGGTCGCGTCCGCCTCGCCGGCCTCGCCGGGACCGCCCCGGCCGCCGAAGGGCGTCCCGCCGCCGAATCCGCCAAACCCGCCGGGGCCTCCTGGCCCGCCGAAGCCGCGTCCGCCGGCGAGGTTGGTCCACAGGTTGAGCGGCGCATTCGTGCCGGCGCCGAGGTGGCGGGCGAAGCGCTGGGCGGCGTCGCCCTTGAACGAAAGCACGAAGTACTCCTGCCCGCGCGCCTGCATCTGCTGGGCGACGAGGTTCAGCGCGGTGAGCAGCGGGGCGTCCTTGATGTTCAGCGTGACCACGCCCTCGACGCCGTCCGCCAGCACGATGGTCTCCCACGTCTGGCGCTCCATCTGGCGGACGACCTTGGCGACGGGTTGGTCCCGCACTTCGAGCGTGACGAGATCCTGCCGGGCGCGCCACGCGGCGCGGGTGAACCAGCCGGAGGCCAGGACCGCGAGGGCGGCGAAGAGGAGCAGCTTGCGATTCATGACGGTGCAACAGTGTCAAAATGACGGCGGCCGGATACGCGGGAGTGATGAAGCGGCCTCGGAACGGGTCCGCGGGCGAGGCGGACGTGACCAAGGCGCGGGCGGGAAGCGGGGACGGAAGGAAGCGACGGGACTTGAAACGGCGGCACCCGCCGCGGGCGGGTGTTTACAGCACCCCGAGCCGTTCCTGGATGTCGCGCACCGGCCGGGTGGTGGTCACCTTCTGGCCGTCGTGCAGGAGCATGACGTGCTGGCCGCCGGGCAGCGGGTGCAGCTCGCGCACGCGGCTGAGATTCACCAGCGCCGACCGGCTGGCGCGGAAGAAAATCTCTTCCGGCAGGGTCGCCTCGAGGTGCGTCATCGTCTCGCGCAGGATGTGCGTGGCCTTGCCGACGTGGAGGATGGCGTAGTTTCCCGCCGCCTCGATCCAGTCCACCTCGTCCGTGCGCACGAAGACCACGCGGTCCGGATTGCGGACCATGATCCGGCGCGCGCCGGGCGGAAGGGGCGTCTTCTGGTCGAGCCAGGCGCGGAGCCTGCCGTTGGCCTCGCCTGTGGTGCGCGAGGCGGCCTGGCGCCGGGCGCGCTCGACGGCCGTCTCGAAGCGCGAGGGCTTGAAGGGCTTGAGCAGGTAGTCCGCCGCGTTCACCTCGAAGGCCTCGAGCGCGAAGTCGTCGTGCGCGGTCGTGAAGATCACGGCGGGCTGCACGTCATCCGGAAGCGCACGGAGGACCTCGAGGCCGGTGAGGCCGGGCATCTGCACGTCGAGGAAGACGAGGTCGGGCCGCTGCTCCGTGATGGCGGCCAGGGCCTCCTCGCCGTTCACACATTCGCCGATGATCTCCACGTCCGTGGCGCACTTCAGCAGGCTGCGGACGCGGTCGCGGGCAAGGGGCTCGTCATCCACAATAAGGGCGCGGAGGGGCATGGGTCAGACGGCGGGCTGGGTTTGCAGGACGGCGGCACGGGCGGGGTCGGAGGCCGGCGCGGCGGCGGGCGGGCGGCAGGGCAGGCGGACGACGACCTCCGTGCCGCCGCCGGGCCGGGGAGGCCAGTCGAGCGACGCGGCGTCGCCGTGCAGCTCGCGGAGGCGGGCGATGGTGTTGGAAACGCCGACGCCAAGACGGGCCGGCCGGCCGCCGGGCACGCCGCGGCCGGTGTCGCTCAC
>JBJXFY010000008.1:0-4025 GCA_046155815.1 Limisphaerales bacterium | reverse complement strand
GGGGCAGCGGCTGTGCCACGTGTACGCGGGCGGGCGGCGGATCGCGACCTTCGAGCCGCAGTCCACCGTGTGCCAGCCGCTGGGGCTGCCGGCCAAGTGAGACGGGCGGCTGGAACGGCTGGTCCGGGCCTTGCCGTAGCCCCTGCGCCACGGCTACCAGCCCGCGGTGATGCTCGCGCTCACGCTCCTGGGCGTGCTGGCCCTCGTCGCGGGACCGGCCGCCCGCCGGGCCATCCTCCGCCTCGGAGCCGCGAGCTCCCGCGAGCCGGGGCGAGGGGACGTGCCCATGCCGATGGAGCCGCGCCGCGCTGAAACAGTCAGAGGGCGGGCGGGCCGCCCGTCCCACTCCGGGGACTACTTCGACGCCTTGACCTCGATGATGTCGTGGGGGGCGGACTCGCGCTGGCCGGCGGAGGTGACGCGGGCGAAGCGGGCGTGGGCCTTGAGCTGCTCCAGGTTCGCCGCGCCCAGGTAGCCGAGACCGGACTGGATGCCGCCGATGAGCTGGGTGAGCACGCTGTCCACGGAGCCGGACACCTCCTTGAGCGCCTCGATGCCCTCGGCGGCGACCTTCTGGGCGGCGTCGCGGCTGTGGCCGTAGCGGGCGGCGGAGCCGGCCTTCATCGCGGCGAGACTGCCCATGCCGCGGTACTGCTTGTAGAGCTTGCCGCTGATCTCCATGACCTCGCCGGGGGCCTCGGGGCAGCCAGCCAGCAGGCCGCCGCAGATCACGGCCTGCGCGAGGGTGAGGGCCTTCACGATGTCGCCGGACTTGGTGATGCCGCCGTCGGCGATAAGGGTGACGCCGCAGCGCGCGGCGGCGCGGGAGCAGACGTAGAGCGCGGTGAGCTGGGGGATGCCCACGCCGGCCACGATGCGTGTGGTGCAGATGGAGCCGGGCCCCTGGCCGACCTTGATGACGCTGGCCCCGGCGGCGGCGAGGAACTCGACGCCCGCGCCGCTGGTCACATTTCCGGCGATGATGGGCAGGGCGGGGAAGGCGTCGCGGATCGTGCGCACGGTGTCGCCCACGCCCTTGCTGAAGCCGTGGGCGGTGGAGACGGCGACGGCGTCCACGCCGCGGGCGACGAGCGCGCCGACGTGGTTGAGCACGCGGTCGCGGTCGAGCCCGCCGAAGGCGTTGCGGGTGGCGGAGACGGCGGCGCCGCAGAGCAGGCGGAACTGGGCGTCGCGGGCGGGCTTGAACTGGGCGCGCTTCTCCTGGGTGATGCGCTCGATGTCGCTCATCGTGAAGAGGCCGTGCAGGCGGTCGGACTCGTCCACGACGAGCAGCTTGTGGATGCCGGGATGGTCGGTGAAGAAGCGGTCGGCGCGGGCGATGGGGTCCTGGCCCAGCTCGCGGGCGGGCAGGGTGTGGACCTGGGCGCGGGGGGTGAGGGCCTCGGCGACCTTGCGCGCGGCGTAGCGGGGCTTGACGACATGGCCGGGCAGGAGGCCGAGCAGCTTCCCGTGCGCGTCCACGACCGGGAAGGTGGCGAAGGCGAAGCGCTTCTCCTCGATCATGCGGAGCACGTCGCCGATGAGGTCGTCGGGCGCGACCTTGATGGGTTCCTGGATGAGGCCGTGGACGTGGTTCTTGACGCGGCTGACCTCGGAGAGCTGCTCCTTCTCGGGGAGGTTGTAGTGGATGAGGCCGAGGCCGCCGTTGAGGGCCATGGCGATGGCCATGCGCGACTCGGTGACCGTGTCCATGTCGGCGGACACGACGGGGATGTTGAGCGTGAGGCCGTCGGCGAGGGCGACGGCGAGCTGGGTGTCGCGCGGGACGATCTCCGAGTAGCGGGTCGCCAGCGTCACGTCGTCATACGTGAGCGCGGTGCGGCGGTGCTCGCGGAAGAAGGTGTCCGCGGCGAGGTAGAAGTCGTCGTCGGTGAGTTCGGGCGTCGGCGCGGCTGCCATGCGGCAGCATGAGGAAGCGGCCGGGCGGGGCGCAAGGGGCGGGGCGCCTCAGAACCTCGCGGCCTGGAAGCCGGGCGGGACGCTACTTCGCCGCCGTGGCCGGGGCGCCCGCGTGCTCGATGCGCACGATCTGCGTGTCCTTGTTGTCGCTCCAGTTCGTGCCCCATTCGATCACGTAGAGGCAGCCGTCCGGGCCGAGCTCCACGTCCATCGGGCGGAGGAAGGTCATCTGCGGGCAGAAGCGCTGCATCCCGGCGATCTTGTCCTGAGCGTCGAGCTTCACGGCCACGATCCAGTTGCGGGACCATTCATAGATGAAGAGCGTGCGGTCGTGCGCCGCCGGCAGCTTGGCCGACGATGCGAGGGCAGGATCGAAGTGGTAAACCGGGCCCGCCATCGCGGTCCGGCCGCCGCCGGCGTTCAGCACGGGGAACCTCGCCGACGGGGCATGGGCGTAGTAAATGAAGGCCGGCTGCGGCGGCGGCAGCTCCTGCGTGCCGGTGTTGAAGGGCGAGAGGTTCAGCACCTTCGCGGCGGCGAAGCGCGTGCCGTTCGTGCCCTTCTCGAAATCCCAGCCCCAGTACGCCTTGTTGTCGCCGACGAAGTACGGCCAGCCAAAGAAGCCGGCGGCGCGCGCCTGGTTCACCTCGTCATGGCCGGCCGGGCCGCGGCCCTCCTTGAACTCGCCCGCGTCCGGGCCCACGTCGCCCCAGTAGAGGAATCCGGACTTCGGGTCCACGGAGATGCGGAAGACGTTGCGGCAGCCCTTCACGAAGATTTCGGGCCGCGTGCCGGGCGTGCCGGGAGGGAAGAGGTTGCCGGCGGGAATGTCGTAGCCGCCCCCGGGCTTGGGCTTGATGCGCGCCACGCCGCCGCGCAGGTCGTTCATGTCGGCGGAGGACTTCTCCGCGGACCACGCGGCGCGGCCGGGGCGGCGGTCCATGGGCGCAAAGCCATCCGAGGCGAAAGGGTTCGTGTTGTCGCCGACGGCCACGTAGAGGTTGCCCTGCGCGTCAAAGGCCAGCGAGCCGCCGACGTGGCAGCATTCGTCACGCTGGGTCTCGATCTCGAGGATGGTCTGCTCCGAGGCCGGATCCATCCGGTCGCCCTGCACGGTGAAGCGTGAGATGCGGAGGGTGCCGCGCTTGCCATCCGGGGTCTGCCGCGTCTCGGGCAGGGAGCGGTTCAGGTAGATCCAGCCGTTCTCGGCGAACTTGGGGTCGAGCGTGATGCCGAGCAGTCCGTCCTCGAGGCCGGCGAAGACCGGCAGCTTCGCCAGTTCCACAACGGCCTTCGTGTCGGGGTTCCAGGCCTTCACCGCGCCGCCGCGCTCGGCGAAGAACACGCGCCCGTCCGGCGCCACGGCCAGCTCCATCGGATCCTTCAGCCCGCCGGGCTGCGGCGTGGCCATGTCCACGAGGACCCGCTTGCGAAAGGGGCCGTCGGTCTGCTCGGCGGCGGGGAGGGCGAGGGGGGTGAGGCAGGCGAGGACGAGGGCTCGTATCATCATGGGCGGTACGGACGTTGGGCTGGTGTCAGCGATTCAAGGGCTCCCAGAAGGGCCGGCATCGGTACGCCACCCGTCGGATTTCCGCAATGTCCTGCCGGCCGCGGACGGGCCGGTGCGGGTTGCAGCCCGCCGCCGGACCGTGGCGCGGATTGCCAAGAGGGCCGCCGGACCGGAAGCATAGCCGGGTGTGGACGCTTTGGTTGATGTGCGGGTTGGGCATCCTGCTGCTGGCGGGCGTGAGCTTCTTCTTCTCCCTGGCCGAGACGGCGCTGGGCGCGCTGCCCCGCTGGGAGGTGCGGCGGCTGGCGGAGAGCTTCCCCCGCCGCGGGCCGCTGGTGCAGCGCCTGGCGGCCCAGCCCGAGGAGGTGCTCGCCACCACCGCGCTGGGCAACACGTTCGCCGTCGGCGCGATCCTCCTGCTGACCCTGATGCTGGCGGCGGACGCACCGGACCGCCGCTGGCTGGCGGTGCTCGGGGCGAGCGTGGGCGTCCTCGCCTTGTGCGAGGTGGTGCCCAAGGCGCTCGCCGTGCGCGCGCCCGCCCGCTGGGCGCTGCGCGTGGCCTTCCCGATGGCCGCGGTGCAGGGAGAGATCGG